>PMZC01000292.1 GCA_003170555.1 Deltaproteobacteria bacterium
GGCCCGACCGGGTCGGGCAAGACGACGCTGATCAATCTCATTCCGCGTTTCTACGATCCGACCGGCGGCCGGCTGACGATCGACGGCTACGACCTGCGCTCCGTCACGCTGACCAGCCTGCGCCGGCAATTGGCGATGGTCACGCAGGAGACGTTCCTGTTCGCCGGGTCGGTGCGCAACAATATCGCCTATGAGCCCGGCGAGCCGGACATGCCGCGCGTGATCGATGCGGCGCAGACCGCCAACGCCCACGACTTCATCATGTCGTTCCCGCGCGGCTACGACACCGAGATCGGCGAGCTCGGCGTGAAGATTTCCGGCGGGCAGCGGCAGCGCCTGGCGATCGCGCGCGCGCTGTACAAGAACGCGCCGATCCTCGTTCTCGACGAGGCGACCAGCAGCCTCGACACCGAGGCCGAGCGCGAGGTGCAGGACGCGCTGGACGCCCTCATGCGCGGCCGCACGACCTTCGTCATCGCGCATCGCCTGTCCACCGTGCGGCGCGCCGATCGCATTCTGGTGCTGAAGGACGGCCGCATCGTCGAAGAAGGGCGGCACGACGAGCTGATGACGGCCGGCGGCGAATACGCGCGCCTCTACAGCATGCAATTCCGCGAAGACGGGTAAGCCGTGCGGCGGCCGTTTCTCGTCCTCGGCGCGGTGCTGTTGCCGCTCTCGCTGTTGCGGCTGGCCCTGGCCGCGCAGGTCGATCTGATTCCCGACGAAGCGTACTACTGGTCGTGGAGCCTGCATCCGGATTGGTGCTATTGGGATCAGCCGGCGGGCATCGCGTGGGCGATTCTCCTATGGACCAAGCTGTTCGGCGATTCGGTGCTCGCCCTGCGCGCGCTCGGGACGCTGTGTTCGACCGCCACATCGTTCTTCATTTTCGCGCTGCTCCGCCGCGTGCTCGATTCTCGCTCCGCCTTTTGGAGCGTCGTGGTGATGCAGATCGTCCCGCTTTTCGCCGCCGGCGCGATGCTCATTCTGCACGACAGCCTGTTGCTGCTGTTCGCCGCGATCGCGTGGTGGGCCGCGGTGGTCGCGGTGCAAAGCGATCGGCCGCGATGGTGGCTGGTGGTCGGGGCGGCCCTCACCGGCGCGCTGTACGCGAAGTTCAGCGCGGTCCTGCTCGCGCTGGGGCTCGCCGGCGCCGCGGTGTGGCACCCCAGAGCGCGCCGCCATCTGCGCACGCCGTGGCCTTATCTGGGCGCGCTGCTGCCGGTCGTACTGTTCGCGCCGGTGATCGCCTGGAACATGAAGCACCAATGGGTCGCGTATTACGCGGTCACCAAGCTCGCGGAGAATCCGTCGCTGGTCGGCGCGCGACGCTTGCTATCGCTGCTCGACTATCTCGGCGGGCAGTTGGGCGTGGTGACCCCGTTCATCGCCGCGGCGGGAATCTGGGCGCTGATCAAAACGCTTCGCGAACGGCGCACGACCGACGGCGCGACGCGCATGTTGCTGGTGATTCCGGCGGCGTTGGTTCTCGTCTATTTTTTGGTCAATTCCCTGCAAGCCAAGATTCAGGCCAACTGGCCGGCGATGGCCTGGCTCGCGCTGGCGCCGATGGGTGTCGAAGATCTATTGCACGCGGCGCGCGGCCGGCGGCTATGGCGCGCGATGCTGGCGATCGCGATCGCCGTGCCTGCGGCGATGACGCTTGTCTTGCACATCCAAACCTTCCGGCCGCTCATTTCCGTGCGCCCGGACATCACCGATCAGTTCTATGGTTGGAACGAGTTGGCGCAACGCGTTCAAGAGATTCGCCGCGAGCATCCGACGGCGGCGTTGATGACCACGCGCTACCAGATCGCCGCCGAGTTGCAGTACCACCTGCCGGATCGGCCGCCGGTGTACACGTCCGACTTTTCGCACCGCGGCAGCGAGTTCACGATCCTGCTCGACTATGACCGGCTCGTCGGAAAAGACGCGATCTTCGTCGACCCGTTCGAGATGGCGCGGCAGATGCGTCATCACTTCGCGGAAGTCGTCAGCCTGCCGTCATTCGCGCGGCGGCGCGGCGGGCGCGAAGTGGAAACGTTGTACGTGCAGTACGCGCGCGAATTTCATTGGGCGGGTCCGCTGCCGGAATATTTCGCCGACCCGGTCGGCTATCATCTGGCGGCCCTGGCGCGCCGGTGGACGAAACATGAACCTTGAGTTTCAAACGGCGAGGCCGCACTGATGTTCGTGCTGATGATCTACGCCGTGCTGGGTACGCTGCTGCTGCCGCTCGCGTTGCTCGTCGCGTTGGTCGGCGGGCTGTTCAAACGCGGTTGGTGGGACGACCTGCCCGCGCGCTTCGGCTTTCCGCCGGAATCCGAAAACGGCCGGCCCATCGTGGTGTGGTGCGCGTCGGTCGGCGAAGTCAACACGGCGCAGCGGTTGATCCGCGCACTGCTGGGCTTCGGCCCGGTGGTGATCGCCACGATCACGCCGTCGGGTCTGCATCGCGCGCGCGAGTTGTTCGGCGCCAGCGCGACGGTCACCCTCGCCCCGCTCGACATCATGTTGTGCGCCTTGCGCTGGATCAAGCGCGTCGATCCGCGGCTCATCGTGTTGTTCGAGACCGAGCTCTGGCCGCTGACGCTGCGCATCGCGCACGATCACGACGCCCGCCTTGCGCTGGTGAACGGCCGGCTGTCAGATCGCAGCTACCCAGGCTATTGGCGCTTGCGCTGGCTGATCCGACCGCTGCTGTCGCGCTTCGATCTGGTGGCCGCGCAGACCGAACCGTTCGCCCAACGTTTCATCGCGCTCGGCGCGCCGGCGGAACGCACGCGCGTACTAGGCAGCCTGAAGTTCGACCTGGATGCCGCGACGCCGATCGACGCACAAGCCGAAGCGTTGTACCGCGCCTTCGCCGCCTCGCGCCGCGTGGTGGTCGCGGGTTCGACTCACCCCGGCGAGGAAGCGCTGCTCGCGCGGACGTTCATCGAGTTGCGCGGCGAATTCCCGCAATTGGGGCTGATCGTCGCGCCGCGGCACATCAAACGGGCGGATGAAGTGGAAGAGGAATTGCGCGCCTGCGGGTTGCGCGTCGTTCGCCGCTCCGCCGCGACTGCTTCGGCCGACGCCGACGTGCTGTTGCTCGACACGATGGGCGAACTCACGTGGGCATACCAGCTCGCCGAGATCGCCTTCGTCGGCGGATCGTTCACCAGCGCGGGCGGGCACAACGTGCTCGAGCCGGCGATCTACGGCGCGCCGGTGGTGGTCGGTCCGTTGACCCCGAATTTCCGGATGGAAGTCGACGCGTTGCGCGAGGCCGGCGCGCTNNCTGGCCGTTTGCCGCGATGCCGCCGAGCTGCCGGCCGTGCTGCGGACGCTTTTGTCCGACGATCAGCGACGTCATCAAATGGGAGAAGCCGGGGCCGTGACCGTGCGAAACCACCAGGGCGCCGCCGCGCGCACCGCCGCGGCGATTCAGGAATTGCTGCCACCGTGGGAAAATAGCGCGGGCTAGACTTTGATGTTTTGCAGCGCGACCTGCGCCGCTTTGGCGACCTCGGGTTTGGCGTGCCGGGTGAACTTGCCGATGACCTCTTTGGCTTCCGCGCCGCCGATTTCCCCCAACGCCTTGATCGACGCCAGCAGAATTTTTTCGTTGACCTTGCCGCCGAACAGCCGACCGAGGCCGCCCGGGCGAATGATCTTCTTGATCACCGGCGCCGCCGCCGGCAGGCCGATGCGTCCCACCGCGGTGATCAAATCAAGCGCCAGCCCCTCGTCCCGGTCGGGCAAACCGGGTTCGAGCTTGCCGAGCATCAACTCAATCGCAGCGCCGCTCCGCGCCGTGCCGAAGTACACATAGAGCATTCGCTGGCTCGCGGCGTCCAACCGCGGCAAGGCGGCGGCCAAGATCAGGTTGGCCTCTTCGCCGCCCAGTTTGAGCAAGGTGGACAGCGCCGTCTTCTGTACTTGCGGATGTTCGTGCGACAGATTTTTCCCGACGTCCGGCACGCATTCCAGGGCTTTCAAATCGCCGGCCAGCAAAATCAGATTGCGCAGGTAGTACCACGGCAAATCGGACCGCTGCAGTTGTTCGCGCACGAGCGGACCGATCGGCCGGTCGAAGTGCGTCAGCGCCTGCATGACGCGTTTGCGCACCCGCATCTCCTCGCTTTGCTGCAGCAAACGGAAAAGCACCGGGGCGACCCGCTCCTCATCGAGTTGCAGCAGGATTCTCATCGCCTCCACCGACTGAAGGTCATCGTCGTCGGTGAAGCGCTCGACCAGGTAGCGGAACACGCCGTGATGCTCGGCGATTTTCTTTTCGCACATCGCGAGGAATTGTTTCTTGATCGCGTCGGTCTCCGCCACCATCAGGCTGTTCACGGATTTGAAGACCTGCTTGACCAGCGGCAGATTACCCGCGTTGACCAACTGGTCCAAATCGCTGACCAGCGTCGCCAGGAACGCGGCGTAGATCGACCGTTCCTTCTCTTGCCGGAACGCGCGCAGCGTTTGGTTGTAGATTTGGCCGTGGAACGAGGAGTTGCCGACGTCGAGCAGTTCCTGGCTGATGCGCACCACGGCGCCGGCGATTTTCAGACGCTGCGCCGGATCCGGGTTCGATAGGTTGGCGAAGACCTTCTCCAGCAGTTTCTTGGCGACGTCCGGCCGGTCCATATC
>PMZC01000394.1:0-1899 GCA_003170555.1 Deltaproteobacteria bacterium
GCGTCGGTGAGGTCGTCGGTGGAGTCATACACGCCCAACTCTTCCTCCGCCGCGGCGATCTCGAGATCCGTCATTTCGTCAGCCGCGGTTTCGACGGCCGTCAATTCGTTGTCCTGCACGCGCACATTCCCCTCGGCCGCGAAGGCATACGCGACGCCGAACACCATCAGCACACCCAATGCAACCCAAAGGTAAGCGATACGCATCGAACTCTCCTTGGCGATTAAGATCAACACTCCCGTTTGGAACGAGTCATTATACCCATCGCGTTACGCGAGTCAAACAGGTTTTTCCGTCGGGGTGAGGTCGCGCAATTGCAGGTGGTTGCCGTCGGGATCGACGAACGTCGCCAGCCGATGGCCGTTGAGCGCGATGACGCCGGTCAGAAACGGCACGCCGCTCTTTTCGAGTTGCTGCATCGTCTTCTCGATGTCGGGCACATCGAAGATCACCGTGGCGCCGCCCGAAGGCATCAGCTCCTCCGGGTCGACTTCCTGCAGCGCGAGATGGGCGCCGCAATGCGGGTGAACGAATTCCGCCCACCCGGCCTGGTGGTCGAGCAGCGCCACTTGCAGGCCCAGGGTTTCGGCGTAGAAGTCGCTCGCTTTCTCCAAGTCGGTGACCCCGATCCACACCACCAACGTGCTGCCGTGTTCGATCATGAATCCACCTTAGCTCCCGCCGTCGCGCGCCGCCGCATGCAAGACCAAAACAACAGATCACCGGACAAGTGTTTTCGCTTGGTGATGGTGTAAGTACACGAAAACGAAATGCTTGGCAAGAGAAAAATTCAATTAAATCAGATACATTTGCTTCATCAGCGCTTGCGACGCCTTTCTTGCGACTTCCCTTGAAGCCTGTGCGCGGAAATGACGACGAAGAAAGGCTTTTTCCGCGATATGTGGTGTGGCGGATTCTTAACTTTATCTATATCTGGTGTTCGTCGACTACGATGGTCCCCAGTTTGATCATATTATCAAAAGAACTTTCGAATGCGAACGCGATTCGGCCACAACGCTTGACATGGGCGCCTTCGCATGTTACCCATCGTCAAATCATCAACCGTGCGTCGGAACGGCCGGGGGAGAGGTTTTGTACACCGAGTTTTACGGCTTCAAAAAACTGCCGTTTTCCATCACGCCCGATCCCGAATTCGTTTTCCTGTCCGCGAGCCACCACGAAGCGCTGGCGCAGATGCTTTACGGCATCCAGGAACGCAAGTGCCTGATGGTGGTCACCGGCGAAGTGGGCTCGGGAAAAACGACGATGATCTATACGCTGCTCTCGCAGCTTCCGGAAAGCGCGAAGATCGCCATTCTCTTCGACACGCACGTCGACGCCTCGGCCCTCTATCGCTACATCTTCGCCGACTACGGCATCGCCGAGCGCGGCGCCGACCGCGCGGAAGACGTGCTGATCCTGCGCCGGTTTTTGGAAAAGCGCCTCGCGGAAAATCTGAAGACGATCCTCATCGTCGACGAAGCGCACAACATGGCCGAGGAGATTTTCAACGAGGTGGTTTTTTTGACCAACCTCGAAACGCGCACCAGCAAGCTGCTGCAGATCATCCTCGTCGGCCAGCCGGAACTCAAGCACATTCTGAACAGCCATCGGTTCCGCCAACTCAAACAGCGCATCNNCCATCGCGTATATCCTGCACCGGCTCACGCAGGCCGGCGCGCGCGACCCGAACATCTTCAGCGAAGCGGCGATCGACCGCATCTATCAATACTCGAAAGGCCTGCCGCGGCTGGTCAACACCATCTGCGACAACAGCCTGCTCATCGGCCTGTCGCGCAAGAAAAAGATCATCGACGAGACGATCATCAAGGAGACGTACGAGGACCTGATGGTGATTCCGGAAGACGACGTCGAACCGGCGGCCGCCGCGGCGCCGGC
>PMZC01000394.1:1905-7577 GCA_003170555.1 Deltaproteobacteria bacterium
CGCCTTGGCGGCCGTGGCGGTCGATGAAGGCGACGAACGGCAGGAAGTGCGCATCGTCCGCCGGTTGGTGCAGTTGCCCGACGGCCGGCGGGTCGAGCAGAAGGTGCGCAAGATTCGCCGCGTCAAGAAACGCACCACGACCGGCGCCGCGCGGCGCTTGCCGCCGGTGGTCGATCTGCCCGATCGCATCGAGGTCGTGCGCCTGACGCACAAGACGAACGGCGAGTATCTGCCGGCGCTGACCGGCGGCGACCCGGGCGCGGTGCGACAGTACCACGTGCTGTGGAACAAGCTGCTGAACATCGCCGAGGCGCAGAATCTGCACGTGTTCTCGGTCACCAGCAGCCTGCCGCAGGAAGGCAAGACCGTCACCAGCATCAACCTGGCGGCGACGATCGCGCAGGAGCCGGGCGTGCGCGTGCTGCTCATCGACGCCGATCTGCGCCAGCCGCGCGTGCACGAAGCGATGGCCATCGACAAGGTCAACGGGCTGGCCCACGTGCTGCAAGGCAAATGCAACTTCAGCCAGGCGTTTTATCGCTATGAGCTGCCGAATTTGTACGTCATGCCCGCCGGCGAAGTGCCGCTCGATCCGATGGCGCTGCTGATCAGCCCGAAGATGGCGGCGGTGCTCGAACAGGCGCGCCGCATGTTCCACTACGTCATTCTGGACGCGCCGCCGGTGGTGCCCATTCCCGATACGGTGCAGCTCGCGGGCATGGTGGACGGCGTCCTGCTCGCGGTCAAGGCGCGCATCACGCCGCGCGAGGTGTTGGCCCGCACGCTGGACGACCTGCGCGAGAAGCCGGTGCTGGGTCTGGTGTTCAACGACATTGACGGTCGGCTGATGCGCACGAAGGGCGGCAAGTACGGGTACGGTTACGGTTATGGCTACGGCTACGGTTACGGGCGCTATGGCAAGCCGACCCACCCGCGCCCGGCAGTGGGTGCGGTCGAGAACCAGCCGGAGGGGTAAGACGATGAAACGCGTGGCGCTGTTTCTTGGTCTGGCCGTGCTCGCGGTGGCGTGCGCCACGGCGGGGACGATGTTGATTCCGGATCAGCCGACGGCTTCGGGCCGCATCAAAGGACCCGAGGCGATCGTGCTGCAATTCCTCGCCGGCGACGTGGTCGCGCGTTCGCTCGAGGTCAAACCGGACGGGACCACGACCTGGCAGGAAGGGCACGCGGCGGCGGCGCCCGACGCTATCGCGGTGTGGGTGAAGCGCGGCGATGCGCTCGTTCCGTACGTCAACACGCAGATGATGAGCCCGCTGGTCGACGCGCAGGAGTTCGTCATCGGCCCCGGCGACGTGCTCGACATCAACGTCTGGAAGAACCCGGACGTCAGCCGCCAGGTGCCCGTGCGCCCGGACGGCCGCATCAGCCTGCCGCTGCTGGGCGATGTGCCCGCCGCGGGTTTCACGCCCGCCGGCTTGAAGGTGCAGTTGCAGGCGCAGTTCACGCGGTTCATCGCCAACCCGGAAGTGACCGTGGTGGTCTCGCAGGTGCACAGCTATCAGATTTACGTGCAAGGCACGGTGTCGCACCCCGGCACGTATCCGATCGACGGCCGCACGACGCTGGTGCAGGCGATCAGCCTCGCCGGCGGCCTCGGTGAATTCGCCGGCCGCGGCAAGATCGTCATCCTGCGCCAACTCACCGGCGGCGCCAAACGATTCGTGGTGAACTACGACGACATTGTCGCCGGCGCGCGGCCCGATGAAGTGCTGCGGCCCGGCGACACCATCATCGTGCCATAAGCGAGGCCCCGTGCGCGCGTTGCGCCGAACGCTGCCCTTCGTTTTGCTGTTGGTGCTGCTGCCGCTCAGCGCGTCGGCCGGCCGCTTCACTCTCGTGCCTTCGCTGGTGGTGACCGGCGAATGGACCGACAACCTGCTGCTCACCCCCGAAGAAAGCGATCACGCGAAGCTGTCCGATTTTTCCGTGACCGCCTTTCCCGGCCTGGCGCTGACCTATGATTCCTACCGCACGCACGCGTTCGTCGGCGCCGGCGTGGGGTTTCGCCATTATTTCCGCTACGACCAGTTCGACGGCTGGCCCGAATACTACAACGGCACGGCGGGCTGGGCGTATTGGCTGAGCCCGCTGGTTCGTTTGACCTTCACCGACGCCCTGGTCTATTACACCGACCCGCGCGACCAGCCGTTCTCGACGTCGACCAGCGCGGTCGAGTCGCTGCGCACCGAGTCGCTGGCCAACACGATCGGCGTCTCGACGCTGTATACGATCACGCGGCTCTCGACGGTCGAGGCCGGTTACAGCTTCGGCACGACCGAATTTCGCAACGAATTGCTGGATGACGTGGTCGAACACGCGGCCTTCGCCACCTTCACGCAGCGCATCTCGCCTTCCTACAACATGGTGCTCTTCTACGATTTCAATCGCGCGCTGTTTTCGCCGCACTACGATTTCTTTCGCCGCTTCGTGGACCATCGTTACAGCATGCGGCCGTCGTTCCCGGTCAAACTCAAAGACCCGAACGACTTCGACACGCACATTCCCGGCGCGGGGATGATCTTCACCGCGTCGCCGACGCTGTCGTTCGACGTGCGCGCCGGCGTCATTCTGCCCTGCGTGCGGCGCAACGACGCGTACGAGATGGACCACCCCGACTGGTACCAGCGCCTGACGATCCTCAAGGTCTTCCAGCATGCGAATCTCGTGTTCTCTTACACGCGCAGCGTCGCGCCCGCGCACGGGCTGGCCGGCGCGGTGCTCACGCAGACGGTGGCTTCGTCGTTCAGCCAGCGGTGGACGCAGCACTTCGAGACGACCGAAGAAGCGGATTACACCAACTACCTGCAGCCCGCGGCGAATATCGACGCCGGGCGCGGCGCGGTCGAGGCCGACTACTACTTCTTCAATTGGCTTGGTACGGGCCTGGCGTACAGCTACCTCGGCCAGGTGGGCCATCTCGGCGAAGGCGCGCCCGACCAACATATCAACGCCCAGCGCGTGACGCTGCATGTCACCCTGGCGCCGCCGTCGCCGAACTGGCTGCGGTTCTGATCTTCGCCCTTCGCGGAAATCGCCGACCGTAGGGGCGACCCATGGGTCGCCCGCAATGGGCGAGGCATGCCTCGCCCCTACGAAAACACGGGCGGGCGCGCCTACAAATCCATTTCCACCACGGTGACGCCGTCGCCGCCTTCGCCGCGTTGGCCGGGGCGCCACGATTTGGCGTACGGGCACGAGGCGAGGTAGTCGCGCACGGCGCGTTTGAGCACGCCGGTGCCGTGGCCGTGAATGACGAACACGCGCGTCAGCCGCTGCCGCAGGGCCTGATCGAGAAACGTCTCGGTCGCGGCGAGCGCTTCATCGCTGGTCTGGCCGCGCAGATCGAGCTCCAGCGCCTCGCTGCGCTGCTCGATGTCGGTCTTCGGCGCCGCCTGCACGTTGATGATATGCACCGACGCGGTCGGCGCGGGCGGCGTCGGCGCAGCGGGCCGCAGATAGCATTCGGCCGCCGGCAGCGTCAGGCGCTTTTCGCGGATCTGCACTTTCACGCGGCCCTTGGCGTCGGGTTTTTCCAGCACCTGGGCATAATCGTTCACACTGCGCACGAACACCGTCGCGCCTTCCGGCAGCGCGTACCAGTCTTCGATCGGCTCCAGCACGATCCGCGGCGGCTCGGCGGCGGGCGCGGGAAGAACTTCCTCCACCGCGCGCTCGATGCGTTCGAGCTCGGCGCGCGCTTCGTCCGCCGCTTTGAACGACGGCGCCTCCTGCAGCTTGCGAATCGCATGCTTGATCGCGGCGCGCGCGGTCGTCATCTCCTTCACGAACCGCTCGCGCTCCTGCGCGACCAGCGTCGCCTTCTTCGCGCGCAGCTCGGCGAGGATGTGCTGCTGCTGGCCGCGTTCGTCCTCGGCTGCCTGGCGCGCGGCTTCGGCCTTCTGCGTTTCCGCCGCCCACTTCGCGCGTTCGGCTTCGAGGCGGGCGATGACCTGATCGAGATCGGTGTCCGAGCCCGAGGCGTAGCGCTTGGCCAGCTCGACGATAGATTTGGCCAGGCCCAGCCGCTCGGCGATGGCGAACGCGCCGCTGCGTCCCGGCATACCCGGAATGAGCTGGTAGTTCGGCGACATCGTGGCGGGGTCGAGCGCCATCGAGGCGTTGGCGAAACCCTCGCGCACCTGCGCCATGGCCATCAGTTCGGTAAAATGCGTGGTCACCACCGTGCGCGCGCCGTGTTCGTGCAGATGTTCGAGCACCGCCTTGGACAGCGCGATGCCCTGCGCCGGGTCGGTGCCTTCGCCGATTTCGTCGACCAGCACCAGGCTGCCGGGCACGAGTTCGTCGACGATGCCCTTCAAATTCAGGATGTGGCCGGAGAAGCTCGACAGGTTGCGCTCGATCGACTGCTCGTCGCCGATCATGGCGAAGAGGCGCGGAAAGACCGGCAGGCGGCCGTCGGGCCCGCAGGGCAGGTGCAGCCCGGCGCGCAACATCAACGCGCAGATGCCGAGCGTCTTGAGGAAAACGGTTTTACCGCCGGCGTTCGGGCCGGACAGCACCAGCGTGCGCACGTCGTCGAGCACGATGTCATTCGGCACCACCTCGCCCAACTGCTCGACGAGCAGCGGATGTCGCGCGCGGGGCAGGGCGATCGAACCCGACTTCGCCGTTTCGACCGGATGCGCGTCGAGCTCGCGCGAATGCCGGCCCTTGGCGAAGATCAGGTCGAGCTCCGCCAGCGCGTCCACCGCCTGCTCGAGCGGGTCGGCGACGGCCTGCACCTTGTAGGTGAGTTCGAGCAGAATGCGATAGATCTCGCGCTCGATTTCCAGCTCGGCGGTGCGCAGGCGGTTGTTCAGATCGGTCACCTCGCGCGGTTCGATGAACAGCGATTGGCCCGTCTGGCTGATGTCGTGCACGATGCCTTCCACGCTGCCGCGCCGCTCGTGTTTGACCAGCAGCACGAAGCGGCCCGACCGCAGCGTGAAGATGCGTTCCTGCAAGATGTCTTCGTATTTCGGGTCGGCCAGAATCGCTTCGAGCGAGGCGTGGATTTGCGCGTGGACGATGCGGTAGCGGTCGCGCAGTTGCGCCAGTTCGGGGCTGGCCGTGTCGGCGACGCGGCCGTCGCGTTCGATGCGTTGGAAGATTTCTTTTTCGAGCACGACCTCCGCCGGCAGCCGCAGCGCGTGCTCGGCGAGTTTCGGCAGGCGGTCGGCTTCCTTTTCGAGCAGCGTCTTCACGCGGCGGCTCGCGCGCAGCAATGACGCGACGATCAGCAGGTCGACGCCGTCGAGCGCCGCGCCGACGCGCGCCCGCTTGACGATCGCGCCGAGGTCGACCACGTCGGCGAATTGCGGTTCGACGCCGCGTTCGAGCAACTCGCGCGCCTCGGATACTTCGGCGAGCGCGCGGCGAATCTGCTCGGGGTCGTCGAGAAACGGCAGCGCCCGGCAGCGCGCGCGCCCCGGCTCGCTCGCCGCCAATCCGGCCAGCCGCTCGGCGACGTGATCCCACTCGAGCAGCCGCGCCGCTCGGCCCAGGTCATAACCAGGCATGGCGGTCATCGTCCTTTTTGGTCGTCTCTGTTTTCGGTTTCATTCCACGTGTGCCACAGTCTTGACCGAGTCGCCGTGCGACGAGGCCAAGGCTGTGCCATCGTCTGCCAGCACTGGCAAACTGCGCGCGGC
>PMZC01000072.1 GCA_003170555.1 Deltaproteobacteria bacterium
GTCGAGCACCGCTTCGTAGGCCGACAACTCGGCCGCCTGGTAATAAAGCAGTTGGTGAATGACGCGCCAGTCGAGGTCGTAAACCGGGACCAGCGCGCCGATCACGAAATACGCCGCCACGATCGCCGCGATGATCTGCAGCAGGATCAGGCCGGCCAGACGCGAGAACGCGCGCCGCCGGACGGCCAGCAGCGCCAGCAGCAATTTGGGCGGGATCAGCCGCCGGGGCGGCCGCGGCCCGCCGGTCACGGCGCTCCTCCGCCGCCGGCCGCGGCGCTCTGCACGCAGCGGAAGCCCAGGTCGATCGAGCTGAACGTGACCGCCTTCGGCGCGTGACGGTACGAGGCGCGCAGATAGCGCCGGTCGGTGAACCAGGCGCCGCCGCGAACCACGCGGTAACGTTCGTTGGTTTCGCCCTGCGGATCGGCGCCGCGCGAGGTCTGGTAGTACTCCATCGAGTAGCCGTCGAAGCACCATTCCCACACGTTGCCGAACATGTCGTACAGACCCCACGCATTCGGCCGCTTCTGGGCCACGGCGTGCGCGTGACGATCGGCGTTGTCGTGATACCACGCAATGTCGTCCGGATCGCCGTAGAGGCGCGCGGGGCCGCCGGCGCGCGCGGCGAATTCCCACTCGGCTTCGGTGGGCAGCCGCATCCGGCGCCAGCGACAAAACGCGGCGGCCTGTTCAAAGCGTACGCCGACCACCGGGTAGTCGCCCGGCTCGCGGTGGAAACGGTCGGGGGCCACGGGCTGGTTACAGGCGCCGGCGCGCACGCAAGCCGCGTACTGCGCGTTGGTCGCTTCGGTGCGGTCGATGCGAAACGGGGACAACGTGATCTGGTGCCGCGGCGTCTCGTCGTCGTAGCAATACGGATCGCCGGGCGAGCAGCCCATCATGAACGAGCCGCCCGGCAGGTAGGTCGTGTCCTTTTCGATGCGCACCGCGCCGGCCGGCGAAAAGCCCGCGTAGTCGGCCGGCGAGGCGACCCGGCTCGCCGGCGGCTCCGGCGGCGGCGTTTTCGGGCTCACGGCGCCGAGCAGGCCGGCGTCGGCCAGGCGTCGCGCGATTTCCTGCGCACACCAGGTCGCCGCGTACGCGGTCGGATGAACGTTGCCGTATTCCTCCGGCAGGCCGCTGGCGCCCAGCGCGCAGATCGGCGTTTTCAACAACAGCGTGTAGGTCTTGATCCAATCGCGGTCCGCGCCGGGGTAGACGTAAAAGCAGGTCCGTACGCCTCGCGCGGCGCAGCTTTGCGTGAGCTTGCGGATCGCGATTTCGTTGTCGATCTCGAAGTCGTAGTCGTCGGACCAGCCGGTTTTCTTCACGCCCATCCAGGCCGCGTAGAAAAAGCGGTAGAGGCGCACGCGTTCGATCAGGGACCGCGTTTCCGCCGGTGACCGGCGACGCAGCGGAAAAGCGAAATCCGCGCGAAACAGTTTCAGCCACAAGGACGGAAACTTTTCAAAGTACGGCTCGACCGGCGTCTTGGCCAGGAACGCCGGCGCCCCCGCGTTCGAGAGGCCGATGAAAATCAGATCAGGATCGTACTTCGCCAGCATCTCGTCGGCGATGCGGGCCATTTGCGTGCCGACGTACGCGCACGCGCCGCCGTTCCAAACCTCGTAGCGGCCGGTGTAGTGCTCGTTCAACTCGCGTTCGAGCTGCGCCGGCCAGGTGTCGTCGTTGGACAGTCCCAGGCCGTACACGTTCGATCCGCCGACGCACAGAATGCGGTAAACACCCGGCGGCTTCACCGCGCTGTGGTCGCGCCCGCGATAGCCGAAGCGGTCGATGCGCACCCAGCCGTGGTTGGCCTCGGCGTTGGGTTTGAGGCGGAAGAAGAGCACCGGGTCGAGCACCGCTTCGTAGGCCGGCAGATCGGCCGCCTGGTAATAGAGCAGCTTGCGAATGATGCGCCAATCAAGGTCGTACGCGCGCACCAGCACTTCGGCCGCCACAACAACCACGACCAGCGCGAGGCCGGCGGCGATCAGCGCGAAGGCCGCCCGCCGGGAAAAAACGCCGCGCCACAAGCCGATCGCCGCCAGCAGCAGACGGCGCAGCGGCAAACGTCGGCGAACCACGGAGATCAAGCGGGACAACCGTATCTGCATGGGCGGTCATTGTAACGCATTCGCGCGGCCCGCCAACAGAAAAGTGTTGACACCATGGCGGCGCCTTGTCATTCTAGTTAACGGGATGGGGGTCGTAGGCGGTCGCTGATGTGGCGGAAGTTATTGCTTGCCGCACTACTCTTCACGCTGATTTCGTTCTTCGCCGCTTGTGATAAAAAACCTCAAGCCAACTTGCCGACCAAACCGAAAATCGTCGCCGCTCCGGGCGTCCTCGACACCATCGGACAGTATCGTAAAACGCCTGAGCTTCCAGCCCTCGTCGATCTGCTGACCGGCGCCCCGGTGCGCGGCGCGACGATGTCGCTGGAGATCTATCGCGGATTGGTCCGCTTCATGATCGACGCGCCGGGTTACCTGCGCCGGTATCGGTGGGAAAGATTGACCGATCCGTGGCCGGAGAGCATCACGCTCTCGCCGAAGGATCCGGAGATCTACCGCGACATGAGCTGGAAATATGCGCACGCCCCGCGGTTGATCATGCTCGGATTCGACGGCATGACCGAAAGCCTGTTCCGCGCGGGGATGGAGCGTCATGAGTTGCCCGCGTTTTCGGTTTTGCTGGAAAAAGGAACGCGGGGTCTGATCGAAAGCTGCTGCGGCACGAGCTCGCCGGCGGTCTGGACGACGATCTATACCGGCCTGACTCCCGGGCAACACGGGATCGAAGACTTCTTGTCCCACGACGTGGCCACCGGCAATCCGGTGGCGCTCACCTATGCGAACATCAAAGCGCCGCGGTTGTGGCAGATGCTTGCACGTTCCGGGCAGAAAACGATCGTCGGCGGCGGCCTGCTGATGGACCCGGCGCTCAACTTTTTCGGACCGACGCCCGACCTCACCCGCAAGCTGCAGCTTTTCCGCCGCACGATCGCGGCGGAGCGGCCGCGGCTGGTCATCATCTATGAAGAAGAGTCCGATCACTGCGGCCATCAATACTGGAAAGATATGGATCCCGAGCCGTTCCGCGCCCACGGCTGGGCGGTGCCCGAAGAAGAAGCGGCGTTCGACGGGCCGCGCATTGCGCAGGCCTACCGCAATCTCGACTCGTGGGTGGCGACGGCGATGCTGATGGCCGGGCCGGAGACGGTCATTCTCATCAACTCCGACCACGGCTTCCAAGGCATGCCGGAGACGCCGCCGGTCATCGTGAACAGCGAGGCGTTCGCCCAGGCCGTCGCGTTGCCGGGCTTTCGCTCTTGCGACACCAACGATATCAACGAAATTCAGCTTTGCGCGGATCAGACCGTTGATTCGCGTCAGTTCGCCCAGCAGTTGCGCGACGCGCGGCTGGAGGACGGCGCCCGGCCGTTCACCGAAGTGACCGATCGCTCGATGGCCTCGTTTCGCAACGAAGGGTCGGTGGGTTTGGCGGTCCGCGTGAGGTTGGACGGCGTCGTGCTGTTTGACGCGCTTTATCACGAACGAAAGCTGAACGTCGGCGGCCGTCAGATCGCCGTGCGCGATTTCCTGCAGATGAACCCGTCGTCGGGCGGACACTTCCACTCCGGCCTGTTCTTCGTCGCCGGCCGCGACATCAAACCCGGGTCGGAAGTGAAACACGCTTCGGTGTTCGACATCACGCCGACCGCGCTCACCATTCTCGGCCTCCCGATCGGACGCGACATGCCCGGCCAGGTTTGGCTCAGCGTGTTCCGCAAGACGCCTAACGTCACCACGGTCGAATCGTACGGCCGTCTCGTGCCCGGCATGAAAGCGACCCCCGCCTCGCCGCAGGAACTGCAGCAATTGCGCAGCCTGGGCTACATCAACTGAGATCCGGCAACAATTCGGCGATCTGCTCCCAGCGTGTCGCGAGCGGCAGACACCGCACGCCGACGCACGGCAGCCAGTTCGTGGTCGACGAATTCTCGTCGTACAGCACGAGATCCGGACGCGGCTCGGCCAGCGGCGTGGACGGTTGGATCACGCGATAGCCCCGCGCCGTAAACGCGGCGAGGCGGTCGGCGTCGAGCGGCGAGACGATCGTGATCACGGCATGGCGGCTTTCGGCCAGCCGGCGCGCCAGGGTCATCACCGCTTCGAGCGGCGAGTCGGCGGCCAGCACGAACAGCACCTGCCGCGTCGGCGCCGCGGCCGGCTTCTGCCGCACGTGCGCGTTGAGCGCGTAAACATCCGGATGCTCGCGCAGCCAGCGCACCGCTTCGCGCAGCTCGATCGGCTCGCCCGGCCGATAGAGCGCGTCGTAGAGGCGGCGCATCAATTCCAAATCGGCCGCGACATCGATGCTCAGGCGAAACTCGCCGCGCAGGCTTTCCGGCGCGTCCTGATAGATCACGCGAAACTGCTCCGCGTGTTGTCGGATGTAGATCGTGACGTGCTCGTGATCGCTCCGCGCGTCGGTGAGCTGCGCCACGCGGTCGAGCGCGCGGGCGGTCACCGCCTCGAAACCTTCGCAGGCGTGGCGTATCGACTCGTCGACGATCGTGTAGTCGGCGCGCCCGGCGACGAGGTCGTCCACCATTTGGTCGATCAACACCCAGTCGACGAGCGGCGAATCCGAGCAAATGCGCACCACGACCTCGAGCCCGAACTCGGCGGCCGCGCCGCGAAAGCGCTCGAGCACGTCTTCCTCGCTGCCGGCGAACGCGTCGACGCCGTGCTCCCGCGCGAAGTCGAGCAGCTCGCGGTCGTCCGGCGCGGTCGAGGTTGCGATGACGATGCGGTCGAGCCGGCGGCAGCGTCGCAGCCGTTCGATGACGTGCGCCAACACCGGCCGGCCCGCCAAGGTCGCCAGCACCTTGCGCGGCAGTCGGCTCGAACCCACGCGCGCCTGAATGATCGCGCCGACGACGGGCCGCGCGGCGGTCGATTCGCCCATGTGCGCCTCGCTTTCGGCTTGACCGCGCTTACCCGGCGGGCTAGCGTCCAAAGTCAAACCGGAGAAGATTCACCGTCGATGATATACTAATGGACGTGGCTGTGAAAAACGCCCCGGTGATTTTGTGTCGCACCCACGCCGACGCCGCGACCGGCTTCGGTCACCTGATGCGCATGTTGACCCTCGCCGAGGCGTTGCGCGAACGCGGCGCGCAGGTGCGTTTCGCGCTGGGCGGCGATCCGGCCGCCTTCGCCGTGGCGCGGGCGCAGGGCTTTGAACCCGAACCGCGCGACCGCTTCACGACGGCGGAAGCGCCGGCGACGCCGCGGCCCGCGGCGGTGCTGGTCGACTCGTACCTGTACGGACCGGAGTATCTGCGGGCCTGGCGCGAAGCGGGCGTTCCCGCGGCGATCATCGACGATCTGGCCGACCGCGACCTGCCCGCCGAGCTGGTCATCAACCCCAACATCACCGCCGACGAATCGCGGCCGGTCTACCGTCGGCTGGGCGGCCGGCGGCTGCTGTTGGGCCTGTCCTACGCGCTGCTGCGGCCGGAGTTCGCGTCCGCGCGCGACACGGCGCCGGACCAGCGGCTGCGCGTGATGATCATTTTCGGGGCGACGGACATCGGCCGCAAAACGGCGTGGGCGACGAAGGCGTTGTCCGACGTGGCCGAGGACTTCGCGCTCGAAGTCGTCATCGGCCCGGGCGCGCCGACGCGGGCCGAGGTCGAAGCGGCCGTGCGCGCGGCGGCGGCGAAAGGACGCGAGGTGGAATTGGTCGCGTCGCCGGAAAATCTGCCGGCGCGCATGGCGCGCGCGTCGCTGGCCGTGAGCGCGGGCGGGGTCACCGCGACCGAACTGGCGTGCCTCGGGCGGCCGGCGGTGCTGGCGCCGGTGGCGGACAATCAAGTCGCCGCCGCCGCACGCTGGGCCGAGGAAAACGTGCATCGGCTCCTGCGCCGCGCGGATGACGCCGACGAGTTGCGGGCGCTGGCGGCGCTGCTCGTGCGCTCGCCAAACCTGCGGCAGGCGATGGGCGCGAGCGGCCGGCAACTGGTCGACGGCAAAGGCGCCGGGCGCGCCGCCGGCGAAATTCTCCACTGGCTGGGGAGGGAAGAATGAGACAGGTGCGCATCGGGGAGCGGCTGGTCGGCGACGGGCAGCCTTGCTACGTCATCGCCGAGGCCGGCAGCAATCACAATCGCGACTGGTCGATCGCGCTGCGGCTCATCGAGGTCGCCGCGCAGGCCGGCGCGGACGCGGTGAAGTGGCAGACCTACAGCGCCGAGACGATGTACTCGAAGAAGGCGCCGCGTTTCGCCCACCTCAAGGAAGATACCTGGGAGCTGATCAAGCGCATCGAGATGCCGCGCGAATGGCACGGTGATCTCGCGCGCGCCTGTGCGGACCACGGGCTGCATTTTCTGTCGACGCCCTTCGATCTGGCGGCCGTGGAGCAACTCAACCAGGCCGGCGTGCCCGCGTTCAAGATCGCCAGTTTCGAGATCACGCACCTGCCGCTGCTCAAGGCCGCGGCGCAGACCGGCAAGCCGATCATTCTGTCGACCGGCATGGCTTCGCTCGGCGACATCGAGTTGGCGCTGGAGACGATCGACCAGGCCGGCGGCAAGGAAGTCGCCCTGTTGCACTGCGCCATCGGCTATCCGCCGCGTTTCGAAGACCTGCATCTGCGCGCGATGGACACCATCCGCCAGGCGTTCGATGTCCCGGTCGGCTTCTCCGATCACACGCTCGGCATCGTCAGCGACATCGCGGCGGTCGCGCGCGGGGCGAACATCATCGAGAAACATTTCACGCTGTCGCGCCAGATGGAGGGACCCGATCATCCGTTCGCGCTGGAGCCCGGCGAGTTGCGCGAGATGGTTGCCGCCATCCGCCAGACCGAAGCCGCGTTGGGCCGGCCGATCAAGCACCACACGCCGAGCGAGGAGGTCTTCTATCAAGGCGCGCGGCGCAGTCTGGTCGCGGCGTGCCGCATTCCGCGCGGCGCGGTCATCGAAGAAAAGATGCTCGCCGTGAAGCGACCCGGCTACGGCATTCATCCGAAGTTCATCCCGCTCGTCGTCGGCCGCCAGGTGAAGGTCGACGTCGAGGAGGACGATATCCTGACCTGGGAGATGGTATGAAAGACCTGTTCTTCACCGATCTGGTCGTCGAGTCCGTGCGCGAGGGGACTTCGCTGATCGTGCGCGCGCGCCGCGATGAAGACGAGGGAACTTTCATCGCGCAGCCGGCGGGCGAGCACGCGACGGCGCGGCTCGATTGCCCCAATCAGGCGTTGGCCGTGCCGCTCGCGATGACCGGGGCGCGTCGGGCCTTGCAGGAATTCGCCGCGGCGCGGGTGGAAGTCGAACGGCCGTCGCGCGCGATCGCCGCCGCGCTGCAGCACGCGGGGTATTTGCACGAGGGCGAGACGTTCTATCTGCCGCTCGATCTCGCCTTCGACCTGCGCAACGTGCGCGTGGTGTTCGCCGGCGGGGTCGAGTCGAGCCGCCGCATCATGACCGCGATGGTCCACCGCGGCGCGCGGCCGGTGCTGGCGCTGGGCTACGCCGCGTCGCTGCGCGGCCGCTCGGGCTTCGCCAATCTCGGTTCGCTGTGCGACGACAACACGATTCCGCTGCTCCGCACGGCCGACATCAACGAGCCGCGCGTCGTGGCCGCGGTGCGCGAAGCCGCGCCCGATTACCTGTGCGTGTTCGGCTGGAGCCAGATTGTCGAGCACGAGCTGCTGCGGCTGCCGCGCGTCGGCTGCCTCGGCCTGCATCCGACGCGCCTGCCGGAAGGACGCGGCCGCGCGCCGGTGCCGTGGACGTTGATCAAGGGCCTGACCGAAAGCGCGTCGAGCCTGTATTGGCTGGCCCGCCGGGTCGACGCCGGCGAGCTCGCCGACCAGCGGCCGTTCACCGTGCGGCCCACCGACGACGCCGCCTCGCTCTACGAAACGATCACACGCGTGCAGATCGAACAGGTCGAGGAAATACTGCCGCGCCTGGCCGCGCATACGCTGCCGCGCACGCCGCAACGCACGCCGGTCGATCCGCCGTGGCCGCGCCGCAAGCCGGAGGACGGCGTGATCGATTGGCGGCGGCCGGCGCACGAGTTGTACAACTGGGTGCGCGCGCTGACCCACCCGTATCCGGGCGCGTTCACCATGGTCAATGGACGGCGCCTGATGGTGTGGCGCGCAGAAGAACTGCTGGACGCGCCGCCCGGCCGGTCGCGGAACGGCAAGGTGGTCGGGGCGCAACTTCCGGCGGGAGCCGCGGAAGGCGCGTTGCTCGTCGCGTGCGGCGACGGCCGGCTGCTGGCGCTGCGCCGCGTGCAGTGGGAAGACGGCGCGGAGCAGGGCGCGCATGCCCTCTGGGCGGAGGGCGCGATTCGCACGGGGATGAGGCTGGGCTCGTGAGCGGTCCGTTGTTCCAAATCGACTTGCTGCAAAAAAACTGCGACGCGCTGGCGGCGCGCAATCCGACGCTGGCGACCGCCGTGCGCGAGGCGCCGGACGATCCGGCGGTCACGATCGAGACCGCGCGTGACGGCGCGCTCACGCTGGCGATCGACGGCCGGCAGGTGCTATCGAAGTACGCCCCGCNNTGCAGCGGACCACCGCGCTGGTCTTCGTCGTTGAACCGCGCCTCGGCGTGTTGCGCGCGGCCTGCGGCGCGAGCGATCTGGCGGAGGTGCTGCGCCACGAGCGGCTGACCATCGTCACCTCCGTCGATCACCTGTTCATTCCGATTGAATACGGCGTCGGCCTCCTGCCCGATCTGTGCGTGTTGGCGTTGCCGGGTATGCAAGCGCTGCTGCCGGCCGAACTCGAGCGGCTGCACGACCGGGTGAAGGAATTGGTGCGCAATCGCGATCTGTTCCTGACCACCAACTTGATGAAGAACCGCGAATGGTTCGCCAATCTGTTCGGCAATTTCCCCGCCTACGCGGCGCGGCCGTCGATCGTCGCGCTGGCGCAGGCATTTCGCGGCCGGCCGGCGGTGATCGTTTCGGCGGGACCGAGCCTCGACCGGAACGTGCACCTGCTGCGCGAGTGGAAGGGACGGGGCGTGATCATCAGCGTCGGCACCGCCCTGCGCAAATGCGTGGCCAGCGGGGTGACGCCCGACCTGACCGTCGCGCTCGAGTCGAACGATATTCTCGGCCAGTTCCGCGGCATCGAGGAAATCCGCGNNAAGACCACGATGGCCCGCATCCTCGCCAAGGCCCTCAACTGCCTTTCGAGCGAGGGGCCGACGGCCAAGCCCTGCGGCACGTGCGACGCGTGCGTCGCCATCGCCCGCGGCGACGACCTGGACGTGATCGAGATCGACGGGGCGAGCAACCGCGGCATCGAGGAAATCCGCGACGGCTTCGGCGTATTTCAAGCCAAGTGTCATCCGGAGCTGTGGCGCGTGCCGGCGCGCGGCATTTTCTACTACGCCAACATTCACCCGGACTCCGGTTGGATGATGCGTCTGCTCGACCAGGAGCGCGCGATGCTGCCGACCGGCGGCTCGGTGTCGACCGCCGCGTTTTCGCTCGCCGCGCTGATGCGCTGCAGTCCGCTCGTGCTGATCGGGCAGGACCTGGCTTTCGGCGCGGCGGGACAAAGCCACGCGGCGGGCATCGGCACCGGCGGGGTGGAGAATCTCAACGACGAACAGATCGCGCGCGCGTTGCGGGCGCAGCTCGACGCCGACCCGACCTTGTGCGTGCTCGACGGCTATCACGGCGGCCAGGTCGTGTCCAAGACCAACCTCCGCAGCTACCTGCTCTGGTTTGAGGAAAACATTCCGCTCGCGCGCGAAGCCGGCCTGCGCGTGGTCAATTGCACGGAAGGCGGCGCGAAAATCGCCGCGGCCGAGCAGATGACGTTCGCCGACGCGACGGCGGCGATTCTCGGCGAGCCGTTCGATGCCGTGAGCGCGCTGGACAGTTTGTGCGTCGCGTCCGGTACGGACTGGCCGCGCGTGAAGCGCCAGGTGCAGCGCACGTTGCGCGGTTTGCGCGAAGTGATCGAATGCTCCCGGCGCGCGAAAGACCTGTCGCTGGAATTACAGCAACAACTTGCGTCGCCGCCGCCGGCTGACCGCGTCAACCAGGCGCTGCGCCGGATCGAAAAACAGGAGCGGCGCCTCAAGGAATTGATGCCGCCGTTGAACGATCTGCTCAGCGTCGCCGCCGACCAGGCGTTGCTCGTGTTGCGCGCGTGTTTCGACTACACCGGGCTCAACGAGCTCGAAACGCTGCGACTGAACATGAAGCAAAGCGCCACGATGTACCACGCGCTGGTCGAGGCCGCGCAGTTCGTCCAAACGCACGTCGAAGGTCTGTTGCCGGCACTGGACCAATTCACCTCGGATGAAAATGAAAAGTGAAGAATTGAACGCAGCAACGGCCCTCATCTGCGTCGGGCGTAGGGGCGTATTGCGATACGCCCAAACCGAGGGCGCACAGCGGTGCGCCCCTACCGAATGACGATTGTCGCCTGAAATTTTTCGGCGGGTTGGTCGCGCATCCAAGGGCGCACGAGCAGCGCGGTGAGCGTCGTGCGGCCTGCCGCCAGCGCCTTGAACGGCCAGATGACGCGCACCGGCGCGCCGGGCATCGACGGGTTGTCCGCGAGCGTGCGACGTTCGTCGGCCTGCAGCAGATGCGTGTCCACCGGCGACAACTCCCAAATATAGCCGGTGCCGCTCGCCATCTTCAGCGACAGCTCGAAGGTGTCGCCGACCTTCATCTCGAACGTCTTGCCGCCGTCGTTTTCGGTGATGCGCAAAATGGACGCCGCGATCGCGCATCCGCCGATCAACAACGCCGCGAGGGTGATTCGCCACATGAGTGACCTCCAGAATAAGACAAATATAACATCGCGGCGCTAGGCAAGGCCACCAAGGTGCTGTTTTTCGAATCAATCGTTGCTGGTACACTCGGCGAGCTACGGAGATCCGCCCATGACAAAAAAAGCCGCCGTCGTTCTCGCCGTCATTTTTGTCGTCGTTCTCTTGTTGCTGGTCGCGGCGGCGATCTATCCGTTCACGCTGGTCGCTCACGCGGCCACGCCGTCCCTGGCCGACTGCGCGCGGGCCGAGGCGCAGCGCAACTTCGCCGCGTTCGCCGACTTCCAATGCGATCTGACCAGCTACCGCAAAGCATGGAAAACCGACGGCGCGCTCGACCGCGACATCGTGGTGATCAAAAAGCTCTACGTGAAGCCGCCGAAAAAGAAAGAGGTGTTCGTCTCGGCCACGCTCAACGGGCGGCCGGTGCAACAGAACGACCTGTACTTCGAGCGCCTGGGGCTGGACAACGCGTTGAGCTTTTCCGACATCGAGGTCTTCCGCCCGGGCAACGAGCAGCGCTTCCGCCTCGAGGAAGAAACGAACCCGCCGCTGCTTTTCGGCCGGCCGATGCGCGTGCTCAAGTTCACTTCGCTGGCGCCGGGCGAAACGAATTTCCAGCGCGGCCGCATTTTTCTGCCGACTGACTCGTGCCGCGTGGCGCGCCTCGAAGGCACGTTTGTTCAACGCCACCTCGTCACCAGCACGGTCGAGTTCGCCGCGACGCTGCAACCGGTGGCGAACAACGTATGGCTGCCGGTCGAGATCGCGATCAAAGGCGACGTGCAACTGGCCTGGATGAAGCGCCGCATGGAAGCGCGCAACGTGTTCGCGAACTACCGCCTCAATACCGGACTGACCGATTCGTTTTTCCAATGAAGACCGGAGGCAGAAAGCCGGAGGCGTGGGGCTTGAGGCTTGGGGCTTGGGG
>PMZC01000008.1 GCA_003170555.1 Deltaproteobacteria bacterium
CAGCGCCGCGCCCACGATGAGCTCGACCCGGTCGTCGGCGGCGAAGCGCGGTTCGAAACGGTCGAAACCCTGGCGGATGAGCATCGTCACGCCGCGCAGTCCGCCGTCGAGGATGAGCAGGTTCGAGCCGTTGCCGACCACGCGCACCGGCAATTGGAACTCGGCGCACAGGCGCATCACCGCCGCGATCTCGTCGAGGGCGATGGGCCGCACCAGGCAATCGGCCGGGCCGCCGACCTGCCAGGTGGTCAGCGACGCCATCGACACGTCGAACTCACAGCGGTCGCCGAAGATCTGTTTCAGCCGGTCGTGGATATGCCCCGTCGTCACGCTGTCCCCCGCTGCAATCGCTCGACCAGTTTCGCGGCCACCTTGTTCAGGTCGCCCGCGCCCAGGGTCATGATCAGATCGCCGGGCCGGGCGAGGTCGGCCAGCCGCGCGAGCACCTCGTCGTTGCTGGTGACGTATTCCACGTCGCGGTGGCCGAGGGCGCGGATGCCGTCGACCAGCTTCTTCGCCGTCACGCCTTCGAGCGGCGGTTCGCTCGCCGCGTAGATGTCAGTGATGAGCAGCTTGTCCACGTCGCCGAACGCGGTCAGGAACATGTCGAACAGATCGCGCGTGCGCGTGTAGCGATGCGGNNCGAGCGTGGCGCGGATCTCGGTGGGATGGTGGCCGTAGTCGTCGATGATCAGAATATCGTTCACCTCGCCGACGCGCTGAAAACGCCGCCGCACGCCGCCGAACTTCGCCATCGAATCGGCCGCAACCGGGAACGGCACGCCGAGCTCCAGCGCCACGGCCAACGCCGCCAGCGCGTTCTGCGCCATGTGACGACCGGGCAGTTGCAGCCGGATTTCGCCGAGCTCGCCCGCCTGCGCGTGATGCGCGACGAAGCGCGTGCCGAAGTGCTCCTGCACGATATCCGTCGCGAAAAATTCGGCCGGCTGGTTCAGCCCGTAGGTCAACACGCGCTTGCGCACCGACGGAATCAGCGCGCGCACGTGCTCGTCGTCATGGCACAGCACGCACAAGCCGTAGAACGGCACTTTATTAATGAAGGTGAGAAACGTGCGCTTGAGCTGCTCGAGGCCGCTGTAATAGTCGAGGTGCTCCAGGTCGATGTTGGTGACCACCGCGATGGTCGGCGTAAGCAGCAGGAAGCTGCCGTCGGATTCGTCGGCCTCGGCCACGAAGTACTGGCTGCGGCCCAGCTTCGCGTTCGAGCCCAACGCGTCGACGCGCCCGCCGACCACGACCGTCGGGTCGAAACCGGCCGCGTTGAGAATCGTGGCGATCAGGCTGGTGGTCGTCGTCTTGCCGTGCGTGCCGGCCACCGCGACGCCGTACTTCATGCGCATCAGCTCGGCCAGCATCTCCGCGCGCGGGATGACCGGAATCCGCGCCGCCTGCGCCGCGGCGATTTCGGGGTTATCGGCCTTGATCGCGCTCGAGGTGACCAGCACATCGGCGCCGGCGATGTTCGCCCCGTCGTGGCCGACGAAAATCGTCGCGCCGAGGCGCGCGAGGTTCGCGGTGATCTCGCTCGCCTTCAGATCCGAACCGGAAACGCGGTAGCCGAGGTTGAGCAGCACCTCGGCGATGCCGCTCATTCCGATTCCGCCGATCCCCACGAAATAGATGTGCTCGGTCCGTCCGAACATGAATCCTCCAGGCCGCCCGACGCCCGGTCGCGCAAAGGCGACCACGCGGACGTCGGCTCCGGCGCCGTGCGCGGCGCGCTGGCCCGCCCGACGGCCAGGATCAGGCCGATCAGGCTGAAGTTGAGAATCGCGGAGCTGCCGCCGTACGACATAAACGGAATCGCCAGGCCTTTGGTCGGCAGCAGGCACATGACCACGCCGGCGTTGACCACGACCTGCAGGCCCAGCAGCGCCGCCGCGCCCGCGCCGATCAGTCGCACGAACGGCTCACGACTGCGCATGGCCAGCCGCATGGCGCGGAACACCAGCACGCCGAAAAGAATGAAGGTGGCCCACAGCCCGATCAGACCCAGTTCTTCGCCGAGATTGGCGAGGATGAAATCGGTGTGAATCTCCGGCAGGAAAAACAGCTTCTGCAGCCCGTTGCCGACGCCCACGCCGCCGACGCCGCCGCGGCCCAGCGCGATGAGCGAGTTCTTGATCTGGTAGCTCGCGCCGGTCGGGTCGTCCCACGGATGCAGGAAGGAGAAGAAGCGGATGCGCTGGTACGCGCTGGTCAGCATGATCGCCGTGAAGCCCGCGCCGCCGATGATGGAATACAACGTCAGCACGCGCAGCCGCGCGCCGGCGAGGAACAGCATCACCATCAGCAGCAGGCCGATCATCGTGCTGCCGCCGAGGTCGGGTTCGATAATCACCGCGCCGATGAACACGCCGGCGACGACGGTGATCGGCGCGACGCCGCGCCAGAACGCGCGGATCCCCTCGCCTTTGTGCGCGAGGTACCAGGCGAAGAACAACAACGCGATGCCTTTGGCCAACTCGGACGGCTGGCCGGAAACCGGCCCCAGTTTGAACCATCGCCGCGCGTGGTTGATCTTCTGTCCGACGTGCGGCACGAACGGCAGCGCGAGCAGAATCACCGCCGCGATGACCAACGCGTACACCAGCGTCTTCGAGTCGAAGCGCCGGATGTCGCGGCTGCCGATGAAGAACATCAGCGCCAGGCCCACCAGCACGAAACAAAGCTGCCGGACGAAATAATGGTACGGGTTTTCATCGAGCGGGAAGCTGGCGCTGCTGACCATCACCAGCCCGAGACTGACGACGATCGCCACCAACAGCAGCAGCGGCCGGTCGAAACTGAATCCGCGGGGGCGCGTTTTGTCCACCATTATCGCTGACTCACCCAGGCGCGCATGGCGTCGCCGCGCTCCTCGAAGTTTTTGAACTGGTCGAAGCTCGTGCAGCCCGGCGAGAGCAGCACCACGTCGCCCGGGCGCGCCAGCCGCGCCGCCTCTTCCAGCGCCGTGGCGAACGGCGGCATGACGCGCGTCGGCGTCCGTTGCAGCGCGGCGGCGATCGTTTCGGCCGCCTCGCCGTACGCCACGACCGCGCGCACGCGCCCGGTCAGCGTCTCGTCGAGCGCGGCCCAATCGGCGCCTTTGTCGCGGCCGCCCAGAATCAGCACCACCGGCCGGTGCATCGCGGCGATGGCGATCCGCACCGAATCCTCGGTCGTCGATTTCGAATCGTTGATGAACAACACGCCGTCGCGCTCGCCCAGGTTCTCGAGCCGGTGCGCCAATCCGGTGAAGGTGTTCGCCGCCAGCGAGATCGCCGCCGCATCGGCGCCGGCCAGGCGGGCCATGAGCGCGGCGGCTTCCAGGTTCGCGCGGTTGTGCGCGCCGGGAAGCTGAAATCCGCCGATGTCGATCGCCTCGCCGAATTCGTCGCTGTGCAGGCGAAGCTTGACGCCGTCGACCCACGCGTGCGATCCGGACCGGCCGAAGGTGTAGAGCCGCGCGCGAACCTGCGGCATCTGCGCCATCACCCGCGGATCAGCGGCATTGAGCACCGCCGCGTCCGAGGGCAGTTGATTGCGGAAGATGCGACACTTCGCCTCGATGTAGGCGGCGAAGTCGCGGTAGCGATTCAAATGGTCGGGCGTCAGATTGAGCAGCGCCGCGACGCTCGCGCGCAGGCGGCGAATCGCTTCGAGCTGGAAGCTGGACAGCTCGACCACCGCGCAGTCGTATTCCGCGGGACTTTCCAGCGCCTCGATCAGCGGCGTGCCGAGGTTGCCGCCGACGAAAACCTTCTTGCCCGCCGCCTGCATGATCGCGCCGAGCAGCGCCGTCGTCGTCGATTTGCCGTTGGTGCCGGTGACGCCGAGGAGCGGGCAATCGAGATAGCGATAGGCCAGCTCGACCTCGCCGATGATTTCCTTGCCGGCTTTGCGCGCCTCGTCGAACATCGGATCGGCTAAAGGCGCCCCGGGGCTGACGACGATCAGATCGGCCCAGCG
>PMZC01000215.1:0-7236 GCA_003170555.1 Deltaproteobacteria bacterium
GCCGTAGCAGCCCAGGTGATCGGCGCGCACCGTGTCGAGGCTGATCAAGATGACGTTCGGCCGCGGCTCGCCGTGCATCAGCGCCGCGCCTTGCGCCACGATGTTGACCACCACCACGAAAGCCGCGACCAGCACGACGGTCACGGTCGCCCGCACCGCCCAGGGGTTGCGCGCCGGCCGGCCGNNCGCTCGATCCAGTGCGGCGCGAGGCGGCGCAATCCGCGTTCGAGCCAGAGACCGCAGGCGATGGCGGGCGCGAGGCTGGCGATCAGCCACCCGGTTCGCCCCACGAACAGCTTTAGTAGGCCGGTCGGGCTGAGATAGGCGAGGTAGTGGTCGCGCAGGTACAGTGAAAAGTTCGTGTTGTTGCGCAGCACGTCGGGCAGCCGGTGCCAGCCGACCGCCTCGGTATCGACGACCATCTTGGTCGCGACCCACACGACGATCAGGAAAAGCGGATAGAAAAGCAGCATCCCCGCCGCGCTGAGAATTGCGCCGGCGAGCGGCCGCCCGAACGGCAGTTGAATGCCCGCCAGCACCAGCCACAGCAGGGCGAGGGTGAACGCGGTGAAGACGCCGAGATTGATCGCGTCGGCGAAATCCGAAAACATCGCGCGCCACAAATGGAAAGTCAGATCGCCGCTGGTCGTGACGCGCGCCGTCGCGAGCCCGAGGCCGACGACGAGGCCCACGCACAACGCCAGCGGCGCGACATAGAGAAGCCCGCGCAGTTTGTTTTCGAGATGCTGGTCGGCCAAGCTCACGTCCGGTCGGTTTTGCTCAGTCTACCGGCAGGTGGGGGTTGGATCAATCGGCCGACCGCCCTGTCTTTGACCGCGAAGCGAAGGTGCGCCGTTTTGTCGGCAGGTCGGCGCCGGCGCGGTCGGTTCCTGCAACTACCCCGTTGACATCCGCATTTTACGTGATTACTTTACGCGCGCTTATACGAAGGATGTTGGGCCCGTACTGCATGTGTATGTAGTGAGTGACCGCTCAATCTTGGGCGGCGGGGATATTGAAACCAACTTTATCCGAAGTTTTAAGGAGGAGATCAGCCATGAAGACCATGAAGATCAGACCGTTGCATGATCGCGTGATCGTCAAGCGCCTGGAAGAAGAAAACAAGTCGAAGGGCGGCATCATTATTCCGGACACCGCGAAGGAAAAGCCGGCCCAGGGCGAAGTGATGGCCGTCGGCGACGGCAAGGTGCTGGATAACGGCACGAAGCTCGGCATGAACGTGAAAGTCGGCGACAAGGTGCTGTTCAGCAAATACGGCGGCACGGAGGTCAAGATCGAAGGCGATGAATACCTGATCATGCGGGAAGAAGACATCCTCGGCGTGATCGAGAAATAAACTCATCCCGCCGTGGGATGACCAACGTTTGAAGGAGAGCGAACATGGGCAAGGAAATTCTTTACAGTATTGACGCGCGCACCAAGATTCTCGCCGGCGTCAACAAGCTGGCCGATGCGGTCAAGGCGACCCTCGGTCCGAAAGGCCGCAACGCCATTCTCGAGAAGAGCTTCGGCGCCCCCACCGTCACCAAGGACGGTGTGACGGTGGCCAAGGAAATCGANNGCCGGCGACGGCACCACCACCGCGACCATTCTGGCGCAGTCGATCTACCGCGAAGGCGTGAAGCTGGTCACCTCGGGCGCGAACCCGATGGATCTGAAGCGCGGCATCGACAAGGCCGTCGACGTGGTCATCGAAGAGCTGAAGAAGATGTCCAAGCCGACCAAGGACCGCAAAGAGATCGCCCAGATCGGCACGATCAGCGCCAACAACGACGAGACCATCGGCAACATCATCGCCGAGGCGATGGACAAGGTCGGCAAAGAAGGCGTGATCACGGTCGAGGAAGCCAAGGCGATGGACACCACGCTCGAAGTGGTCGAAGGCATGCAGTTCGACCGCGGCTATATCTCGCCCTACTTCGTCACCGATCCGGAGCGGATGGAAGTCGTGCTGCAGGATGCGTACCTGCTGATCAACGAGAAGAAGATCGCCAACATGAAAGACCTGCTGCCGCTGCTCGAGCAGGTGGTGCGCCTGGGCAAGCCGCTGCTGATCGTCGCGGAAGAGGTCGAGGGCGAGGCGCTGGCCACGTTGGTCGTCAACAAGCTGCGCGGCACGCTGCAGGTCGCCGCGGTGAAGGCGCCGGGCTTCGGCGATCGCCGCAAGGCCATGCTGCAGGACATCGCCACGCTCACCGGCGGCAAGATCATCGCCGAGGAGCTGGGCATCAACCTGGAAGGCGTGACCATCAATGACCTGGGCAAGGCCAAGCGCATCGTGATCGACAAAGACAACACCACGATCATCGACGGCGCCGGCGCGCCCGCGGATATCGAAGGCCGCGTGAAGCAGATTCGCGCGCAGATCGAAGACACCACCAGCGATTACGACCGCGAGAANNCAGGAACGGCTGGCCAAGCTGGTCGGCGGCGTCGCGGTAGTCAAAGTGGGCGCGGCGACGGAAGTCGAGATGAAAGAGAAGAAAGCCCGCGTCGAGGACGCGCTCAACGCCACGCGCGCCGCGGTCGAGGAAGGCGTGGTCCCGGGCGGCGGCGTCGCGCTGCTGCGGTGCCTCCCGGCGCTGAACAAGCTGAAGCTCGACGGCGATCAGCAGGCCGGCGTCAACATCGTGAAACGCGCGATGGAAGAGCCGATCCGTCAGATCGTCGCCAACGCCGGCGTGGAAGGCGCGGTGGTGGTGGACAAAGTGAAGGTCGAGAAGGGCGCCTACGGCTTCGACGCCGCGACCGAGGAATACTGCGACCTGATCGCCCACGGCATCATCGACCCGACCAAGGTGACGCGCAGCGCGCTGCAGAACGCGGCCAGCGTCGCCGGCATCCTGCTGACCACCGAAGTCATGGTCGCCGAGAAGGCGAAGCCCGAATCGCGCGGCGGCGGCGGTATGGGCGGCGGCATGGGCGGCATGGGCGGCATGGACGGCATGATGTAACGCTTCCCGCACGATCCGCACTCACGAGCCCGGCTTCGGCCGGGCTTTTTTAGTTAATGAAAAATGACCGACAGGCTGACAGGCTGAAAGACTGGAAGACTGAGAGGTAGGAAGCGGGCTGCAGGCGTCCGGGTGGCACTGGCACACGCAGCCCTGCGGAGTTTGCCAGTGCTCCTCGCGCGATAGCACTGGCAAGCAGGGCGTGCCAGTGCCACCCCCAACCCCATACCCTCAATTGCCGCGCCGCTTGCTTCGTCCTACAATCCAACTTCGTCAACTGGCGCGGGAGACCGTAATGAAGACTCGGTGGTTGGTGGGGCTGGGCGTTGCGATCCTGGTAGTCTTGCTCGTCGTGATGGCGTGCAACTCGAGCAAACAGAAAACGGAGACGTCGAACCGCGCCGATGACGATGTCAGCGACGACGATATGCTGCCGCCGAGCGACGATGATCACTCCGGCGGCGATGACGACACCGGCGGCGGCGATGACGACGCCACGGATGATGACGCCGGCGATGACGACACCGGCCCCAGCGCGTGCCAGGGCGACAGCGCACCGCACTCGGTCAACTACACGACGTGGGACCAGTTGCCCGACATCACCAAGACCTTCCTGATCGACGCGCTCCAGGATACGCAGGTCGCGCAGGATTTCTTCGGCCGCTTCGTCTATTGGTACGGCGTGATGCGCGAAAGCTCGCGCGCGTTGCGCGACTACTACGCCCCGACTTATCCGGGCAAGCGTTGGGACGAGGAAGTGCTGGCGGCGCAACTGGCCGTCGCGTATATCCGTGTCCGCAGCGAACTGCTCAACCAAGGCATGTTGTTGCAGGAGGCGACCGAGCTGTACGACGCCATTCCCAATCCGGTGCCGCCGTTCAGCAACCCGGAGACCTACTTCAACAATCACGAGCAGGAAATCACGACCGACCCGCAGGAGTATCTGTGGTACGAAATCTACTGGGCGAAAACGGCCATGGAGGATCAGAACCTGGCGGGGTACGCGAACCTGCTGGTCGAACACGTCTGCGGGAACATCGATATCTACGCCACGTTTCCCCCGGCGGCGCCGTTCACCAATTTCAGCGATCCCAACCTGGGGCAAATCGTGTTCGCCACCTACAACAGCGAGTTGAGCGTCTGGGACCTGCACTTCGATCCGCAACTGAAGGTGAAACAAAAGGCCAACATCGGATTGGTGGATTACGAATAGAAAAGGAAGGCGCGCCGAGCGAATCGCATATGCGCTAACTTCGGCCGAAATCGTGTTTTTGGTGTCATCCCGACCGGAGCGGACGCGCGGAGCGAAACGAAGTGAAGCGGAGTGCGGAAGCGGAGCGGAGGGATCGCTCTCTTCAAATTGTAGTTTTTCCTTTGATTGCCGCCGCAGAAAAGGATGGGCGCATCAGCCGGGAAGGGATTCCTCCGCTCGCCCCTCGGATGCACTCGGAGCTCGGTCGGAATGACAATCTCGTCGAGTCGACGACATAAATAACCGCACATACGGGCGAACACGGTCCTATCTGATCTTCCCTTCGCGCCGTAACCGAAAGAAATGTTTCCAACCGAGGATGAGCGCCCAGCGACGTTCGCGCGGGGTGAGGTTGAGTTTCACGCCGTAGGTGCGTTCGACTTTGTCGAGCAGAATGTCCACCCAGTTGTCGACGAGCAGAATATTTTTCGGCCAGCGGGCCTTGGCGCGGCGGCGTGAGCGCGCGAGCAGGCGGGGCGTCGCGAGACCCGGCGGCGTCGGCCGTGCGCGCAGATGTATCACGCCCGGCGGATCATCCGGCGCAAACAAATCGACGTGCGCGGCGCGATAGTCGGCGAGCAGACGATCCCACACCTCAAGATAAAAATCCTCGGCGCAGTGAAAGAGCGCGTCGACCTTCTCGCCGGTTTTCTCCAGCCGCACCTCGCCTTCGTACGACAACGCCAGCGCCTGCCGCACCAGGTCGGGCAGCGTGAAGGCGTCGTTCATCTTGCCCAGCGCATGCGGCAGCAGCGTCAGCATCGCTTGCCGGCACGCACCCAGCACCGCGTCGCCCGCGGCTTCGTCGCGCCGCCACAGCAGCGCCAGCCGTTTGCTGAAGCGGCCCAGGTGGTAGAGATCTTTCGCCCGCGCGCCGACCGCGTCTTGCAGATCGGCGAGGCTGATTACGCAATACTTGCAGACCTGCTTTGTCCCGGCGGCGTTCGGCAATTCGAGATAGTAGATGTTCGGCGGCAGCATCCGCGCCAGCCAGCGATCGCGCCGCCGGGCGAAGAACGAAGCGTAGTCGCGGCAGATGAGGTAGAAATCGAAGAAGCTGGTTTCCGTGCAGAGCGACGGGTCGATGCGCGAACCGTAGAGCACCACCGCCAACAGCGCGTCGCCGCCGGTGCGCCGAAAGTGCTCGACGAAAGGCGCCGTCGCCGGAAACGCCTGGCCGCCATACGTCGCGCGCAGGAGGCGGAGCAGGTCGTCGCTCACGCGCCATCCCCGCCCGGCGGCCAGCCCGGCGCCTCGCCCGGTTCGAGCCGCGCGATACGCGCTTCGAGGATGAACTGATAGGCGAACATCGACGGCCACGCGCGGGCGCAGGCGTGGTACGTGCGGTCGAGAAAACGAATGAATCCGGCGTCGGCGCGCGTCTCGAAGATCAGTTCGAACGGCAGCGGCGTGACGATGCGGCGCACGATCTCGAAGCCCGCCTGCCGCACCAGCCGCTCGAAGGTCGAGCGCGTGAACAGGCGCACGTGCGTTTCGTCGAGAATGCCGCGCGGGCCGTACTCGAAGCGGCCGAGCGCCAGCGACAGGCGGTAAAACCAGATCGCCACGTTGCCGGTCGAGACGATCAACCGGCCGTCCTCGCGCAGGTGGCGGCGCACCGCGGCCATGACGAGTTCGCGGCGGCGCAGGTGCTCGATCACGTCGGACAAAATGACCACGTCGAACTCGCGGTCGTAAGGCAAAGTGAATTCATCGTCGAGGTTGATTTGGTGATAGCGCTCGTACGGCAGCTTGACCTGCTCGGGCGGCAGGCGATCGACGCCGACCACGCGACAACCTTTCTTCTCGAGCTCGTGGGCCAACAAGCCCTGGCTGCAACCGAGGTCGAGCACGCGGGCGCCCGACGGTACGAGCCCCAGAAGCTGACCGTGCGAACTGAGCGGCGACTTCTTGAAGGTGTAATTCGCCGCGCGGTCGACCAGCCAGCGTCCGTGGCGCCGCAGGTGAAGCTGATGAAGCCGGTACTCCAGCGCGGCCGCCAGGGGCGACGCCGCTTCGATCCGCGGTTTCGGTTCGGCCAGCGGCGCCTCGGCGATGCGTTCGCCCAGCGACTTGATCTGGATCAACAACTGCGCGTCGAACAGCGGGCCGTCGTCGTTGAGCATGAACGGCACGCGCCGCAAGGCGGACAGGCGATAGAGCCGCGGCCCCGGACGCCAATCGGTCAGCCGCAGATTGAGCACAAAGTCGGTCAGCCGGGTCGTGAGCCGCTCCGCGAGGCCGGGCGGTTCGGGGCGCGGACTCGCGCTGTGCACCAACGCCGCGCCGCCGATCAGCGCCGGGACCAGCAGCCGCGCCAGCGTGTCATCGGGAATTGTCGATTGCGGATTGACTTCGGCGAGCTCAGTCGAGCCGCGGATTGCGGATTGAGGCGCCCCCGGCTGAGTCGCCGGCAACACCGCGACGAAATCGAAACCTTGCTCCAACGCGCAGCACAATGCGACTTTGCGGTTGCCGCCGTAACCGTAATCGCGCACCGCGCGGAGCAGTGCTGCTTTTTCCCAGCCGGTGCGCCGCGCCAGTTCGCCGCCCAGCTCGCGCAACCGCTCGGCAGGCAAATCGAAGTACGCGTAGACCGACGCCGGCACGTCGCGCAACGGCGGCGGAATGCGGGCGAGCGTCGCCTCGAACGCGGGCAGGCCGGGGCAATCGGCGATCAGCACCGCCACGCGCGGAAACGCGTCGCCGCGCTCGCGGGCGAAGGCCAGGATTTGTTCCAGCGGCGTGAGTTCGGTCATGAGCGCTCAGTATCAACACCGCGGGAGCGGTTGGCAAGGTCGAGCCACGGGTTCCGGGTTCCGGGTTCCGGGTCTAGGGTCTTGGGCGTGGGTCGAACAAACGAAAAGAGATCTGTCTGGGTGGCACTGGCACGCCCTGCTTGCCAGTGCTATCGCGCGAGGAGCACTGGCAAACTCGCAGGGCCTCGTGTGCCAGTGCCACCCGGACGACCAGCACTATCTCGAGTCGAGCACTGGCAAACTCCGCCGG
>PMZC01000215.1:7316-13155 GCA_003170555.1 Deltaproteobacteria bacterium
CTTCGTGTGCCAGCGCCACCCGGTCGCCTGCAGCCCACCCGGCACCCGAGACCCGGCACCCGGTACCCCATTAAATAGAAAGGACCGGCGTCGCTTAGGAGTGTGCGGCACAAGCGACGCCGGCGGATATGGGGTCCCGGCGGGAGCCGGGCTTGGGGGTTAGATGCTCACCGCCTTCCTGCTCAGCGACAGCGTTCGGGCGTAGGGGAGTTCGGAACTCTTGGCGACGTGTCCGACCAATTGCCAACACTCCGGACAGGCCCGCATGTGACGAAGCAACACGTTGCGTCCGTCGCGACCAAGTGTTCCGGTCAGATGAGCCACGATCAACTTCTTCGTTTCCTTGCAGCAGAGATCGATTCGCTCGCCCATCTCGGCTCTCCTTGTCGGATGCCACCTTTATTTCGCGGTGGACGCTATCATAGCAAAAAACTAAAATCAAGTAAATTTTTCGGCAGGTTACAAGAAAAACTTCAAGTAAAAAATGAGGTATTGTTAACTTATTGATATTGCTGGCCTTATTCAAAATTGACAAGGTAACTATCAAAACTAAACATCATATTTTTCAATTAGTTACAAAACATACTTCACAAAGTGCTTTACGCAGGCGTGCTGCACAACATCTAGTGTGATGTTATTTGACGCACAGCGACAAAAAGGGGGTTTTGAGGCGGAATTTCAGGGCAGAGGGGCTGCTGCAAATCATCTCGCATTGTCATTCCGGGCTTGACCCGGAATCCGGAACTGTTGGTTCTCGCTGGATTCCCGCCTTCGCGGCTGTCGAAAAACGCCGTCTTGGCAACGTAAACGCGCTCCGCCTGTCATTTCGAGCGACGCGCCGAGCATAGGTGCGGAGTCGAGAAATCCCTTTAGGATCGATCAGAAAGGGATTTCTCCGCTCGCCCCTCGGCGGCACTCGGGGCTCGGTCGAAATGACAGAAATAGGGCGATTTCTGAAAAAACCGACAACCTCCTTCGCGGGAATGACGACCTAAAAAGATAGACCTTTTGCAGCGGCCCCGCAGACCCGGGTTTCAACTTAGCGACATCAGAACGTATTTCCGACCGAAATGTAGAATGCGCCGGGACTTTCATAATGTCGGCGGTTGAGTTTGAAGCCGTAGTTGGCGGCGAGGGGGCCGACCGGCGTGAGGAGAGCGAGACCCAGGCCGGCGGAAGTGCGCAGCCGGTCGAGGTAGAAATTGTTCGTTCCGCCGGTCACGTCGCCGTCGTCGAGGAAGAAAACAAGCCCGAGATTATAAACAGTTAGCGGCACGCGGAACTCGGTGTTCTGGTACGCCATGAAGTAGCCGCCCACCGGCGTCCGGCCGTCGGTCCCCAAGGGGGCGATCTCGTTGGGGGCGAAGCCGCGGATCGTCGTCGTACCGCCCAGGAAAAAGCGTTGGCTGATCGGCAGCGAATCCGACGCGCGCAGCACCTGGACATGGCCGACCACGACGTTTTCGGCGAAAACCCAGCCCTTGAGAAAAGTCATCCACTCGTAGATCGGCAGATACCACGATGTGCGGCCGGTCACCCTTAGGTAGTCGACCTGGCTCAGGATCCATCGCGTGCCGTAATCGAAACGTAAGGTGTTGTAACTCCAGCGGGTTGGGTTGAAGATGTCGTCCCGTCGGTCGACCGTAAACATGGGGCTGATCGACGCGACGACCGCCTGGCCCTGGGTTTGGTTGGTCACCGCCTTAGCCAGATTGAAGATATAATCGCGGGAGATACTATAATCGAGCTCGGAGGTGATCGGATCAAACCAACGATGTGTATGAACGTTGCCGGCGACTTCGCGCGTATGGGGATTTTTCGCGGTAGCTTCCAGAAAATTCAACAACTTACGATTTTCCAACGTCGTGCCGAAGGTGATTCCGAGGCTGCGATCGTCATAGCCGATCTCATGCCGCAGGGCATCGCGGATGGTGAACGAACCGTCGATCGGCACGCGGGCGATCCAAGGCCAGGTGAAATACACGGCGAAGAGGCTTTGGTCGAGAGCGAACGACGTGTCGTTGACCGTGCCCTCGAAGCGGAAGCCGAGGCGACGGCCGTAGCCGGCCAGGTTGCGATGGCCCATTTCGTAGGTCCCGTTGTATCCGCTATACGAATTCCAACCCAGGCCGCCGGTGATGTAACCGCTCTTGCGTTCCTTGACTTCGACCAGCATGTCCACGTCTTTGTCTTCGAGGGCCGCGGAGATCGGCCGGATATCGACATTGGTGAAAAGACCAAGCGCGATCAGCGCCTGTTGCGAACGGATGATGCGTTCGTAGTCGTACGGTTCGCCGGGCACGATCACCAGTTCGCGCTCGATGATGTTTTTGCGCGTCAACCGGTTGCCGCGGTAATAGACGTGGCCGAAAAAGTACTGCCGGCCCTCGGTGAAATGAAACACGAGGTCCGCCTGCTTGCCGTCCGGCGAAAGCTTGAGCTCCTCCTTGACGCGCGCCTTGATGTAGCCGTGGGTGAGATAGGTCGACAGCAGGACCGCCTTCATCTTCGGCAGCAAGAACGGATTGAACGGCCGGCCGGCGACCAGCGCGCTGTCCGGCTCTTCCTTGAGGGCGTCCTTCAAATCTTTGGTCTTGATGGCCGCGTTGCCTTCGTATTTGATGGTGTGCACCATCGTCTGCGGCCCTTCCTCGAGGTCGACCGTGACGTCGATCGCGTGAGCCGCTTCGTCGAAATCGGCGCTGGACTGCAGGATCCGGGCGGACAGAAAGCCGTGCGCGTTATAGAAGTTGATGACGTTCTGCAGGTCTTTGTCGAAATCCTCCTCGACATAGATCGAACGGTTGGTCAGCAGCTTGCGCAGAGTGGCGTCGTTATAAATGACGTTATTCAGAAATTCGATTTTGCGGATGTGCACCTTCGGTCCGCGATCGGCCCGCAGGCGAACCTCGCGCACCAGCGTGCCGTCCGGGTCGGTGTAGCGGCGGTAGTCGAAATCCACCACCGCGGCGTAATAGCCCTGGCGCATCAGAAACATGCGCACTTTCTTGGCGAAGTCCTGCGCGACGTAGCGGTTGAAGCGCCGGATGTTTTCCAGGCCGAGCACGTCGTCCAGGTTCCATTTTCGTTCGCCGCAGGTGAAGCAATCCTCGTCGTAAATGATGCGGACGCGCGGGCCGACGCGCAGCGGAAAATGGACCACCACCGTGTGTTTCTCTTCGTCGATGGTGTAGGCGTTCGGATCGTCCAGGCTGAGCTCCGGCAGGCGGGCTTCGAGCTGCCCTTCCTTGCGCAGCCACTTCTTGAGCCGTTCGAGCCCGCGGTCGATGCGGGCCTGATCGAAGTCGAACGGCGGGGTGAGATCGGCCTCGTCGAGCACTTTCCGCGCCGGATACGCGCCCAGCCGGCCTTGGGAGAAGTCGATCTTGACGACGCGATAGACGGCGTTTTCCTTGATGTCGATGAACAGATCGGCTTTGTTGTCGGTGTGGCGTTCGGTCAGCTTCCAGGTGATTTTGAATTCCGCGTCGAAGCGGCCGACGGCGGAATAGGCGTCTTCCAGCTTGCTTTCGTAATCGTCGACCAGCTCCGGCCGGAAATCGTCGCCGGGCTCGAGGTGCAGAATGTCGTCGAGCAGTTCGCGCTGCGAGAAGACGTGGTTGCCGGTCACCTCGATGTCGCGCAGCACGTGACGCGGCCGGATTCGGACGGTCACTTCGAGGCGATCGCCCATCGGCTTCGCCTGAATCGTGACGTTCTCGATCTCGTCGATCAGATACATGCCGTGCAGCGTGTGGCGCACGCGCTGGCGGGTCAGCGGCTCGTTGACCTTGATCGAACAGACGCGTTCGATGATGCGCGCGTCGAGGTAAGGCGGGATGTCGAAAACGACCTTGCCGACCACGCGACCGTAGTGTTGATCGAGTTGCTCGAAGGACGGCATGACGCCGGGGCCGGCGGCCGCTTCGGCCGGCTGGGNNAACGCCGCCGCCAGCACCAGAAGCCACCAAGCCGCTCGACGAACCACTCGTCCTCCTCTAGCGGAACTCGATTTTCACCCGCACGCCGCCGCCGAAACCGCCGTACGACGGCACGTTTTCCTGCCCGGCGAAATCACTCCAGCCGACGTAAAGGCCCAGGTTGCGCGTGAAATCCCACTCCGTCTCGGCGCTGAGGGTGGGATCGGAAATGCCGCGGTACAGCGACATGAGAAAATGTTCCTGCAGCGGCCGCGACACGCGCAGGCGGCTCACGCCGGTCGTGCTGTCGACGCCGAAGTCGATGCCGGTGTACTGCCGGAACGACGAGCCGATGAGCTGCTGCGCCGCGGCGGCGAGCGCGGCGGCCTCGTCGCCGGAGCCGGCCTGGAACTGTTCGTACGACACGCCCAGCGAAAGCAGCGTCACGATATCGCGCTCGTTCATCGACGGGTCGGACTGGAAAGTGATTTGATAACGGTCCGGCGTGCCGGTGACGCTGATGAAAATATTGATGTTGTTCACCGTCGTTTCCGCGTTGACGTCGAAGGCGGGGTAAATGCGCGTCTCGTCGAAGAACTGAATCACCGCCGAAGTGACCTTGTACGTGTTCTGCAGCACCGTCGCCTCGCCCTTGGTCGATTCGACGGAGCCGATCAAGCCGACGTCCACGTTGTTGCCGGTCAGCACCAGGTCGAGACTCATTTCCATCTGGATGAAGTTGTTGTCGATCGACACGCCCTGCGGGGCCCGGATCACGATATTGAAGTAGACCGACTCTTCCTTTTTCTCGTAAACCTGCGAACCGGTGGCGCCGCCGCTTCGCTTCTGGAAGGCTTGCAGAATCTGCACCAGGTCGATGTTGTAGCGCAGCACGGCCTTGTTGATGTCGACTTCGCCGGTCACGTCGATCTTGCCGTCGGGACGCGAGGTGGCCAGCAGGTCCACCTTGCGCACGACCAATTCGAGATACGGATCGAAGCGGGTCGTGACGTTTTCGATCTTGGCGAACACCTCGAGTTGCGCGTGTTCGGCGGCGGTGGGCGCGGTGGGCGCCGCGGCCGTTCCCGCGGCGGGCCGCGCCGGCTGCGGCAGGCGATACGAGCCGCCGACGCGCAGCGTGCCGCCGCCAACCTTCGCCGTGAACTGGCGGATGGTCGCCGCGCGGTTGGCGAATTCCACGTCGACCTTCAGGTTCTCGATATTGGTCGGCACGTCGGCCAGGTCGACCGTGGCGTTGTCGATCTTGACGGCGGCCTTCACCTTATCCAGGTCGAACGCGACCGGAATCTCGGCATGCAACTGTAGCGCGCCGTTTACATTCGCGACCGCGTCGGTGAACGCTTTGACGGTGTCGAGCGGCGCCTGGCCGTTGAGCACGAAGTACGCCTCGCCGCCGAGGTCCTGCCGTTCGATCTTGATTTCGACGCCGCTGCCGCCGAGCGCGAAGTCCTGCACGTCGACCCGGCCGTCGCGATACGTGATGACGATGGGCTTCACCTCGCCGGCCTCGTTCTGGTTGCGGATCAGCAGGTTGTTGCGCTGGAACAAGATTTGGTTGAAGCGCACGGTGGCCGACAACGACGGCTTGGCCGGCGCGACGACGCCCGCGACCGGCGCGGTTCCGGTTTGCTGCGCGCCGCTCGCGCCCAGACGGCCGTCGAGGTCGATCTCGCCGTCGACCAGCCCGCCGAACTTTTCCTGGTTTCCCGCCGGAAGCCGCGCGCCGCTCCGCGCTTGCTGGCGCTGTTGCCGCGCCTGGGCGGCCGACTTCAAGAAATTCGAGTAATCGAAATGGTCGAAGGTCACCCGCGCCTTGAACGGCCGCGCGTCGGTCAGCCCCAGCGTGGCGTCGAGGCGGATCGCGCCCAGATCGTTCGGATTGGCGGGCGGGGCCGGGG
>PMZC01000251.1 GCA_003170555.1 Deltaproteobacteria bacterium
TGGCACAGGCGCCCCCGCCTGTGATTCCGCGCGTGCGCGTACAATGCCTTGACATACCGCGCCATGAGAAATAGCGTACTTCGATTTTCCAAGCGTACAGGATGGCCGCGATGGACGAGACAAACAGGATCATCGAGCAGCTTCGCGAAAAGACCGCCGCGTTGCGCGCGCAAAGGATAAACCCTTATCCGACAACGATTTCCGTGACGCACACCGCCGCGCAATTGCGCGGTCTGTATGGCGAAAAAACCGCGGAGGAGCTGGAGCAGTGCGAAGATCGCGCGACGATCGCCGGCCGCATTCGCGCGATTCGCAATTTCGGCAACGCCCTTTTCCTCGACCTTTACGACTACACCGGCAAAATCCAGGTGCTGATCGGCAAGAAGATCGTCGGGCCGGAGAACCATTCCTTATTTAAGAAGAACGCGGACGTCGGCGACATCTTCGGCTTCACCGGCCGGCCGGCGAAGACCCGCACCGGCGAACTGACCGTGGTCGCCGAAAAGATCACGCTGCTCAGCAAAAGCGTGCGCCCGCTGCCCGAGAAGTTCCACGGCCTGACCGACAAGGAGTTGCGTTACCGCCAGCGGTACGTCGACCTGATCATGAACCCGGAAGTGGTCGACGTTTTCCGCACGCGCAGCGAGATCGTCCGCCTGATCCGCGGCTATTTCCACGAACGAGATTTCCTCGAAGTCGAAACGCCGATGATGCAGCCGCTGGCCGGCGGCGCGTTGGCGCGGCCGTTCATCACGCACCACAACGCGCTGGACATGGAGCTGTACCTGCGCATCGCTCCCGAGCTCTACCTCAAGCGGCTGATCGTCGGCGGGCTGGGCCGCGTGTTCGAGATCAATCGCAACTTCCGCAACGAGGGCATCAGCACCCAGCACAACCCCGAGTTCACGATGCTCGAGTTCTACTGGTCCTACGCCACGTACGAACAACTCATGGAACTCACCGAAGACCTGTGCTGCTTCCTGGCGCAGAGTCTGTTCGGCAAGTTGACGTTCCCCTACCAGGAAATCGAAATCGACTTCACGCGCCCGTGGCGGCGTTTGAAAATGGCCGACGCCGTGCGCGAACACACCGACTTGGCGGAGGCCGATCTGGGCGACGCCGAGCGGCTGCGCAATTTCTGCAAGCAGCACGAGATCGCGATCATCGGCGACCCCGGCCCGGGCAAGCTGCTGACGGTGATCTTCGAGGAACTGGTCGAGTCGAAGCTGATGCAGCCGACGTTCATTCACGCGTATCCGACCGAGGTCAGCCCGTTGGCGCGCAAGAACGACGAGAACCCCGACGTGGTCGATCGCTTCGAGTTGTTCGTTTACGGCCGCGAGATCGCCAACGCCTTCAACGAGCTGGCCGACCCGGAAGACCAGCGCGCCCGTTTCGCCGCGCAGATCGAGGCGAAGAAACACGGCGACGCCGAGGCGCATGAGTACGACGCCGATTACGTTCGCGCGCTGGAATACGGGCTGCCGCCGACGGCCGGCGAAGGCATCGGCATCGACCGGCTGGTCATGCTGCTGACCAACCAGCCGAGCATCCGCGACGTCATCCTCTTCCCGCTGCTGCGAAAGGAAACCTAAGTCGATGGGTTTCGCCCGATTCGTCGGCCTGCGTTTTTTGCGCCCGAAACGGGGTGAGTTGTTGTTGTCGATCATCACGGTGATCGGCATCACCGCCGTCGCCGTGGGCGTGGCGACGTTGATCGTCGTGCTGGGCGTGATGACCGGGTTCCAGGAAGACATGATGAACAAAATCCTCGGCGCGCACAGCCACCTGCTGGTCGAGTCGAAGAAGAAGGTGATTCACGACTGGGCGCCGGTGCTGGCCGCGGTGCAGCGCGTCGACGGCGTGGCCGCCGCCGCGCCTTACGTGCACGGCGAGTTGATGGCCACCTCGACCGATCACGCGGCGGGCGTGATCGTGCGCGGCATCGATCCCGACCTGGCCCCGAGCGTGACCAACATCGGGCGCTCGGTCGAACGCGGTTCGCTGCAACTGCTCAAGCGCGAGCAGGAGGTCCTGGAGCCGCTCGGCGAGAACAAACGCCCGGAGAAGCTGCCGGGCATCATTCTGGGCAAGGAGCTGGCGGCCGAGGTGCGCGTGTTCATCGGCGAGAAGCTGTACCTGGTCAATCCGATCGGCGACATCGGGCCGCTGGGGATCATGCCCAAGACGCAGGCGTTCGTCGTGGTCGGCATCTTCAAATCCGGGCTGTATGAGTTCGACGCGAAATACGCGCTGATCGATCTGCACGACGCACAAAAATTTTTCGGCCTCGGCGACGGCATCTCCGGCATCGAGGTGAAGCTGAAGGACATGTGGCAGATCGAGCGGGTCGGCCGCGATATCCGCGCGCAATTGGCGCCGCCGCTGTTCGCGAAAGATTGGCAGGAATTGAACCGGAACCTCTTTTCGGCGATCAAAGTCGAAAAGCTGGTGATGTTCCTGATGCTGTGCATTATCATTTTTGTGGCCGCGCTCAACATCTTCTCCAACCTCTACATGGTGGTGATGGACAAGCGCAAAAGCATCGCCATGCTGCGGGCGATGGGCGCGTCGTCGCGGCGCATCCGTCAGATCGTGCTGGCGCAGGGCATGACGATCGGCATTCTCGGCAGTGCGATCGGCGTGGCGCTGGGGCTGGGCTTGTGCCTGCTGCAGATGCGCTACGGCCTGGTCAAGCTGGACCCTTACGTCTACTACATCGACAAGCTGCCCATCACGCTCAAGGCCTTCGATCTGGCCGCGGTGATCGTCGCCTCGCTCGGTTTGTGCCTGGGCGCGACGTGGATGCCCGCGCGGATGGCGGCGCGGCTCGATGCGGTCGAAGTGCTGCGGTACGAATGAGGACAAGATGATCAAAGGGCCGTTGCGATTGGCGCGTTTCGTCGGGCTGCGCTTCCTGCGCCCGAAACGCCGCGCGCTGGTCATGTCGATCATCAGCATCATCGGGCTGGTCGGCGTCGCGGTCGGCGTGGCGACGCTGATCGTGGTCATGGCGGCGATCACCGGCTACGAAGAGGTGATGACGCAGAAGATTCTCGGCGCGTACAGCCACATGCTCGTGCTCAGCCACCACAGCCGCATCAACAACTGGCCCGAGGCGGTCAAGAAGATCACACAGACGCCCGGCGTGCGCGGCGTCAGCCCGTTCGTTTACGGCGAAGTGATGGCCTCGACCGCGACGAACACGGCCGGGGTGGTGCTGCGCGGCATCAACCCCGACTCCGACATGAAAGTGACCGGCGTCGGCGCGAGCATCGCGCCGGAGACCATCCGCCAGCTCGATCAACTGCATCCCGTACAGGACAGCGACGGCGCGAAGGAGCGACTGGCGGGCATCATCCTGGGTAAGGAACTCGCCGCGAACCTCGAAGCGACCGTGGGCAGCCGCGTGTACGTGGTCAACCCGATGGGCGAAGTCGGGCCGAACGGCGTGACGCCGAAATCGCGCGCCTTCGTGGTGATCGGCCTGTCGCACAGCGGCATGTACGAATTCGATTCGACCTTCGCCTTCATCAGCCTGGCCGCCGCACAGTCCTACTTCAATTACGGCGACGCGGTGAGCGGCATCGAGGTCTCGCTGACCGACCTCTGGCAGTCGGAAAAGATCGGCGCCGACATCGAACAACGCCTCGGCTGGCCCTACTACACTCGCGACTGGAAGGTGATGAACCGCAACCTCTTCTCGGCGCTCAAGCTGCAGAAGCTGGTGATGTTCATGATCTTGTGCCTGATCGTTTTCGTCGCCGCGCTGAACATTTTCTCGACGTTGTACATGGTCATCATGGACAAAAAACGCAGCCTGGCCATGCTGCGCGCGATGGGCGCCGCGGCCGGGGACATCCGGAAAATTGTTTTGGTGCAGGGGATGTTCATCGGCGTGCTAGGCAGTATAATCGGCGCAATTTTGGGCGTGGCGCTTTGCCAGGTGCAGATCCGGTTCGGACTGGTCCGGCTGGATCCAAAAGTGTACTTTATCGACACGCTGCCCATGGCCTTCAAAGCGCTCGACCTCGCGATGATCTTCGTGGCCGCTCTCGGTTTCAGCTTGATCGCGACGCTGCTGCCGGCGCGAATGGCGGCGCGGATGGATGCGGTCACGGTGTTACGGTACGAGTAGGAGACCCGGATGCCCATGCTCGAGGTGCTGGACCTCTACAAGACCTATTACGACGCCGGCGCGCCGGTGCCGGTGCTCGCCGGGCTGGGCCTGGAGATCGAGCGCGGGCAGATGGTCGGCGTCGTCGGCGATTCCGGGGCCGGCAAGACCACCCTGCTCTATCTGATCGGCGCGCTCGAACGGCCGACCTCCGGCCGCGTGCTCTTCGACGGCGCGGACGTGTTCCCGCTGGGCATTCAGGACGCGCAGCTGGCCGAATTCCGCAACCGCAAGGTCGGCTTCGTTTTCCAGTTCCACGGCCTGATCCCGGAATTCAATACGTTGGAAAACACGATGATGCCGGCGCTGATCGCCGACCTGCCGTTTGACGAAGCGGCGCGGTTGGCCGCGCACGTCCTGGGCGAGTTGGGCCTGGGCGAGCGCCTGACGCACAAACCGGGCGAGCTGTCCGGCGGCGAGCAGCAGCGCGTCGCGTTCGGCCGCGCGCTGGTCATGGAGCCGGAGCTGATCCTGGCCGATGAACCGACGGGCAATCTCGACGCGGCCACCGGCGAACACCTGTGGGACATGATGTTCGACATCAACCAACGGAAAGGCACGACCTTCATCGTGGTGACCCATAACGAGAAACTGGCGCGCCGGATGCCGCGGTTGCTGCGTTTGGCCAACGGAAAATTGGAGCCGGCCGCATGAGGCGCGGTGTTTGTCTGCTGGCGCTGGCGTTGCTGGCGTTCGGGGTCGGCCGCGCGCAGGCCGAAGAGACCGCCGTCGTCGCCGCCGTGCATATCCAAGGCACGGTGCGCGTGGAGGACGACGCGGTGCTGGCCGTCATCCAAACGCGCAAAGGCGACGCCTACAACGTCGATCAAGTCGACGCCGACCTGCGCTCCGTTTTCGCCCTGGGTTTCTTTTCCGACGTCCGCGTCGAGGTGACCGATTCGCCCGCGGGCAAGGTCATCACCTTCGTGGTGATCGAAAAGCCGTCGGTGCGCGAGTTCGTCTTCGAGGGCAACAGCAAGGTCAAGACCGACAAGATCAAGGAAAGCGTCGACCTCAAACCGAACACCATTCTGTCCATCGCCAAAATCAAGGAAGCCATCGAGAAGATCCGGCAGTTGTACGAGCAGGAAGGCTTCTTCATGGTGGACATCGTTTACGAAATCCAGCCGCTGCCGAACAACCGCGTCAAAGTCATCATTCGCGTCACCGAATACCGCAAGGTTTACATTAAGCGCATCGACTTCGTCGGCAACACCGCGTTCACCGACGAGGAGTTGCGCAAGGTCATTCAGACCCAGGCCGGACACGTGATGAGCTTCATGGGCCAGTCCGGCGTCTATCGGGAAACCATGTTCGCCCAGGACCTGCAACTGTTGCGCGCCTTTTATGCGGACCACGGCTACTTCGTGCAGATCGGCCGTCCGGTCATCACGCTCAGCGCCGACAAACGGTGGATGTACATCTCCATTTCGGTCAATGAAGGCCCGCAGTACTACATCGAGAGCATCGACATCCAGGGCGATCTGCTGTTCAAAAAAGAAGACCTGATGAAGCTGCTCGTCATCAAGGTGGGCGAGGCGTTTTCGCGGCAAAAGTTCGAGGATTCGTTGGGCGCGATCCAGAACCGCTACACCGACGTCGGCTACGCCTTCGCCGAAGTCGACCCCGACGTGATTCCCGACCCGACCACGCACCGCGTGAAGATCACGTTCAAGGTGAAGAAGAACAAGCTGGCGTACATCGAGCGCATCGAGATCACCGGCAACACGCGTACGCGCGACAAGGTCATTCGCCGCGAGTTGTTCATCCGCGAAGGCGATCTGTTCTCCGGCCCGGGCATCCGCAAATCGAAGGAGCGCTTGCAGCGCCTCGGCTATTTCTCGGACAACGGGGTGTCGATCAAGTGGCGCAAAGGCAGCAACGACGAATTGGTGATCGTCAGCATCGAAGTCGAAGAGCGCATGCAGGGCCAGTTCATCATCGGCGTGGGCTTTTCGAGCCTCGAGAACTTTTTCGGCACGGCGCAGATCAGCCACAACAACCTGTTCGGCTACGGCTGGAAGTTGTCGCTGCAGGGCGAACTCGGCCAATACCGGCGCAATCTGATCTTGGAATTCCAGGATCCCTATTTCCTCGACACGCGGTGGATCTTCGGCCTGACGCTGACCAACGCCGATCGCGACTACTTCACCTTCACGCGTTACGACCAGGGCGCGACGCTCAGCTTCGGCCGGCCGCTCTATGCCGACCTGGAAGCGCACCTGGCCTATACGTATCAGGACACCGACATCCGCAATGTGCAGAGTCAGGCCGCGGTGTTCCTGACGCTGCAGGAAGGACGCAAGATTTCGAGCAGTCTGCGCTTCACCCTGCTACGCAATACGGTCAACAGCCCCTTCGACCCGACCGATGGCTCCAGCGTCGCCGGCTCGATGGAATGGGCCAGCCCGTATTTCGGCGGCGAGTTGAACTACCTGGTGTATACCCTCCTCGCGCGCAAGTACGTCCCGATCTACTGGGGCATTGCGTTGATGCTGAACGGCGAAATCGGCTACGCGCAGAATCTGGACCCCGGCCGGCTGCCGATCACCGAGCGCTGGTTCCTCGGCGGCTTGAACAGCGTGCGCGGATTTTACTCGCGGTCGCTCGGCCCGACCGAAACTTCGGTCATTCCCTACCAC
>PMZC01000293.1 GCA_003170555.1 Deltaproteobacteria bacterium
ATCATGAAGTTCACCGAGGGCGCGTTCCGCACGTGGGGCTACGAGGTGGCCCGCGAGATTCTCGGCGACCGCATGGTGACCGTCGAACAGGTCGGCGAAGACCGCCGCGTGCCGCACGGCAAGTTTCTCGTGCAGGACAAGATGGCCGATGCGATGTTTCAGGATTTGATTCTGCGGCCCGGCTGGCACGAGGTCATCGCCACGACCAACCTCAACGGCGATTACCTGTCCGACGCGGCGGCGGCGCAGGTCGGCGGACTCGGGATGGCGCCCGGCGCGAACATCGGCGACGCGGCGGCCGTCTTCGAGGCCACCCACGGCAGCGCGCCGCACTACGCCGGCCAGGACAAGGTGAATCCGTCCAGCGTGATTCTCTCGGGCGTGATGATGCTGCGCTACCTCGATTGGGTCGAAGCCGCGCGGCTGGTCGAGACCGCGCTGGAGAACACGATCGAGCACGGCATCGTCACCTACGATCTCGCGCGCCTGTTGCCGAAATCGACCGAGGTGAAATGCTCGGCGTTCGGCCACGCGGTGGAGCAGGAGATCGGCCGCACTTCAATTGGCGAGCTGCAAGTGATTCGGTGAAGATGCGTTCCCAGCGATGATGGTTTTGCAAGAGATAGCCGCCCATTCGGCGGCGGACCTTCACGCCCGTGAAACGGGCGATAGTCATTAGCCCAGTATTTTTAATGCTGGGCTTCGTTCCCAGGATTAAAAATCCTGGGCTAATGTCTCCCGCCCCGGAACGGGGCGAGCGGCACGCGGTCGTGACCTATTAGAAAGGTTCTTTATTTCTTGCAAAACCATCAACCGTGGGAGTGCAGCTAGTTTGTTTCGTGCTAACATGGCTCCACCGATTCACGGAGCCATCCATTGCTGCCACCGCGCCCCGAGCATCCTGATCCGCTTCTTGTTCGCGATGATTGGCTGAATCTGAACGGCGAGTGGGATTTCGCGGCCGATCCGCGCGGCGTCGGCGAGGCCGAGCGATGGTATTTGCGCGAGTCGCTGCCCGACCGCATCGTCGTGCCGTTCTGTGTCGAGTCGGAAGCATCGGGCGCAAATCAACACGCGAACGCCAGGCATTTCTGGTATCTGCGACGCTTCACCATTCCCGAATCGTGGCGCGGCAAACAGATTTTCCTGCGCCTCGGCGCGGCCGACTATCGATGCATGGGCTATGTCAACGGCGCGCCGGTGGGCGTGCACGACGGCGGCTTCACGCCGATGACTTGGCGCATCGACCAGGCGTTGCGCGCGGGCGAAAACGTCGCGGTGCTGCACGTCGTCGAAACGCGCGACGGCCGCCTGCCGCGCGGCAAACAGACGCACCTGCCGTTCCGCTACGCCGTGTTCTATCGCCCGTTCTCCGGCATCTGGCAGACCGTTTGGCTCGAAGCGCGCGGCGCAACGCACGTGGCCGCGGCGCACGGCGTGGCGACGGCCGACGGCTTCGTCATCCACGTGACGATCGGCGGCGAACCGCGCGGCGAGCTGACCATCGCGCTCACTCACCCTGATGGCGAACCCGACGCGGCGGTTACCGCTCCCGTCACCGCGCGACAAATGTCGTTATTGCTGACGCCACAACGAAAGGCGTGGTGGTCGCCCGATCAGCCGCAGCTCTATACGGTGGAGTACACGATCCGCGACGGCGATAACGCGATTGACCGCGCGACCGGCTACGCGGGGCTGCGCACCATCGCCGTGCGCGACGGCCGCGTGCTGCTCAACGGCGAACCGTTCTATCAGAAGCTCGTGCTGTACCAGGCGTATTATCCGCGCGGCTGGGCCACGGCGATTGACGATGACACGCTGCGCGCCGACATGGAGCTGATCAAATCGTTCGGCTTCAACGGCCTGCGCGTGCATCAGACGCTCGCCGATCCGCGCCTGCTTTACTGGTGCGACCGGCTGGGGCTGGTGGTTTGGGGCGAGATGCCCAGCGCGTTTGTGCTGTCGCGCGTCGACCGGCCGGCGTTCGAACGAATGCTGCGCGAGGCCGTGGCGCGCGATCGCGGTCGCCCGTGCGTGATCACCTGGGTGCTGTTCAACGAGTCGTGGGGCATCCTCGACATCCTCTTGAGTCGCGGCGCGCGCGAATGGGTGCGGCGCATGGTCGCGCTGTGCCGCGAGATCGATCCGTCGCGGCCGGTGATCGACAATTCCGGCTTCGATCATCTCGACACCGACGTGCTCGACGTGCACCACTATCTGACCGACCCGCGTCGCATCCGCGAACTCTACGCGGCGTTGGCGGCGCCGGCGACGATGTTCAGTTCGTTCCTGCGCAACCTGTATTTCGTCGCGCCGAACCGTTTCGTCAAAAGCGCGTTCGCGCCCGGCGGCGAATTCCGCGGGCAGCCGGTGATGGTCAGCGAATGCGGCGGCCACGGCTTCGGCCCGTACGGCGGCGGCAAGATGACGCTGGCCGACAGCCTGGCGCAGGTGATCGACCTGCTCGCCGAACATCCGCACCTGCAAGGTTTCGCGTACACGCAGTTCTGCGACGTGGAGCAGGAACGCAACGGCCTGTGCGACTTCGCGCGGCAGCCGAAGATCGATCCGGCCGACGTGCGGCGTATCCTGGCGAAGCTGCCGAGGGACTGAATTTTCACCACAGAGACACGGAGACACAGAGTCGGAGAGACTTGCTTACGGTCTTTGGGTCGCGGAACCCTCACCCCAACCCCTCTCCCATGAAAGGGCGAGGGGCTTCAGCTTTCTCCCTTCTCCCCCTCGTGGGAGAAGGGCCGGGGATGAGGGGTGAAAAAGGTCAAACCCGTAACTACTTCGCTTCCCGAATTCTAAGGCTGGGGTAAACATAGAAATGCCCAATACGCCTGACAAATGGGTGCCGTCGAGGGCTTGAGTACATATCATAAAAATCTTCTCTCTGTGCTCTCTGTGTCTCTGTGGTGAATATTCCGTACTCATCGGCACGGCCGATCATGTCGATAACATGTACCGGAACTTCGCAGGCCAGCACGCGGTCGAAAACCACAGGGCGATCGGTCACCCGCGCAGAAACATCCGCCCAACCCTCGGCGCGGGAAGCTTATCGCTGGCTGCCGGCCGGTCGCCCGTGAATCTATCCAACCGCCGCGAGAATCTGTTTCGCCAGGCGCGTGCTTTCCGTCGATGCGTCATAGATCCGTTTCAGAAAAACGACGTCGGATAATTTGTACGCGGGGATGTCCGGCCTCGTGCTGCCGCCGAATTTGCGGCCGACGCGCGCCAACGCCTCGATGGCCGACAGCGTTTCCGGCGCGAGTTTCGTTTTCCTCTCCCGCAGACGGGCGCACAACTGCAACAGGTTGTCGCCGGCCGCGTCGTTGAATCCCGCGGGAACCTTGGCGAACAGCGCATAAGCGGCCGCGCAGCAAAGATCGACGCACGTGTGAAAATTGAACGAACAAGCCTCGCCGATGGCCAGTTCCAGCGTCACCTCGCCGTTGGTGAACGCCTCGGCGGCGCGGTTGAAATATCGCCGGGCCGCTTTTTTTCGCCGACTTTTGCGGATGGTGAACAGTCGACCGATGGTGCTCATCTCGCCGCCTTTTGACGCTCAGGATCAATTCGAAATAGCACAGGGGAAAAAGGATGTAAACCGAAACCGCGCTCGCGCGCTATACCATTCCGCCGTGTTCCACCGGTTCAAACGGGTCGTAGATTTCGGTGAACGGGTCGGTGCGGCGCAGGTAGATGAATTGGATAAACTTGGCGACCTTGCGCACCGCGCCCATGTCGTTGGCCTGCGTGCGATGCGGGCGGGTGAATTCGGCGGCGACGTCGATGCACAGCAGGTCGTCGATGCACGGCTGGCGCGCGTTGAACTTCTCGGTGTAGGGCAGGGGATCGGAGATCCCGAGCAGGCGGTAGATCCAGTATTTGTTGACGCAGTAGTAGGTGTACGGCACCTTGTACGGCTCGCCGGGCGCGGCCGGGTCGGTCTTCGCGGCCAGGCGCACGGCCGCCGTGGCGAAGCGCGAGGCTAGTTGATGTTCGGGGTGGCCGGTGAAGCCGCGAATCGGCGAGAAGGTGAGCAGGATATCGGGCTTGAAGGTGCGGATCGACTTGGCGATCTTCGCCGCCGGGTCGCCGCCGTCCTTCACCCAGCGCTCGGCGATCTTCTGCCGCGGCGGGAAAGTCTCGGTCGGCAACGGCGCGTTCCAGTAGAAGTCGTGCTCCAACGTCGCGCCGTAGAGCTTCGCCACCTGCTTCAGCTCTTCGCCGCGCACAGTCGCGACATCCGGATGGCAGCCCTCGGGGATTAAACAATCGCCGCCTTCGCCGTGGGTGAGCACGTGCATATAGAGCGCGTTGCCCAAGCGCGGACCGGCCTTGGCCATGATCGCGCCGGCGAGCGATTCGTCGTCCGGATGCGCGGCGACCCACATCACCCGCGCGTGCTTTTCGATCAGCTCATCGATCGGCGGGGCGCCGTCGCGCAGCAGTTGATGGCTGGCGCAGGCCGATAACAGCGACGACGACAACGCGGTCCCGGCCGCAGCTCCGAGTGATAGCTTGAGAAATTCACGACGATTCATTGGGCGCCTCCGCGCGACGAAGAATGACTACGCGTGTATAGCGGCAATTGACGTAGGTGTAAAGGCGAAGTCGGGGCGCCGGGTCAGACCCCCCTCCATCTCCCCCTGTATTGCGGGTGGAGGGCCGTCGCACGCGCCAGCGTCTA
>PMZC01000275.1 GCA_003170555.1 Deltaproteobacteria bacterium
CACTATCGCTATCACTCTTACACTGACAGCTTCGACCCGGTGACCTTCAACGGCCGAAAATCCGGCTTCGGTTACTTCCACCAGCTCACCACCAATACCGTGCTCAAAGCGGGCGTCGGCCCCATCGCCGTGCTCGAGATGCTCGATGTCGAGTACTTTGATGCGCCCGACTATTTCTTCGATTGGGAAATCGGCGCGATCATCAAGACCGGCTGGACAACCCGCTCCAAGACGTTTCTGCTATGGGAGTTCGAGAAGAACTGGCGCGTGTTCGTCAACTACGAATGGTTTCACTACTACGCCAGCGATTATCAAAACCAGTTGGTTTCGGTCGGCCTACTGCTGGCGGGCGTGCTGCCGTACCACATCAGCCTGCTCTTTCAAGAAGGCTATCACGTGCAAAACCCGAAGTTTTTCGGCTACAAATTCTGGGCCGCCGTTTTCCGCGAGTGGGATTTCCCGCTGGCGGCAAAGACGCCCGCGGAACGCGCTCCTACGGCCGCTGCCCGATAATATTGTCGATCAAGGTCAATCCGCCGTAGCCGGTGTCGCTCCAGTCGATGAACTCGATTTGCAAAATCGGGTCGCCGCTCAACATGGCAAGGTTCGTACAAGCCGTGGCGACGCCGTTCACCAGTACATCGAACGTCAGTGCGCCGTAGTCAAAGACCGCCGCTACGTTGGACCAAACGCCGCCGGACTGCGCGCCGCAGTCGACGACGCTCGAGCCCCAGGCCATCAGGTGGCCGGTAATGTCGCGGTATATTTCTGCTTCTATTCCGTAGTCGGAGTTGAGGCGGACGCCGTACGAGGTGGAAGTAGAGCGCGGCAGGCTGTCCCACGATACCGACACGTTCTCGTTGATCGGCGTAAACGGATAGTAGGCGTCGACGTAGTCACTTGACGTGACGCCGCCGGCGATCAGCATCGAGTTGCCGTAACCGCCACCCCAGTAAACCACGTCGATGAAGCTGATGCCGCTCTGCCAATTCGAACCCCACGGCGACGGCAGCGGGCCGAGATTGTAGTCGTTGAAATCGACGGCGAAGAACACGTCGGTGTCGTCGTCGGGAGTCGTGTCATCGTCGGGGGTGATGTCGTCGTCGGGCGTGATGTCGTCGTCGGGCGTGATGTCGTCGTCGCCCGAAGGCATCGTCACGCAAAGGTCCGTCAGTTTGTTGGAAAAGAGGCCGGCGTCGTCGGTGGCTTCCATGTCGCAGCAATAGTCGCCCGGCGGCGGCGGCGACGAGGCCAGGCCGAATTCGATCATGAGGCCGACCTGCACCGGGTTGTTGCAGTCGCCGGCCTGACTGAGGTCGATGTCCGGCGGGTTGTTGAACATCGACCAGGGAATCGGGTTGGTCGTGCTCAAAAACCAACTCGTCGTGCCGGCGATGTAAATGTACACCGCGCCGTCGGGCATCAGGTCGTTGCCCGGGTCGCAAACCGACCACAGCAGGTCGCTGTACCAACATTCTTCGCCCCCGCAATCGCCGAGGGTCACTTCCAACGGATCCCAGTAACCGTCGCTCAACACCGGCGGGCCGTTGGGCGCTGTGTCGTCATCATGGGGCGTGGTGTCGTCATCGTGGGGCGTGGTGTCGTCATCCCAGGTGTCGTCGTCAGGGTACCAGGTGTCGTCGTCCCAGATGTCGTCGTCGGGATACCAGGTGTCGTCGTCCGGAGTCACGTCGTCATCGGGCGTCGTATCGTCGTCNNTCGTCGTCCGGCGTCACGTCATCATCGAAGATCGTGTCGTCGTCGGTCCACGTATCGTCATCGAACACGGTGTCATCGTCGAGGTCGTCGTCCCAAATCGACGAATCGTCATCGCCGCCGTGGTGGTAGTTGTTGGTGGTGTGGTACTTGTCGGGGCACCCGACCAGAAACACGCACAACAACACAGCCAGCACTACGAAGGACAGTCTAGCGGTTTTCATCTCTTGCCCTCCCGAGATTCAGCCTTTTGATCTGGTCAACGGATTCGCCGGTCGCGCCGTCNNGTCTCACCCGGGCGTCTGCCCGATGAGATTGTCGATGCCGGCGATTCCGCCGTAACCGTCGTCGCTCCAGTCGATGAATTCGATCGATGAAATCGGGTCGCCGCCGCCCATGGGGAAATCGGTGCAGGGCGTCGGGAAGCCGTTCAAATACAGCGAGACCGTATTGGCGTCATAGTCAAGGATGATGCCGACGTTTGACCAATAGGCGGCGCCCATTTCGCCGCAATCGACGTATTCGCCCGTGTCCCAGTCGACCAATTTATAATGGCCGTCCGTGTCGCGCATCGACCACGCTTCGTAAGCGGAACTGGATTGAATGCGGACGCCAAACGCCGTGGACGCCGAGCGCGGATAGCTGTCCCACGACACCAACACGTTTTGATTGATGGGCGTGAACGGATAGACGGCGTCGACGTAGTCGTTCGCGGTGATGCCGCCGATAATCAGCATCGAGTTGCCGTACGCGCCGCCCCACGGAACCACGGTGATCAGGCTCACGCCGCTGAGGAAGTCTGAAGTCCAGGGCGCCGGCAATGGGCCGAGCTGGTAGTCGTTGAAATCGACGGCGAAGAACACATCGGTGTCGTCATCGGGGGTAATGTCGTCATCGGGGGTGATGTCGTCGTCGGGATACGTGTCGTCGTCTCCCGAGGGCATGGTCACGCAAAGGTTCGTCAGCTTGTTGGAAAAGTCGTAGTTGTTGTCGGTGGCTTCCATGTCGCAGCAATAATCGCCCGGGGGCGGCGGTTCGCCTTCCTGGCCGAACAGCACGACGGCGCCGGTCTGCACCGGGTTGCCGCAATCGCCCGCGTGGCTCAGATCGATATCGGGCGGGTCGTTGAAATCGGTCCAGGGCATCGGGTTATCGCCGCTCAAGAACCATTCCGTCGTGCCGGCGATATAAATGAACACCGCGCCGTCGGGCATGAGGTCGTTGTTTTCGTCGCAAACCGCCCACAGCAACGAACTGTAATACCAGTTGCCGCTTTGTCCCGGCACTTCGCCGAAGGCGACGGTCGGCGGATCCCAACGACCATCGCTCAGCACCGGCGGAACGTAGATGTCGTCATCAGGGACCCAGGTGTCGTCATCGTCGGGCGTCGTGTCATCGTCGTCCGGAGTCGTGTCGTCGTCCGGCGTCACGTCATCGTCGGGCATGATGTCGTCGTCGGTCCACGTGTCGTCATCAGGCGTGGTGTCATCGTCGGTATCGTCGTCCCAAACCGACGAATCGTCATCGCCGTAAATGTAGTTGTCCGTCGTGTGGTATTTGTCGGCGCACCCCGCCAGAATCACGCACAACATGACAGCCAGCAGCATGAGCAACAGTTTGGCGGATTTCATGATCTTGCCCTCCCGAGCAGGATTATGGGCGACGCGATGGCATCGTCACGCAAAGGTTTTCGAGTTTGTTGGAGAAATTGCCGGCGGTGTCCGTCGCTTCGATATCCACGCAATAGTCGCCCGGCGGCGGCGGCGCGGACGCCGGGCCGAAACCGACCAGCACGCCGGTCTGCACCGGAGCGCCGCAATTACCCGCGTTGCTCAAATCAATGTCCGGCGGATTGTTGAAGTAGCTCCACGGGATCGGGTTGTCGGTGTTGAGAAACCAACTGGTGGTGCCCGCGAGGTAAATATACACCGCGCCGTCCGGCAGCAGGTCGTTATCGTGATCGCACACCGAGAACAGCAGAGAACTTTGCCACCACTGCTCGGGTTGATCGTCGTAGTCGGTGAGAACCAGGGTGGTGGGATCCCATGTGCCGTCGGTCAATATCGGCGCGGGGTTGGCGGTATCATCGTCCGGCGCCGTGTCGTCGTCGGGCGCCGTGTCGTCGTCGGAACCGATGTTGTTGAAGCAGACCAGAAACGCGGTGCAGTCGCCGTAGTGGTCGCGCGCGCATTGAATCGCCGGTCCGAACCAGGGCGGCGCGTCCGGGTTGTCGCACCAGGCGAGCGCAACGTCTTTGTTATAGAAGGTCGAACCCTGGTTCAGCGCATAGCCGCAGTCGTCGTAGATAAAATCAATGGCCGCGGGGCAACTCAGCGTCGTGTCGTCGTCGTCCGGCGTCGTATCGTCATCGGCAACGGTATCATCGTCCGGCGTGGTGTCGTCGTCTGATCCGGCGTCGTCGTCGCTGTAGTAATGGTTGTTCGTGGTGAAGTGTTCATCCCCGCACGTGGCGACCAGAAGCACGCACGTCAACGTGAACAGCAGAACAAGGCTCAACTTTTTGAAATTCATTTTTCCGGCCCTCCCGAAAGTGTAGCGCAACCAAAGAACCGTGCGGACAAACTGTCCGCCGGGAACTTCTCAACAAAAAGATTCGGAGAGGTTTGTTACGCCCGCTCCGAACCCGCTGCTAGCTGGAGAAGGCGGCGTATGAACAATAACTACACCATCACAAACTAATAATCAAGTAAAAATCAACAGCGGTCGGCGGGCGCAAAGTCGAACCATCGCCAGGGTCACGCGGTACTCTTTTCGTCGGCTAACAACGCACAACATATGGTGTTGCGCACATAACCACTATCGAACCGCTTGTATTTTTTCTTTGACTTCGCCAACACGGTATGTTACATAACCGCCAATCGTTTCCGCCACTTCCGTGGTTTCGAAATAAGGGAGTCTTATGCGGATCAAGGAAATTGAGTTGGTAGGATTCAAATCCTTTGTCGACAAAACTCGCTTGTCGCTCAACGAAGGCATTTGCGGCATCGTCGGCCCGAACGGCTGCGNNGAGCTTCGCTCGCCTGGCAAGCTGAAGCATGCCCCACCAATGCTGCGCAGCAGCCTGGAAATGGCCAAACTTCAGGTCCGAGCTACGCTCGGATGCACAAGGCAGAGCCTTATGCCACTTGATTTTTGCGGATATGCGACACTAGATATTGTGGTGTTGCCGGTTGGGACACTCAGTGCTGTGGTGAGGGTACTTTACTTTTGCGCCAAGCGAGTTTAGTATAGTTACAACTCTCCCCCGAGCCAAGCGAGGTTAAAGCTTTGCTGAAACTGAAACGCGTCGAACTACAGGGATTTAAGAGCTTTTGCGACCGCACCGAACTCCGCTTTAACGGCGAAGGCATCGCGGCCATTGTCGGCCCGAACGGCTGCGGCAAGAGCAACGTGGTCGACGCCATTCGCTGGTGCATGGGCGAGATGAGCGCCAAGAGCCTGCGCGGCTCCGAAATGCAGGACGTCATTTTCAACGGCGCCGAGACGCGCAAGCCGATGGGCATGGCGCAGGTGTCGGTGATTTTCGATTGCTCCGACGGGCGCTTCCCGCCGGGTTACGACAACGTGACGGAAATCCAGGTGACGCGCCGCCTGTACCGCTCGGGCGAATCCGAATACCTGATCAACCGCCAACCCTGCCGGCTGAAAGATATCATCGACCTCTTCCTCGATACCGGCGTCGGCTCGCGTTCCTACGCGGTGATCGAGCAGGGGCAGATCGCCAAGGTGCTCGCCGCCAAGCCGCTCGAACGCCGGTTCCTGATTGAAGAGGCGGCGGGCATCAGCAAATACCGGGTCAAGAAAGAAGAGGCCCTGCGCAAGATCGAGGCGACGCAGATCAACCTCGCTCGGGTCAGCGACCTGCTGGTGGAAATCAACCGCACCGTTTCGGGTCTGCAGCGACAGGCGGCGAAGGCCGAGCGCTATCACGAACTCAAGCGCGAGTTGAAGGAAGTCGATCTCGAGCTCGCGGCGCGCGAACGGGTGCTGCTGCGCGAACAGGAACAGCGCGTCGGCGAAAACATCGCCCGCTTGCGCGACCTGCAGCTGCAAAACGCGGCGCGGCTCGAGGCCGAGGAAACGCGCCTGGCCGCGATGCGCCTGGAAATGCTCGAACAGGAAAAAGCCATCGCCGGGGCGGCCGAACACGTGGCCGCGCTGCGCGACGACATCCGCACGAGCGAATCGCAGCGCGAACTGCTTCGCCGCGATATTCAGCATCTCGAATCGCAGGTCGCCGCGTGGAACGAAGAGATCGAGGCCACGCAAGCCCGGGTCGTCGCGCTCGATCAGGAAATCGAATTGTCGGCCGCGACCGCCGCGGCGCGACAGCAAGACGCGCTGGCGGCCGAAGCGCGTCTCGCCGATGGCCAGCAAAAACTGGAAAACGCGCAACGACGCCGGCAAGAGCTCGATACATCCGCCGAAGCGGCGCGGCGCGAATTGCTGTCGCTCACCGAACGGCGGGCGTCGCTGCATCGCGCGGTGCAAACGCACGAGGAACGCGTCTGCGCGCATCAGGCGCGGAAGGAAAGCAACGAGTCCCGGCGGGGCGAACTGACCGAGCGCGTCGCACAGTCGGAGGAGGCGGTCGTTCGGCTGCGGCGACGGTTGACCGAATTGCAGGAGAATCGCGCGGTGCTCGAAACCGAACTGGCCGAGAAGAAGGATCGGCTGGCGCGGATGCGGGCTGAGGTCGAGGAAAAGCGCGGCGAGTTCGAGCGGGCGCGGGAAAGTTTCGACAAGGCGCGCGTCCGCCTCGAAAGTCTCGAAGAAATGCGGCGCAACCTCGAAGGGTACCAGGAAGGCGTGCGGCGCATTATGGAAGCGGCGCGCGAAAGTTCGAGCGGGTTGAACGGCAGCAGCAAGTCGATCCTCGGCCTGCTGGCCGAAAAGATCGAAGTGCCGCAGCGCTTCGAGACCGCGCTGGAAGCCGTGCTCGGCGATCGGCTGCAGGCGGTGCTGGTCACCGACCAGAACGTCGGCGCCCATGCGGCGGATTATTTGAAAACGGAAAACGCCGGCCGCGGTTCGTTCGTGCCGCTGCAGCCGCGGACGACGATGGCGCCGGTTTACCCCCAACCGACGTTGGGCCAAACCCTCGGTCCACTCGCGATGCAAGTCCACGCGGAACCGCAGTATCAGCCGGTGGTCGACGTGCTGCTCAGCAACGTGCTGGTCGTGGAAAATCTGCCGACCGCCGTGCGCCTGCATCAGGAAAACGGTTACACCGGCGCGTTCGTCACGCTGGACGGCGAAGTGGTCGACGCGACGGGCGTGATCACCGGCGGCCAGATGAGCGACGTCAGCAGCGGCATTCTGCAAAAGAAGCGCGAGATCGCCGAACTCTCCACGCGTGTGCAAAAACTGGAGCAGGAATTCCAGCAGGCCCAAAGCGCGTTCTTCGCGCGCGAGGGCATGATTGCGCACCTCGAAGACCAGTTGCGCGAAGGTCAGCAGGGGCTCGACGAGAACCACCTGGCGATCGCCGAGGCGAGCGGCGAGCTGCGGCGCGAGTCGTCCGAGCTGGATCGCCTGCGGGCCGAACGCGAGCAACTGGCGGACGAGGCGCGGCAACTGGATGACGACGCACTCGAATTGGCGCGGCGTCACAAAGAAGAAGTCCGCGAACTGGCCGACGTCGAGCGGGCCCTGACCGCGGCGCATGCCGTCAGCGACGAAAAAGCGGCCGCGCAAGCCGCGTTGGCCGTCGAAATCGACGGGCGCCAGAAGACCGTGCGCGAAGCGGCGCTCGCCGCGAACGACCTGCGGCAGGAAGAACGCGCCGCCCTCGCCCGTCACGACACTGCCGCGCAATCGCGCGCGGAGGCCGCCGCGTTGTTGGGTAAACGCCAGGGGCAAATCGAGAGCGCCGCGCGAACCCAACACGAACATCGCGACCAGATCAACGCGATGACCGACGTGCTCACCCAAAAGACGCTGGTCCTGGAAGAAGCCGAACGGCAGGCCGCCAAGGTGCGCGAGGGCGCCGACGAAAAGATGGCGGTGCTCGACGAAACCGAACGCGGCTTGAAAACGCTGCGCCGCGAGTTGGAAGGCCACGAACAGGAAATTCGCTCCGGCGAATTGGCCGCGGTGGAAATCCGCCTGAAACGCGAACACCTGGCCGAGCGGCTGAACGAACGCTACCAGCAAGCGCTCGACGATTTGGCCGAGCCGTCCGACGAAAGCGAAATCGACACCGAAGCGCTGAGCGCGCGCCAGCATGAAATCACCGAGCGCATCGCGCGCATGGGCGAAGTCAATCCGAACGCCATCGCCGAATACGCCGAGGAGAAAAAACGGCTCGACCATTACGTCGCGCAGAAGGCAGACCTCGACCAGGCCATCGCCGAACTGAAAGAGGCCATCACCAAGATCAACAAGACCAGCAAGGAGCGCTTCCTCGAAACGTTCCACCTGGTGAACGACAAGTTCAGCGAGGTCATTCCGCTGCTCTTCGGCGGCGGTACGGCGAACCTGTTGCTGACTGAGCCGGATGATCCGCTCGAATCGGGCGTCGACATCGTGGTGCGCCCGCCGGGCAAGAAGCTGACGAATATCAACCTGCTCTCCGGCGGCGAGAAAGCGCTGTCGTCCATCGGCCTGATCTTCTCGATCTTCCTGATCAAGCCCAGCCCGTTCTGCCTGCTCGACGAGGTGGACGCGCCGCTCGACGACGAGAACGTGTCGCGCTTCAACCAACTCGTGCACAAGATGGCCGAGCACAGCCAGATCATCGTGATCACGCACAACAAAGAGACGATGGAATGCGCCGACGCGCTCTACGGCGTCACGATGCAGG
>PMZC01000365.1 GCA_003170555.1 Deltaproteobacteria bacterium
CCCCAAGCCCCAAGCCTCAAGCCTCATCCTAGACCCTAGACCCCAGACCCCAGACCCTGCTAGTATTCGCGCCCGGCTCAGCAGGAGGAGGCGGTGCGCGCGCTGATCGGCAATCGCTCGTATGCCCCGTTTGATTCGCTGCTCGAAGCGCTGCGGCGCGGCGAGCGGCGGTTGGCGGCGGCCGGTCTGGCCGGCGGCAGCGCGGCGCTGGTGTTGGCGGAGCTGCTCCGCCGGCATGACGGACCGACGCTGGTGCTGCTGCGCGACCGCGCGACCGCGCAGGCGATGAGCGCCGATCTCGATTTCTTCCTGCGCGAACCCGACGGCGCCGTCACGACCCGCCTCTACAGCTATCCCGCGTATGACGTCGCGCCGTTCGAGTCGGTCAGTCCGCATCCGGCGATTATCGCCGCGCGCATGGCCTGCCTGCACGCGCTGGCCGATCGCCCGACCGCCATCGTGCTGGCGCCGGTCGAAGCGGTGATGAATCGCGTGCTGCCCGGAACGTCGTTCTTCACCGGCTGCCACACGGCGCGCGTCGGCGACGCGCTCGACCGCGACCGCCTGCTGGCCGACCTGCTCGACGTCGGTTATCGCCTGACCTCGCTGGTCGAAGAAGTCGGCGAGATGGCCGTGCGCGGCGATATCCTCGATCTGTTCGTGCCGGGCGGCGACGACCCGGTGCGCATCGAAACCTTCGGCGACGAGGTCGAGTCGATCCGCTACTTCAATCAGTCGACGCAGGTCAGTAAAGCGCACTTGCCGGCGCTGCAGATTTTCCCGGCCAACGAAACGCACCTCGGCGCCGTCCACGCCGAGCGTTTCGCCGCGCGGGTGAAGGACCTGGCCGACGCGCAGGACGTGCCCAAGCCGCGGCGCGATCGGCTGGTGGAAGAGGTTGCGCACCACATTCCGTTTCCGGGCATCGAGTTTTTCACGCCGCTGCTGCACGAGGGGCTGGAGACGGTTTTCGATTACCTCGGCGGCAAGACATTGGTGGTGATGGTCGAGCCCGCCGAGGTCGAGGCGGCGCTCGACGCCTTCGCCGAGAAAGTCGCCGCGCGGCACGAACGGGCGCGCGAGGCGGGCAAGTTGTGCGTCGAGCCGGACGCGCTGTACCTCGACGCCGACGCGACGCACGCGGCGATGGCTTCGTTCCGGCAGTTGCGGCTCGGCCGCGAAGCCGACCTCGACGACGCGACGCCCGCGCATTTCGAAACCGACACGCACCGCGGCCTGCGCGAAGAGATTCTCGCGCGCGCGACCGACGCGCAGATGCTCGCGCCGCTGGTGACGCGCCTGCGTCGCTGGCTGACCGGCGAGGGGCGCGCGTTTCTGGTGTGCCGCAGCCTGGCCGCGGCGGACCGCCTCGAACGCCTGTTGCAGAACTACCAGGTGGCGACCGACGTGCGCACCGACCAATCGTTCCGCGGCGCGCTGTCGGGCGGACAGGGCCTGACCGCCGCGCCGATTTTGCTCGGCGACCTGTCGCACGGCTTCGTGCTGCCCGGGCTCGACCTGGCCGTGGTCACCGAGGAGGAAATCTTCGGCGAACGCCGCCGCACGGAAACGTACGCGCGGGCGAAATCGGAAATGCTGTCCAGCTTCGCCGATCTGGCCGAGGGCGATTTCCTGGTCCACCTCAAGCACGGCCTGGGCATCTATCGCGGGCTGACGCAATTCGCCGTCGGCGGCATGCACGCCGAGTTCCTGCACCTCGAATACGCCGGCGGCGACAAGCTGTATCTGCCGGTCGACCGCCTGAGTTCGGTGCAGCGTTTCATCGGCGCGGGCGCGGCGCCGAAGATCGACCGCCTCGGCGGCAGCGCGTGGGAGAAGGCCAAGTACAATGCGCGCGGCGCGGCGCGCAAACTGGCGAAGGAGCTGCTCGCGCTGTACGCGGCGCGCGCGGCGCGGCCGGGCTTCGCCTTTCCGCCGCCGGACGAAACCTATCGCGAGTTCGAGGCCACGTTCCCTTACGACGAAACGCCCGATCAGGACGCGGCCATTCGCGACGTGGTCGGCGATCTGGTGTCCGATCGCCCGGCCGACCGGCTGATCTGCGGCGACGTCGGCTTCGGCAAGACCGAAGTCGCCATGCGCGCGGCGTTTCTCGCGGTGCTGGGCGGCCGGCAGGTCGCGGTGCTGGCGCCGACCACCACCCTCGCGTTCCAGCACTTCAACACGTTCAGCGCGCGGATGAATCCGTTCGGCGTCAACGTCGACATGCTCAGCCGCTTCACCGAGCCGCGCCAGCGCAAGGACGTGCTGCAGCGGCTCGCCGCCGGACGGGTCGACGTGGTGATCGGCACGCACATGCTGCTGGGCCGGGCGGTGCAGTTCCACGACCTCGGCCTGCTCATCGTCGACGAGGAACAGCACTTCGGCGTGGCGCAGAAGGAGAAGATCAAACACCTGGCGCAGACGGTCGACGTGTTCACGCTCACCGCGACGCCCATCCCCCGCACGCTGCACATGAGCCTGGCCGGCCTGCGCGACCTGTCGGTGATCAACACGCCGCCCGAAGACCGCCAGGCGATCCGCACCTTCGTCACGCGCTTCGATGAAGACACGATTCGCGAGGCGCTTGAGCGCGAACTGGCGCGCGGCGGGCAGGCGTTCTTCATTCATAACCGCGTGCGCTCGATCGATTCGGTCGCGGTGCGCGTGCAGCGCCTCGTGCCCCACGCGCGCGTCGCCGTCGGCCACGGCCAGATGGACGAAAAGCAAATCGAGCGGCTGATGATCGACTTCGCCGCGCACCAGTTCGACATTCTGGTCTGCACCACCATCGTCGAAAGCGGGCTCGATTTCCCCGAAGCGAATACGATCGTCATCGACCGCGCCGACGCGCTCGGCCTGGCGCAGCTCTATCAACTGCGCGGCCGCGTCGGGCGTTCGAAGCGGCGGGCGTATTGCTACCTGCTGGTCCCGCCGACCGGCCTGCTCACCGCCGACGCCCGCAAGCGCCTCGCGGTGCTGCGCACGTTCACCGAACTGGGCAGCGGCTACAAGATCGCGGCGCGCGACCTGGAAATCCGCGGCGCGGGCAACCTGCTCGGGCCGGAGCAGTCGGGGCATATCGGCGCGGTGGGGTTCGAGTTGTACACCCGCTTGCTGGAAGAGGAGATCAAGCGGCTGAAGGGCGAGGAGGTCATCGAGCCGTTCGAGTGCGAGGTGTCGATTCCGCTGCCGGCCTATCTGCCGGAAACGTACGTAGGCGACGTGCACCTGCGGCTCAATCTGTATAAACGCATCTCCGACGCCCGCGACGAGGCGGAGGTCGACGATCTGCGCGCCGAAATCACCGACCGCTTCGGCCGGCCGCCCGGGCCGGTGGCGAACCTGCTGCGGATCGTCGCGCTGCGGCGGCGGGCGGAGCGGCTGCGCATCAAGAAGATCGAAGCCGGCGCCGACCGCATCGCCTTCGAACTGGACGAAACGACGCCGGTGCACCCGGCCAAGGTGGTGCAGCTCATCGCCGCGCAACCCGGGCGCTTCTCGTTGTCGCCCGACGGCAAGCTCTACGAGCGCACGCGCGGCGGCGACGCCGAAGCCGTATTTGGGGCGCTGGACGAGGGCTTGCAACGATTAGCCGACTGTGTTTAACTTATGCGCCTTGCAAGGTTCTAAAAAAGTGCGTCTTGCGGTTGTTTAGTGGTGTAACCGGCGGTCTGGGGCAGGCCGCTTCTTTGTCATTCCGGCCGTAGCGCGACAAGCGAACGGGCGAAAACTTCTTTCCACCAAAGGGTTTCCGCTCCGCTCGCGACGCGCGCTTCGGTCAAGATAAGCGTACCGGGGTTTGATTTTCCGACAAAAACCTAACGAAGCGAGGTTGAAGGTCATGTGGAAAAGAACATTGTTGATTTTGGGGTTGGCGATCATCGCTGCGGCGGTGATCTTCGCCTGCGGTCCCAGCGCCGGCGGCCCGGCCGCCGCGAAGGCGAAGAAGGGTAAGGTAGTCGCGACGGTGGGCAGTTCCACCATCACCACGGGCGACATCGAAGAAATTCTGAACCGGATGCCGCCGTTCCAGCGCAAACGCTTTGCCGACGACAAAGGCAAGAAGGAATTGCTGGACAACCTGGTGAACGAAGAATTGTTCTACCAGGAAGCCCTGCGTCGCGGCCTCGACCGCGATCCGGATTTCGTCGCGCGCATGGACCAGTTCCGGCGCGGCATCTTGGCCAACATGGTCAAGAAAACGTTGTATGAGCAGGAAATTCCGGTCACCGACGCCGAGGTCAAGAAGTACTACGACGACAACAAAGACAAGTTCATGACGCCGGAAACCGTGAAGGTCCGGTTGATCCTGATCAAAGCCGCCCAGGATGCGCCGAACGAAGAAGTGACCAAGGCCAAGGCCAAGGCCGACGAAGTGCTGAAGAAGCTGCGCGCCGGCGGCAACTGGGACAAGCTGTGCGAGCAGTATTCCGACGATCGCGGCACCAACAAGCGCGGCGGTCTGCTGACCCGCGTCCGCAAAGGCGTGCGCGGCCAGGAATTCGACGACGTCGCGTTTACGTTGCCGATCAACAAGATCAGCGATGTCTTCCGTTCCCGCCAGGGCTTCAACATCATCAAGGTGGAAGAGAAGACCGCGGCTGAACTGCGCGATTTCGACAGCGTGAAGAGCACGATCGAACGGCAGCTCAAGCAGCAGAAGCTGAAGACGAAAATGGACGAAGCCGTCGAGACCATGCGCAAGAAGGCCGCCATCAAGATCAACCAGGATGTGCTCAACGCGATTCAGGTCGACACCTCCGGCGGCGAAGGCGGCATGCCGGGCATGCCGATGATGCCGGGCCAGCCCGCGGGCGGGCCGATGCGTCCGGGGATGATGCCTGGCGGGGCCATGCCGATGAGACCGCCGACGGGCGGCGCGGCTCCGGGCGCGGGACCGAGCGCGGTCCCGGGCGCGGCGCATCCCCCGGCGGCGCCGGCTCCGAGCAGCTCGGGTGGCGATGAATAGACCTCCCTCCAAAAATCCGATCCGCGGGGGCGGCGTTGAACAGCGCCGCCCCTTTTTCCATTGGTCGGTTTGGCCGGCGGCGCTCGCGCTGGGCGCATTGTTGCTCGTCGTCGCCTGCGCCGGCCGCAAAGCGCTGCCGCCCGGCGCCGTGGCGCGGGTGAACCATCAGCTCGTCACCCTGGCGGAATTTGAAAAACGCTTCGCCGCCGCGCGCGAGAATCCGCTCGCGAACCCGCCGGATGACGCCGCCGCGCTCATGGCCGTACGGGCCGCGTTTCTCGACCAGCTCGTCGAGCGCGTGCTGCTCGAGCAGCTCGCGACGCGGCTGAAGATTGCGGTCGACGAGAGAGAAGTCAATCAAATCGTCACCGCTCTGCGCGCCGGCTATCAGCAGGCCGACTTCACGGTGTATCTGACCGAGCACGGCCTCGACGACGCCACGCTGCGCGACCGCGTGCGCTATTCGCTGCTCGTCGACAAGCTCGCCTCGCGCTACGCCGCGGCGAAGCTCGACGTCGCCGAAAAGGAATTGCGCGACTACTACCAGGCGCACCTGACCGAGTTCACGCTGCCCGAGCGCGTGCGTGTGCGGCAGATTGTGCTGAGCGAGGAAGATTTCGCTTTTCAGACCATGAACGACATCATGATGGGCGAGCCGTTCGACGAAGCGGCGCGCACGCGGTCGATCGGACCGGAGCGCGCTCGCGGCGGCGATCTGGGCTTCGTCTCGCGCGAGATGCTGCCGCCGGAACTCGCCGAAGCGGCCTTCACCCAGAAGATCGGCGAGCTCAGCAATGTGATCCGTTCGCCTTACGGTTTCCATTTGCTGCAGGTGCTGGAAAAGAAAGCGGCCGAAACCTTGACCTTCGAGCAGGCCCGGTCCACAATCCTGGACCGACTGCGCCGGCTGCACGCGGACCGGCTGTGGCGCGAATTCGTCGCCAAGCTCAAAGCCCGCGCGGATATTCAGACTGACCGCCGCCGGCTGCTCGGCGCAACGTGAGGAACGAGATGCGCAAAATACTGCTGCTCGCCGCCGCTCTGGCCCTGGTCGCCGCAGCCGTTTGGGGCGGCGAAGTCGTCAACCGCGTCGCCGCCGTGATCGACAACGAAGTCATCACGCTGTACCAGATCGAGCAGGCGGCCGCGCCGTTGATCCTGCAGATGAACCAGGAAAACCCCACGCTGCCCCAGGCCGAACGCGACAAGCGCGCGGCGAAGATCAAGGCCCAGGTCCTGCGCGGGCTGGTCGAGCAGAAACTGCTGGAGAACGAGATCGCCCGGCTGGGCATCGAGGTCACCGACGCCGAAATCGACGAGTACGTCGAACGCATCAAGCAGGCGAACGGCTATTCCGACGAAGCGCTCGATCTCGCCCTCTCGCACGAAGGCCTGACGCGCCAGGAATTCCGCAAGCGCATCAAGACCGAAATCCTGCGCGAGCAATATGTGTCGTTCCGCCTGCGCGACCGGCTGCTGATCCGCGACGAAGACGTGCGCGCGTATTACGAAAACCACCGCGACGAATTCGCCGGCGAGACGGTGCTGCGCCTCGCCGAGTTGCGCGTCAACCTGCCGCCCGAAGCCACGGCGGAACAGATTCGCGTCGCGTTCGCCAAGATCAACGAGCTGTACCAGAAGCTGCTGGCCGGCGCGGATTTCGCGGCGTTGGCGCGCCAGTTCAGCAACGGCGCCACGGCCGCCACCGGCGGCGAGATCGGCGAGTTCAAACCCGAGGATCTGAAAGAAACGTACCGCAAAGCCGCCGCGGTGCTCGACGCCGGGCAGATCTCGACCATCTATCGCGACGAGCACGGCTTCTTCATCCTCAAGCTGCTCGAAAAGAAACGCGGCGACCCGCCGGCGTTCGAAGAGCTGCAGGAGCGCATCCGCATGATCCTGCGGCGGCAGAAGGCCGATCTCGAAATGAAACGGCTGGCCAACGAATTGTATCGCCGGTCGTACGTCGAAATTCTCGTGCACTTCACCAACGACGACGAAAGCGTGCCGGCGGTGGAAGAGGGACCGCAGCCCCTCGACCGGGAAACTCCCGCCGAAACGGCGGAGACGCCGGCCGCCGGTTCTCCGACCCCGACGCCCACGC
>PMZC01000003.1 GCA_003170555.1 Deltaproteobacteria bacterium
CGCAAGAAGGCCAAGCCGGCGAAGAAGGCGGTCGCCAAGAAAGGCAAGCCGGCGAAGCGCAAGAGATAGTCAGTTAGTCGTCGAGTCGACAGCGGCAGCGGCTAGGTTAGTCGCTGCCGCTTTTATTTTCTTCCGCCAGACGCTTCCGGCGCACGCGCGTTTCGCGCCACCAGAACAGTCCGAGCGCCACCCAACTCAACAGCGCAATCGCCAGGCCGTTGCCGAACCACGCGGGTTGGTAGTTGAACTCGACCTCGAACGGCCCCGTATCGATCGGGATCGCCACCAGGCCGTTTTCCGACATGGGGTGATGCGGCTTGCCGCGCCAGCCGAGATCGAAGTTCTGGTTGAGTACGACGCGACCGGGTCGTTCGAGGCGACCGCGCACCGCGAAATGATTGACGCCGATCTGCAGCCAGGTCACTTCGCCCGGCGCCGTCAGATAGACCTCGCCGCGATAATTCGGTTCGGGCCGCCGCGAACCGTCGCGCGCAATGCGTTCGGCGGGCGTGGCGTGCTCGGGCAGCAGCAGATCGCCGTCCCAATCGATCACGCCCTGGTTTTGCCGCAGCAGCCAGTACCCGTTCGCCTGAATCGGCCGCGCCGCGCCGCGCGGCGAACCCTCGTACGCCGCGACCTGGCGAAACGGCGTGCTCACCAGCGGGAACGGCGGCTCGACTTTGGTGAACGTCGCATTGAGCAGCCGCATGTGCGCCAGCGCCATCGGCAGCACCGGCGCGAGCGCGACGGCGAGGATCAGCCATCGCCAACGCGACGCCACGCGGCGGGCGACGAAATCAACCGCGCCGCCGGCGCAGAGGCACAGCGCGAAGGTGACGAAGAAGTTGGTGTACTTCATCGGCCAGTGCATCGCGTCGAAAATCGGGAAACGATGCAGCCGCACGAACAGATCGACCGGCGCGTTCGGGCCCAGGCCGATCCACACCAACAACAGCACGCCGGGAACGAGCACCCACAGCCGCCGCCACGCCAGCACGATCCCGAGCGCCGCCAGCGCGGCGAGCCACCAGCCCAGGCCGATGTTTTTGTAAAACACATCCGCCTCGCTCACCACGAAGCGCCCCCATTCGCCGAAGCCGGCGTAGAAGTGTTCGAGCGGGCGGTAGTCGGCGTACGGCGCCCAGCGCGAATTCTCGCCGAGCAGTTGCACCAGGCCGCTCACCTTCAGCGCGCCGGTCAACGCCGTGGTCACGGCCAGCGCGAGCACGGTCAGCGTATGCGTACCGCGCGCGATGCCGCGTCGCTTCACCAGATCGCAGACGACGGCCCACACCAAAAGGAAGATGAAAAAGAACGGCAGGCCCTGGGCGATCTGCTGCAGGATGACCACCATCGTCGCCGTCGCCGCGAGCAGCCAGCGCCGGTCTTCCATCGCGCGCGCGGTGAAGTAGAACACCAACGGAAAGAGGTAATAGCCGAAGTGCATCGGCCAGCCGTAGTGCACGCGCCAGGCCATCCAACCCGCGACGAGCAAACCGACCGCGCTGACGCCCGCCGCCGCCGCCGTGAAATCGAACGCGCGCCGCGCGGCGAGATAAGTTCCCCACGCGCCGAGAAACAGCGCGATCACCAATTGCAGCTTCATCCCCACCTCTTCGCCGAAGAGGTAGCTGGGGATGATGAGCGGCGAAAGCGAGCCGTCTTCCGGATGCGCGATCAACGGATACCCGCCGCCGAAATACGGGCACCACTTCGCCAGCGCGCCGTGCGCCAGGCTGTCGCGCGCGAAATGCTCAAACGAGGCGATCTTCAGCCAGTCGTTGTCCTTCACCGCGTTGCCCGAATAAATCGCGCGCAGCGGCGAAAAGACCGGCGAGGCATACGCGGCGGCGAGTGCGAGCAACGCCAGGGGGACGAGATAGCGTTCGCGTTGGATCATTGCGACAGTTTATGCCGCGCCAGGAACATGGTCTAGGGTCTGGAGTTTTAGGAGGCTGAAAGACTGGAAGGCTGGAAGGTAGGAAGAGGACGCTGCCTACCTTTCAGCCTCTCAGTCTTCCAGTCTCCCAGCCTCTAGAGCACTTCACGATTGCGTGCGACCATAATATTTGAACCGACTGTGTTCCTGAGCCCCGCAGGGGCGGTATCCGTAAGCCCAGGGCGTCAGCCCTGGGAAGAATCCAACCAAATCACGTGAGCCCTGAAGGGGCGGCATTGGCGCGGACCAAGTTACCCGATGACGCCCTTTCAGGGCTCTGTTGGAAAAGCGCTCCCCGACCCAGGGCTGACGCCCTGGGCTGACGCATAGCGCCCTTTCGGGGCTGGCGGCGCTTCGGCGTAACCCCCCAAAGGATAGGCTCAAACGTTAGCTGCTCTAGCCGCATCCCCCAAGCCCTAAGCCTCAAGCCTAGTTTCATTCGCTCTTCACTCCGATTGCGTTTTGAATTTCCGTCGCGCGTTTTCCTTCCGCGAGAAGTCGATGCACGAGTGCGATGCGGCGGCCGTAGTCGGACCACGGGAACGCCTCGACGCGTCGACGCGCCGCCTCGCCCATGCGCCACGCCTCGTCCGGATGCTCGGCCATGCGCGTGAGCGCCGCGGCCAGCGCGTCGACGTCATGCGCCGGCACAACGCGCGCCTCCACGCCGTCGCGCGCCACCGACCCGGCTTCGGCCGTGACGATCAGCGGCAAGCCGCAGGCCATCGCCTCGTAGGTGACCAGCGCGCTGCCCTCTTCCACCGACGGAAAAACGAACACTGACGAAGCGCGCAGCAGGTCGGGCACGTCCGCGCGAATGCCGAGCCAGCGCACCGACGGGTCGTCCCACCAGCCGCGTAGCCGCTCGGCGATGACCGGCTCCTCGCCGCCGATCAGCCACAGTTCGCCGTCGAGCCGCGCGCGCCGCCACGCTTCGAGCAGCGTCAGCACGCCCTTGCGCACGCCGAGCTGGCCGACGAACACGGCGCGAAAACGAGCGGGCGGTTTTTCGCGCGGCGTGAAGCGCGCGAGATCGGCGCCGAACGGGCAGCGCACCAGCCGCCGCGCGTCGAAACCCTGGTCGAGAAAACTTTGGTAGCTGAGCGGGCTGGGCGTCAGCACGAGATCGGCGAGCGCGTATTCCTCGACGCACCGCTCGATCGTTTCGCGGTAGGTCGGTTCGTAGCGCACGCCCTCGCGCGCGTAGGCGTCGACGAGCAGCCGCGTCTGCGTGACGATGTGCGTGCTCGCGCGGTCGATGATCAGCCGCCGTTCGAGCGCGCGAGCGCGGCGGGCCGTTGTGGTCGCCTGACTGTTCCAAAGGTGAACCACGTCCCACGCCGGGCCGAGCTGCCGCCGGCATACGCGATCGAAGCGGCGATTTTTCTCGCGGTAGAAACGCTTGTCGTCGAGGAACCACAACGCGCGCCGCGGCGGGAACCAGACGTCGACGATGCGATCTTCCGCCACCGCCGTGGGTTCGTGGCCGAGCGCGACCAGCCGGCCGAGCAGCCCGGCTTCCCACAGACCCGTCGCCGCGCGAAAAGCGGTTTGTCCGATGCCCGGACCGGCGAACCGCGAGGCGATGGCGTACAGCGAAGGCATCGCGTCATTCTAACAGAAAGCCGCGCTTGAGGCCCGCGCCGGGCTATGCCATTCTGCGGGCCAGTCACAAGGAGCAGGCATGTCCGGTTCGGGCGAAACGGTCGTCTCGCGTACGCTCGTCGCGCTGGCCGTGGCGGCGCTGGTCGTCACGTTCGCCTGGCGCGCGTACCTCGTCTTCCACGAACCGCTGAACGAAGACGAGTCCGACATGCTCCACCGGACTTGGGAGATCGGGCACGAAGGCGTGCTCTACGTCGACACGTTTGAAGTGCGGACGCCGCTGTTGTTTCAAGTGGCGCGGCCGTTGCTCTGGCTGGGCCGCCCGTCGCTGATCTACCTCGGCGCGCGCCTCGCCGAGCTGCTGCTGTCGGCCGCCGTGTTCTGGTTTTTGTTTCTCTTCGCCGACGCCCTCGCCGGCCGGCGCGCGGCGCTGTGGACGGTCATCCTCATTTCGTTTTTCAATTATTTCGCCGAACGCTGCGTGCAGGTGCGCGCCGAACCGCTGATGCTCGCGCTGTCGTTCGCCTCGCTGTGGCAATGGGCCAGATGGCGCGCGGGCGAACGCGACGACCGGGCGGCGGCGTGCTCCGGCTTACTGCTCGGCCTGGCGGTGATGACCAAAGTCTCCGCCGTGTTCGTCGCGCTCGGCCCCGCCGCGGTGTGGTTCGTCGATCTGTTGCTGACCGGCGAAGACCGTCGTCGCGCGCTGCGCGGTTTCGTTTGGTGGAGCGCGTCCGCGGTCGCCGCCGGCGTAGTGGTGATGGTGTGGACGTGCGGCCTGCGCGCCGGCGACGCGGTGACGTGGATGCTGCGCAACGGCGCCCTCTTCCGCTTCAGCGAAACGTTCCGCGGCGGCACGTGGTTTGTCGTCCGCACCTTCTACACCAATCCGATGATGTGGCTGGCGTTGGTCGTCGGGTTCTTCCTCCTGCCCTTGCAGTTGCCGGGCGCGCGGCGGCGTTGGACCGTGCTGCTGCTCGTCGCGCTGGGCTGGGCCGGCGTGATCAGCGTTGTCGCGCGACGCGTGCCGTTCGAACAGGACCTGGTGCTGCCGGCGATGCTGTTCGCGCCGGCGGGCGGCATCCTGCTCGCGCGCGTGCTGCCGCTGGGCGGCGGTCGCCGCCGCTGGCTGGGCGCGACGGCGGCCGCGCTCGTGTTCGCCGCGCTCGTCGGATTCGCCGGGGTGGAAGCGCGCTATCACCTGCGCTACGCCGCGACGACGATCCGCGTTTACGAAGGGGTGCTCGCTCCGTTTATCGGTGCGCCCGGTCCCGACGAACCCGCTCGGCAGCTCGACGGCAAAGCGTTGATGGATTTCCTGCGCGGCGAATATGACCGCGTGCATTATTATCCGACGCGTTCGCTGGCGCAGAATCTGAAGTTGGCCGATTTCGTCGCGCGGGCCGTGCCGCCCGGGGGCGTGGTGTTCACCGACGCCGGGCTGGCGATTGTGCGCCCCGAAGCGCACCACGTGATCAAGGCCTCGGTGCTCTACTACCTCGCGCTGCTCGAACAAAAGGACACCGGCGAGGCCAACTGCCGCTCGGTGCGCCGCTTCATGCCGGGCGCGTGCGACCCCGGCCAACCGCCGGGCCAGCGGCTGCTCGCGGTGTTGCTGGCGAGCAATCCGGAGCTGATCGTGTTCGGCTACGGCGTCATCGACGTGATCGACAAGTTCCCGGAAACCCGGGGGTGGTACCTGGGCGGCTACACGACGTGGTATGATCCGGCCGTCAACGCGTTCGTCGGCCTGCGAACCGGTCACGGGTGGCCGGCGAAACCGAACTAGAGAATAAGCAGATGGATTTAGGCAAGCTGCTGGCCGAGAAAGTGCTCATCTGCGACGGCNNACCATCCACCGCGAGTACATCGAGGCCGGCAGCGATCTGACCATCACCAACACCTTCGGCGCGACCGCGATCAAGCTGGCGAAATTCGGGTTGGCCGACCGGGCGCGCGAAATCAACCTGGCCGGCGCCCGTCTGGCGCGATCCGCGGCGAAACAGCGCGCGCTGGTCGCCGGCGACATCGGACCGTGCGGCGAGATGCTCAAGCCGTGGGGCGCGGGCGAGCCGGCGGCCATCCGCGAAACGTTTTTGACGCAAGCGCAATCGCTGGCCGAAGGCGGAGTCGATTGCCTGATGCTGGAAACCTTCTTTGACTTGAACGAAGCGCTGCTGGCGTTGGACGCCGCGCGGTCCACCGGGCTGCCGGTCATCGCGTCGATGACCTTCGAGCCGAAACGCGGCGGGGTCTTCACAATGATGGGCAATTCCGCGGCGGATTGCGCGCGCGCGTTGGCCGCGGCCGGCGCGACCGTCGTGGGCGCCAACTGCTCGGTGACGATCAGCCACATGTCCGCCATCGCCGCCGCGCTGAAAAGCGGCGCCGACGTGCCGCTCATTCTCCAGCCGAACGCCGGCCGACCCGATTCCGCCGACGGGCTGCTGCTCTACCACGAAACGCCCGATCACTTCGCCGCCTTCGTGCCCGACCTCGTGGCCGCCGGCGCCCGCATCATCGGCGGTTGCTGCGGCTCCAGTCCGGAATTCGTCCGCGCGATGCGCGCGGCGTTGGATTAGCCGGAGCGCACACCGGGCCCGCCCCC
>PMZC01000193.1 GCA_003170555.1 Deltaproteobacteria bacterium
TTTCTCAACAGCCTGCTAGACCCTGATCTACTGCTCGATCCTCACCGTCAGCATCATCACCACGTTGCTCTGGCTCGCGCCCACGGACAGGCTGCGCAGCAGATCGGCGGTGAAAAGCTGGCCCTGCGTCGACGATCCGCCGAGCAGCACCGTCTCGCCGTTTTTCACGCGCACCGTCGTGGCCATGCCCATGACCTGCTGGACGCGCATGCCTTCCGCGCCGAACGTCGTGAGTTGCGGCGTGATGTCGAGTTGCACGTATTCGCCGACGATGCGCGGCCGGGCCATCAGGCTGACCTGCACGTGCGTGATGTCGCCCGACAGGCGAGCGCCGAAGGTTTGCGACCAGGACAGATGCGTCGGTTCGTAGTCGGTGCGCCCGCCGGAAACCAGCACGGCCGTTTCGCCTTCGAGCACGCGAATCATCTGCCGCGCCGCGTCCGCGCTGCGATAGAGCCGTTGCGTCACCTGGCCGTGCACGCGCAGGCGGCCGTCTTCCGTCAACTGCGTGTCGCGCAAGCGCCCGATCCGCCAGACGCCCGCCGACGTCGACCAGTCCACGTTGACGCCCAGATTGGTCAGGTCGGTCTCCGCGATGGTCGACAGGTCGATGCGCACCGTGCGCGGCGCGGTGTCCAGCTCCGCCAGCACCTTTTTCGCCCGCGCGATCGCCCCCGCCGTGCCGGTCACGACCAGCGCGCCGGTGCGTTGATCGAGCGTGACCGTCCCTTCATTGCCCACCGCCGCCTGCACGGCGGCCAGCAAGTCCGCGCCCACGCGATGCTGCGGCTGCAGCACCTCGACTTCCATCGCGGCCGCGACCGCGGCGACCAACGCCAGCGCCAGCCACCACGCCCCTAAACGCCGATTCATGACTGCCTCCCTCGCCGGTTGCCCGATGCCTGCATGTTCTGTACATTACATCAGCGGAAAACAACCTGCGAGGGTGGGCGACACTTAATGATGCCGGCCCAGCAAAATTTGATTTGGATTGAACGTGCGGCCACGGCGTCAATCAAAGGCGACCTCAGCCAAATTCATCCGGCGCGCTTGTTGTACGGTTTCTTCCGGGCGCACAAGACCGGTCTGCTGGTGGTCACCGACGGCGTGGTCAAGCTGCGCTTTTACTTGCGCGACGGCGCGTTGTTTCCGTACCACCAGGGAATTTTCGCCGAGCCCGAGTTCGCCCGCTTTCTGCAAGGGCAGAACCTGATCACGGAAGAGGAGCGGCTCAATTATCTCAAGCTGTCCGAGCACGAGAAAGTCGGCACGGTCGAGTTGCTGGTCAAGCGCCGGATCGTCGACCGCGACCTGGCCAAAAAGGCCGCCGACTTGTTCTTCCAGAAAAACGTCGTGGTGTTCTTTTCGTGGCGGCACGGCGGCTACCTGTTCTACGACCACGAACTGCCCGGGACCGACGTCCCGCCCACGCCGGTGCAAACCCTGCAACGGATTCTCGAAGGCGTCCGCGAAAAGTACAACCCGGGGATGATCGAACAGCGGCTGGCGAAGCGGCTGCAAACGACGCTCAAGTTGACCGCTGCCCCGCCGGCGCCGCTGGACCTCTTGTTGCGCAATCCGGCCGACCGCCAGGTGGTCGAGCTGATCGCCGCCGGCGCTACGCTCGAGCGCATCATGGCCGAATCGTCGCTCGGACCCACGGACGCCCGCGCGCTGGTGTTCGGCCTGCTGACGATCGACTATTGCAAGTTCAAGCCCGGCATCCCGCGGCCGGAGCGTGCGCCGAAAGAAGCGACGCTGCCCCATGATCCGCTGCAGCGTTTGTTCCGCATCGCCGAAGTGAGCCTGGATCGCATCCGGCGCGAGCTGGCCCGCCAGGAACGGTCCGCGGCGGTGCGCGAAGAAGAGATCACGGTCACCGAAGATGAAGCGCACGACGAAGAGCTGCGCCGCCGCCTGCTCGATCATTTGCACAAGTACAATGAGGAGCGCACGACCCGCGACGACGCCCTGAGCAAGGCCGATGAGGCCGTCGGTCACCGGTCGCCGGCCGCGGCTGACCTGGCTGAACCGCGCCAACCCGCTGCGCCGCTCGACGAGCCCGCCGAGGAGCTGGTCGCCGGGCCGGATGCGGCCGATGTGGCGCCGGACGATCTCGGCGACGTGACGCTGGCCGATCTGGGCGAAATACCGGCCAAGCTCGACCCGGCGTTCACCAATTTCGACGAAATGGCCGTCTCGGAAAAATTGCTGGACGACTCGCGCGAAATGCTGTTTTCGGCCGAGGATCCGCCGGAGCAGATTTTCCAACTCGCCGTGTCGCTCTTCGAACAATCGATGTGGGCCAAGGCGCGCGAGATGTTCGAGATCGCCCTGCAGCGCGGGTACGACGCCCCGGAGGTCAAAGCGCGTCTCGGCATCGCGTTGTACTTCGAGACGACCACCGATCCGCAACGCTTTCGCAACGCGGCGGCGTGGATTCAGAAGGCCATCACCCAGCAGCCGAAAAACTCCGTCGGCTACCTGTACATGGGCAAGTTGTACCAGACGGAAGGCGACCTGAGCATGGCCGAGCTGTATTTCGTCCGGGCCGTTGAAGCGGACCCCGAATGCACCGAGGCCAAGGAAATCATCCGCCGGCTCTACCTGGACCGCAAAAAATGACCTCGCTCGCGCAGAGCGACGAGCAGATGCGCGGCGAGGCGTCCTTCCGGCGCTTTCATGCCGCCGGCGTCAACGACGGAACCCTGGCTTACATGCAGCTCGCCGTGCGCGAACGCCGCGGCCTCTTTCGCGACCTGGCCTTGCGCGGCGTCGCCGTTTCGCCCTTTCTCGAACTCGGCGCGGAAACCGGCGCGATCAGCCTGCTGCTCGCCAACGATCTGGCCGCCGCCGGGCTGGCGCTCGATCTGAGTCGCGATGCGCTCGCCGCCATGCCGGCCTATGCGGCGCGACTCGCCTTGCCGAACCTGCCGCACCGCGCCTGGGGCGACGCCCACGGCCTGCCGCTGCGCAACAACGCGCTGCCCTTCGCCGTGGCGTGGGGCGCGCTGCATCATTTCCCCGACCCGCGTCCGGTGCTGGCCGAGCTGCGCCGCGTGCTCGCGCCGGGCGGCATGCTGCTGGTCGGCGACGAACCGGTGCGGCGCCTGCTCGCGCTGCATCTGTCGCGCACCCGCACGCTGCATTCATTGCCGGCCTGGACGCGCGCTCTGCTGCATCTGCACCTGCTGCCGTGGTTCGTCGACGTCGACGGCCGCGAGGCGGTGGAGGCCGGCGCGGCGGAAATGCAGTTCTCGCGCGCGCAGTACAAGCGCTGGCTGGCCGGGGCCTTCGAGCGCGTCGAGATGAGCGATCACCCGTACGTCACGGCGATGATCCGCGCGGCCGGTCCGCTGGCGCGCCTGCTGCTCTGGCCGCTGGGGCGTACGCGGGCGACGAAAGCGGAAGTCATGTTGTTCGGCGGAGCGATCGGCGCGCGCTGCCGCAAGGATCCCGAGACCGGCGGCGTGTGGCTGGCGGAGGGCGGGCAGCGGCCAATGCACGAAGCGCCCGCTGCCGGAATGCGTTGCCTGCTGCTGCGCAAACGCGCCGGGCTCGATCGGCTGCGCGTCTATTTCGAGACGAAGCCGGACCGCCTGACCGTGCTCATCGACGACCTGCCCATCGCCGCGCGACCGTTCGCGCCCGATGCGCTGGACTTTGCGCTGCCGGCCGACGCCCTTCAGCGCAGCACGATCCGCCTCGTCTTGAATTCGACCGATGAAATCCGGCCGGCGCATTTCGTGTTCGCCGATGCGGCCGGGCGAAATTCGTTTTGGATCGACTGCGCCGCGCCGCCGTCGCCCGCGCCGGATATCGAACGCGCGTTGGCCTGCCCGGCGTGCTGGACGGTGACCGCGCGCTGCCGCGCCGATTTGTGCGGCCAACCGTGTTTGGAGAAAGCGCGAGATAGTTTGGCCGTGCAACAAAATCGGATGACCGTGCGCGCGAACGCGGGCGTCGATCCGGCCGCCGTCGCCGTCTGCCCGGTCAACGCGATCGACCGCCCGCCGCTGTCGTGCACCGCCGACGACGAGTGGTCGTGCCCGCAATGCGGTCAAAAATATGCGACGACCGACGGCATCATGAATCTGCTCACCCCGCGCGCGAGGAAAGCGCTGTCGTAGGCGCTCCGGCCCCAGGGTTGAAAACCCTGGGCTATTTTCTATCGCCCCTGACGGGGCGAGCGGCAGACGGTCGGGACGAATTAGAAAGGTATACTGTTTTTTACAAGACCGTCAGGGACGAGAGTCAATAGCCCAGGATTTTTAATCCTGGGGACGATGAACGAGGGCGGACACATCGGTCCGCCCCTACAAAATGGCGTGTGGCACAGCCGCCCTCGGCTGTGTCTTCGTAGGGGCGAGGCATGCCTCGCCCATTGCGGGCGACCCATGGGTCGCCCCTACGGTTTCGATCGCGCCTGGAAAGGCGCTCCTACATCGGTCTTCGTAGGGGCGTAATGCCTTACGCCCTATCATGAACGGCGCGATGAATCGCGCCCCTACGCTTTTTTGTCGGGTTCGCTCGGCGGGTTGTCGAGCATTTGATTGAGCGGCTGGCAGCGGGTGACGGCGTGCAGGCGGTCGCCGAACCACCAGCAGACTCCGGCGACGGGGAACAACGCGACGGCGGCGATGGGGCGCTGCCACACCAGGGCCAGCACGCCGACCACACCCGCGACGATCGCCGCCAATTGCAGCAGCAGGCCGCCGAGCGGCGCACCGTAACGCACCAGGGCGCCCATCGCGAGAATGCCCAGCGCATCGACGTTCGAGATTTTCCGCCGTTCGGTCATCTTCCTCATCCGCAGCCGCAGCCTGAGTTATCATCGTCCCCGGCATGACCCGGCGCAAGATCATCGTCAACCGCATCGTCATCCGCGGCGTCATCGTCCACATCGTCGTCCATGTCGTCGTCGAGATCGTCATCGACGTCGTCGTCCGCGTCGTCGTCGGCCTGGTCGTCGTCAACATCGTCGTCCACGGCGTCATCATCGACCGTATCATCATCGACCGTGTCGTCATCGACCGTGTCGTCATCGGGCGCGGGCGGTTCGGCGTGGAGCTTGAGCGCGACATCGCGCGCGAATGACGGCAACGCCAGCGCGACCGTGTCGCCGTCGGATGTCGCGTTGACGGCCGCGACCGCCTGCCCTTGCCACGTGTCCCACACCTCGCCGGTCCACGTCGTGTTCGCCGCGTCGTGCAGGCCAGCGAGCGTGAGGACGGCGCCGTCGATCGGCGGCAGCGCATCCATCGACCCCCACCAGTCGCTCGCCGGATCGTGCACCCATGCCCACACCTCGCTCACGGCGTCGCCGTTCTTCGCCGCGATGCCGCAGGCCTCGAGTCGCTTGCGCCCGCTCGCCGCCGAGGCGCGCGCGTCGTCGGTGAAGCGCGTCAGGTCTTCGTCCGCGAGGAAGGCGCCGGGCGGCAGGTTGAGCGGCCAGAGGTCGAGCGGCCCCACGTAATCGTCCCACCACCAGTACATCGCGCCGCCCGCGTAGCCGCGCATCAGCGCGGACCAGATGCCGTTATGAATATTCACGCCCAGCGTGTCGCGCGCGTTCTGGGCGCCCGCGGCGTCGATGCCGAACTCCGACAACAGCAGCGGCGCGCCGGCCGCGCGATACGGGCCGAGGAACAGGCCGATCATCCACGAGCCGTACACGTATTGATGGCGGTTGTTGTAATCCCACGTCGTCAGGTCGTAGGTCGGCAGGGCGGCGGGCAGACCGTAACTGGTGGTGACCAGATGGTGCTCCGGGTCGAGCCCACGCACCTGCGCGGCCATGTCCTGCGTCCACGGGACCATCAGATCCATGCGCACGTCGGTGATCAGGTCGGCCTCGTTCCACATCTCCCACGCGAGCAGCGAACGGTACGCCGCGTAGCGCGCGACGAGGTAGCGGTGCAGATTGCGTTCGTACGCGAGCGCCTGGTCGTTGGTGAAATAGTCGGCGCTGGTCGCGCACGGTCCGCCGTTGGCCGCGTTGTACGGATTGTCCGCCCAGCTTGACCACTGCGGCGTTTCGAATTGCGAATGTTGATGCAGCACGATTTGGATATACACGCCGATTTGCTGCGCGTGCGCGAGGATCGTGTCGAGGCGCGTGGCCGCCTGCTGGCTGTAGCGCCCGAGGCCCTGGTAGTAGCCGGTCGGATGATACGCGCCCCATTCCAGGATCAGGCCCTGCGCGAAGTGCGTCAGCCACAGGCGCGTCCAATTGCCGCCGCCCGCCGCGAGGTCGTCGACGTAGTCCATGTAAGCGAAGCCGCCGCTGGTTTCGCCCGCCCAGTCGACGTTGAAGCCCAGCGGTACGTAGCCGGCGCCGTCGTCGAACGCGAAGTAGCGCGCGTTCCGCTCGCTGACGCGCACGAAGCCGTGACTCGTGGGCGCGGTCGCGGCGAAGTCGATTTCGTCGGAACTCGTATCACCGCTCGCATCGTGCACGACGACGTGAAACGAATAATCGCCCTGCGCCGGCGGCGCACAGCGCGCTTTCCAAAAACCCGGACCCGTCGGCGTGAACACCTCGGCGCCGTCTTGCTCCGTATAGTCGTACGGCTCGAACCAGAACGCGGGAAACTGCACCTGCTCGGCGTCGGGCGCGGTCAGCACGACATCGACCGTCACCTCGTTCGCGTCGTACGGATTGTCGTAGGTCGTATCGAGCTCGATGTTGATTTCGAGCATCTCGTATTGCGCCACCGTATCCGCGCTCGGCGTGACCGACACGATTTGCGCAGCGATCGCCGGCGACGAGACCGCGAGCAATCCGGCGACAATCATGCTGATGAAGCAAGTGATCCTGATCGCCGATCTCATTTTCTGTTCCCCAGACTCAACATCCGCAACGCTCTACTTCACTCGCCGGCGTCCCGCGCGCGCCGTTTGCGCGAGGGCCGCGGCGAAGACAATCAGCGCCGCCGCCGGCTTCATCGCATGATACGCCAACGGCCACCAGCCCGCCCAGTGCGCGCCGGTCGGCCCGGCCATGGCATAGGGCGTGGGCAGCGCGTAGAGCGCCAGCGCCAGCCACAGCAACGGCGAACGCGTGCGCAAATAGAGATACACGAGCGGCGGCATGAGCATCAGATAATGGTGCTCCCAGATCGTCGGGTAGATGAAGAAGTAGGCCGTGAACCACAGCGCGAGATGATCGCCGAACGACGCGCGCGCGCCGACAACGGTCGCGATCAGGGCGAGCGACGCCGCGATGGCGGGAATGAGGTAGACCAGCAACGGCGGCAGCGCGGCGCCGAGCAGCACGCGCACGAGCATCAGGAACCCGAGGTCGCCGCGATTGATTTCGGGACGCACCTGATCGCCCAGCACGAAGTTGCTCCAAAACGGTTCGAGCGAGTGGCGGCCGAGATAACGGTAGGCCAGCAGCGATCCGGCGGCGAGCACGCCCGCGGCAATGAGCGGCCGCCAGCGTTCGCGCACGATCAGCGCGGGCGCGGCGGTCCAGGCGGTCAGCTTCCAAAGCAGCGCGCCGCACAGCGCGGTGTCGGCGAGACGCGACTTTTCGCGCAACGCCGCGGCCAGCGCAAAAAATAACAGCGCCGCCTGGAGCATATTGAACTGTCCCATGTATAATTCGAGGTACACGGGAGTGGCGGCGAGCCAACCGGCCGCGAGAACCGCGCCGGCCGTTCCGCGCGCCACCCGGCAGGAAATCAACGCGCAGGCCAGGGCCAGCAGTTCGAGCAGTGCGATCCAGGCCAGCCGCGCGGCTTCGGGCTTGAGCGCGGCGAACGGTACGCCCAGCGCGGCGCCGACCGGCAGGTAGCGGAAGGCGTAGCAGCACGGCGTGATCGCGTGGTCGGGATCGCCGGCGTAGATGTCGCCGCCGTGACGCAGCGCGCGGCCGGCGGTGTACAGCGCGTAGAAGTCGCAGCCGGGGTGCGGGTTGACCTCGCTGTCGTAGAACCAGCCGCGGACGGCATGGTCGCCGGTCGCGGCCTGTTGTACATAGAAGGCGTTCACCAGCAACGCCGCCAGGAGGATGAGCACGGGCCCGATGGTCGAACGAAACGACATCACTCCCCCGCCCGCACGCACCGCCCGTTGGCGCGCGTGGTGGTGGCTGTTGCCCGCATTGTTGTTGCTGGCGGCGGCGTCATGGCGCTTTGAGTTTACCGCGTATCAAGGCCGCGCGCCAGAATTCCGTGCGGCGCCGCTCGACGACGCCTGGGTGCACTTCGTTTACGCCCGCAACGCACTGCGCACCGGCATTCTGCACTACAACCCCGGCGAACCGGCGGCGGGCACGACGAGCCTGTTGTGGGTGCTGCTGCTGGCGCTGCCGCTGCGTCTCGGCGTGTACGCGCCGCTGGCGGCAAAGGCGCTGGGGTTGTTGGCGCTGCTCGGCCTCGCCACGGGACTATTCGTCTTGCTGAAGCGCTGGGGTTCGCTGCCGCTGGCGGTGATCGGCGCGCTGCTTGTGCTGGTTGATCCGCTCAACATCTTCGCCGCGTTGTCGGGAATGGAAGTCGCGCTCTATGCCGCGTTGGCGCTCGGCGCGGCGACGGCGCTGGTCGCCGAGAAGCCGCGGCTCGCCGGCGTGCTGGCCGCGGCGACGGTGATCGTGCGCCCCGACGGCTCGCTGCTGGCGGCGCTGGTCATCGTCGGCGGGTTGCTGCAGGCCTTGCTCGGCTTGCGGCGCGATCGGCCCGGCGGCGCCCACGCGCTGGCGCAAAACGCGTTCTGGCTCGTGCTGCCGCCGCTGCTCGCGGGGCTGTTCTGGGCGTGGCTCGACTGGCGCGCGACCGGCCGCCTGGCGCCGGCGAGTTTTTACGTGCGCGCGGGCGGGTGGTCGGCGCTGACCAGCGGGCCGACGCTGCGCGGGCTGCTCGCCGAGATCAACCGCCTGGGCGGCTTCGTCGGCCATCCGCTGCAATGGATGCTCTACGCCCTCGGCCTGCTGTGGATCGCGTGGCGGCGCGACGCGCGCTGGCTGCCGTTCGTCGTCTTCCCCTGGGCGCTCGCGCTGCTCCTCGGTTCGGAAAAACTGCAACTGATCGGCGGCACGTTCCCCGGCAACCGTTATCTCGTGCCCGCGCTGCCGTTTCTGTTCGCGGTCGAACTGCTCGGCGCGGCGTTCGTCACCGACCTGCTGCTCGAAAAGCGCGTGCTGCATCGCACCTACCGCCGCCACCTGCCGCTGGCCGTCGCGCTCGCGGCGCTGGCGCTGCTGCTGGCCGACGCGCCCGACGTGCTGCGCGCCTGGCGCGATCAGCCGCGCGAGTTCGCCCGCGGCTGCGCCGACATCGAACGCATGCAGGTGCGCATGGGCGAATGGGTGAACGCGAACACGCCGCCCGACGCGACGATCGGGCTGTTCGACGCGGGCGCGATCGCCTACTTCGGCCGGCGGCAGATGGTGGATATCCTCGGGCTGAACACGCCGCACCTCGCGCCGCTCTCGCCGCGGGTGATCGAAAAACTCGACTACCTCATTACCTACCCCGACGTGTCGCAAGGCGTGGAACGGCCCTATGCCGACCGCGTCATTTTCCGTATTGACCTGCCCGACTCGAACACGAACGCCGGCAAGAGCATGGTGGTGTATCAGGTCCGCGCGCCCGCGCGGCCGTAGGGGCAACCCCCCGTGGTTGCCCGAATTAGGATTGGGGCGTATGGCAATACGCCCCTACGCCCCGAGCCCCAATCCCGAATCCCCAAACCCCAACCCACATCCCGACCTTGCGTTTTCCCTTGGCCTCTGGTTAATTTCATAGGAGCGACAACAAAAATCCCATCAATCATGGAGGTGCGCCATTAAGCCGTTTGCCGTGGTCTTGAATATGAAAGCCCGCAAGGTGCGCCAAAGCACCTTGGACATGATTTCCCGGCACGTCGACGTCGACGACATCTACATCACGCGCACGGTCGAGCAGTCCGACCAAAGCCTGGACGACATCATCCGCAAACGCTATCCGCTGGTGTTGTCCGGCGGCGGCGACGGCACGGCGATGCGCGTCATCGAGCAGATGCGGCGGAAGGTCGAACGCCTGAACGCCGAGGGCGGCGATTATCAGTTGCCGAAGTACGGCCTGCTCAAGCTCGGCACCGGCAACGGCTGGGCCGGTCTGCTGCAGACGCCGCGCAAGGTCGGGCCGATCTGGGCGCTGCGCCGGCTGCACGATCACGAGTTGCGCTTCACGCCGTTCAACATGATGGAGTCGGAAGGCCGTCTGTTCCACTTCGGCGGCATGGGCGTCGATGCGCTGATCCTCAACGACTACATCGACGTGAAGAACAAGTTCACCACGGGCTTCATGTGGAAGGTGGTCAACAGTCTGCTCGGCTATCTGATCGCGCTGATCGCCCGCTCGATCCCGAAGACGATCTTCAAGAAGTTCGCCGTGTACGTGAAGGTGACCAACCTGTCCGACGAGCCGGTCTATCGCATCAACCATACCAACGGCGTCGAGGAGCTGCCGATCAAGAAAGGCGAGGTCATCTACGACGGCCGCAGCCTGATCGCCGGCTTCGCCACCACCGAGAATTACGGGTTCAACTTGAAGGCCTATCCGTTCGCCTGCGTCAAACCCGGTTACTGTCAACTGCGCCTGGCCGACGTGACCGTGCCCCACGTCTTGCGGCTCGCCAAAACGGTTTGGATCGGCACGTGGGAGGAGCCGGGGGTGCACGATTTCCTGGTCAAGCACATCCGCATCGAGTCGAAAGTCGACGTGCCCTTCCAACTCGGCGGCGATCCCGAAGGCTACCGCCGCGCGGTCGAAGTCAAGGTTTCCGATTACACGGTCGAGATGCTCGACTTCCGGCGGTAGACATCATTTCGATCAGGCTGGCAAATCAGCGCGCCGCGCGTCGTTCGGCCGCCACCTGCGCAAAATAGCACGGCAGTTTTCCGAAACGGGCGATGTAGAAAAGCAGAATGTAAGGAGCGCGCGCCGACACGCTCAACCACCACCATTGAGCGAACGAATCCGACTGAAAAACGGCCTCATAGAGGATCCCCACCAGCGGAAACCCGATCATAAAGTAGGCCGTGAGACGCAATACGCGCGGGTTGAGTCGCCACACACCCACCAAACAGAACGCGTTCAACAGCAGAAGCAGGAACAACTCGGCGAGGTGAATGGGTCGCGCACCAGCGGCGCCAATGGCGGCTTCCCCGTTGGCGATCGCTTTGGGCAGCAAATACAAATATGCGCCGACGCTCACCAGCAAATAGGCCTCGAGCAACCAGAATGAAAACGGCTTCTTCATCTCAAGTTCACCATCATGCCGGGAATCGATTCTATTGAGAACATACCGCGGCCGAGCGGGGGACTGTCAAGCGGTTGATTTGCCAAATTGTAGGACGAATCAGCCGGACGCCGGAAGCCCGTGAAGCGGGCGAAAGCTGGTTAGCCCCGCGCGCAAGCACGGGGATGCCGCGAAGCAAAAACGCGAAGCCCGCTACGCGGGCGAAAGAGTCTTTCGCCCCCGACAGGGGCTCGATTGCGGCACACACCGATTCCACGAACTCGCGCTCGTGGTTAAACAACTTTCGCCTGCTTCACAGGCTGGAGAACGGCGACGGGAACAAGAAACAATGAGTGTCGTATTGTCGCTAATTGCTCACCGATAAACCGCGCGAGTCGATGCGTCCTCTTCCGCGACTCTAGAAATCCACAATCGTGCGCATCTGCAGCGTGAACACGTTATGCGCGTTGCCGAACACGTCGGTGAAGTATTGCCCCGGGAAGAAGTAGCCGGTCTGGAAGCCGGCGGTGAAGCGCTTGTAGAAGGTGTAGGCGAACGACACGTCGCTTTCCCAGCCGAGGCTGTGCGACGCGGCGCGGCCGTTGGTCCCCAGGTACGGTTCATTGATGTAGCTGTTGATGACGTACAGGTCGATGTACATGCCGTCGAGCGGCCGGATGAAGCCGCCGCCGCGGAAGTACATGCCGTTCTCCACCTGGCCGCCCATCAGCAGCCGCCAGCAGATCAGGTCGACGTAATAATTCGGGTCGAACGGATAGCTCTTGATCCGGCGGCCGAACGCGGCCTGGTTGTGCACCACCGTGTCGACAAAGTCGACCTGCGTCGCGGAATCCTGCGGATCGGTCTGCGCCTGCGCGTTGGCCTGCGACACGTTGTCGGCCGCGGTCTGGCTGAATTCGTGATCGGGGTTGGCGTCGGCCGGCGAGGAAAGACCGTACTCGATGCCGGCGCCCCAGCGGACCGCGTCGTAGTTGAAGCGCGCCACGGCGAGGAACGCGGCGGTGTCGATGCGCCCGCCGCCCTGACCGGTCGGCACGCCGGCGTCGTGCAAGCGGCGTACGGTGTCGAAGGGCACGACGGTCATCGCGCCTTGCAGGAACACCGCCTCGCCCGCCCAGTTGAAGCCGCCGTACGCGAGGCGCCCGTACAGGTCGTAGATCCACAGCTTGGCCTTGGTCGCGTCTTGGAACCGGCCGGAGATGGACAAGCCCGCATCGAACGCGCCGCTGTCGCCGAAGGTGATGTCGCGCACGTAGTTGACCAGCGAGAAGCTGTGCACGTCATACTTGCCGCTGCGAAAATCGTTGCCCGCGATGCGGTCGTACATGATCTGCGGATACCACACGCCCAGGATGCGCGAGCCGAACAGAATGCGGTCGTAGACGTCGCCGCTGTCGGCGTAGAAGCCGCCGTTGAGGTCGTTGACGTCCGGCCGGCCGCCCACGCGCCCGAACGGCGTGCCGGAATTGTAGAAGACGCCCAGGCCGAAATTCGTGGCCATGCGGCCGAAGCGCAAATAGCCGATCGGCAGGTTGACGTTGGCGTACAACTGGCGCACCAGAATCGGCGCGACGTCGGTGCGGTCGCGCTGCGTGTCGGTCATCGATTCGGAAAAGACGTTGCCGGTGTTGAATTGGAGCGTGTCGTATTGCACGCGCTGAATCTGCTCGGGCGCGCCGGGCAGGCGCGTCGTCCGCACGACCGGCGTGACCTGCACGGTGTTGTGGCCGTACATCACGTTGCTCAGCACGTCGAGCTCGGTGTTGATCTGGATCGGGTCGCCGATCAGCAGCGTGGTGTCCAGCAGCATGCGCTGGTCCATGTAGCTCCACCAGTTGGAGTCGTCGCGCGTGGCCCAGTTCAGGTTGAACATGTTGTTGAAACGCACGCGATAATAACCGTGCATGGCCAGGCCCACCGAGGCCAGATCGGCGTCTTCGGCCGTCGCCGGCGCCGGCAGGAGCGTCGCGCCCACCGCCAACAGAACCGCCAACACGAAGATGCGCTTCATCACTTCCTCCGGTTTGATGCAAATACCCCAATGCCGCCGCACCGCGCGCCGGAAACGTCGGGGAGAACGCCGCAAACTAGCACGCGCCCGTAAAGGTTTCAAGCAACGGAAACGAACTACCGCCGGTAGCGCACGAGCACCTGGGTGAGCTCGTCGAGGCTGAAGGGCTTGGGGAGCCGCGGCTGCAAGGCGTCCGCCGTTTCTTCGTCGAGGGCGTCGTTGAAGCCGGAGCAGAAGATGATCGGGACGGCCGGGTCGATGTCGCGCATCCGCCGCGCCACGGTCGCGCCGTCCTGCCCCGGCATGAAGATATCCAAAATAACCGCCGCGAGTTGCTCGTGCCGCGCGCGGAACAGCCCGACCGCTTCGTTGCCGTCGGCCGCCGCGAGCGCCGGATAGCCGAGGCGCACGATCATGTTGCGGGCCAGCGTGCGGATCAGCTCCTCGTCGTCGACCACCAGCACGACGTTCGGCCGCGCGCCGCCGGCGGCGTCGGCCGCCGCTTCTCCCGCCGGGCGGAGGAAAACGGAGATCATCTCCTCGCAGCGCGGTCCTTCGAAGACCGTCAGCTCCGCCGCGATGTCCATCTCGGCGCCGTCGGCGCGCCGCAGCGGCATGGTCAGGCTCTGCGGACCTTCCTCGCGCAGCGCGCGCCGCAATTCCGGGAAATGGACGCGGGCCTGCGGCGCCAGCAAATCGGTGAACGACAGACCATCCGCGCTGCGCCGCTCCAGGCCCAGCAGCGCGCGCGCCCGCCGGTTGATCAGCAGCACCCCGCCGTCTTCGTTCACTAACATGACGCCGGTCGCCGCCGTTTCAAACAGCAGATGGACGCGCTGGTCGACCTCGGCCAGTTGCCGCTCCATCTCCAGCGCCTTGCGCGCATCCGCGTAATCGCCGCGCAGCAGCTCGGCCGCGCGCAGCCGCCGCGACCACGAAGTCAGCAGCACGACCAATCCCACCAGCAGCGCGACGTCGATCAACACCAGCGCCTGCAGCAGCGCCCGCAGATGCAGCGCGCGATCCGCGCCGGTGGCCTGATCGCGCAGCGTCTCGGTGATCTCGTGCGACAGGTAGCCGTACGCCCACAGGTTGCCGCCGATCAACAGCGCGGCCAGCAGCAAAGCAACCATGCGGCGACGAAGCATCAAGCGGCCCTCGGTGGTTTGGTCATAACTATCTTATCGGCAATAACGATCTTTTTACAAAATGCGTTCATGTGCTGCCAATTTTTCATTTTTCACTTTTCACTGCTCATTGCATCGCGGGGTAGATCAGCAACTCGCTGTCATGCGGATAATAATGGCTGACCACCGGCCCCGATTGCCGCAGCGCGCAGCCCAGCCAGAAGCCGAAGCCGCCCGGGTAATCGTGGCCGTTCATCAGCACGCTGAATTGCCAATGGCCGAGATAGTCGATGTAGGCGTAGTCGAGCGACAGATTGCTGCCGTCCTGGTAGACGATGTGCGGTTCGTTGTACGCATCGGTCATGATGCACGCATCCGCGCCTTTGTCGCCGAGGGCGTCGACCGTTTCGACGGTCCACGCGCTCGACTCGAAGCGCGCGTATTTCAAATCGAGCTTCGCCGCGTCCTGATAGGCGACGTGCACGCGATCCGCGCCGTCGACGGCGACGGAAGTCCAGCGGCCGCGATCATCCGATGGGCCCACCGCCGGATCGACCGCGTCGATCGTCCACGCGCCGAATACGCCATGCGCCACCTTCAGCGATTTCGCCGTCGCGTCGTAGTAGCTGATGTAGGCCGTGTCGCTGCTGTCGAAGGCGATCGAAGTGAAGAGTCCGTTTTCCGTTCCGGCCTCGACCACCTCGTTTTCCCAGGCGGTGGTATAGCGCGCCACCTTGAGGCCGCCGTTCTGCATGTCCTGGTAGCTGATGTAGATCTCGCCCGCGCCGTTCTGCGCGATGGCGCACCACTGCCCGACCTGGGCCGAATCGTCGACCACGACCTTGTCCCAGCCTCGCGCGGTGCGTGCGGCGTAGTTCAGCGTCAGGGCGTCGGCGTCGTGGTACGCCACGTGCGGCTGGCCGTCGGCGTCGAGGAACAGCGAGGCGTAGAGGCCGACCTGCGTGCTCGACTCGACCTGCTCGATGGCCCACGCGCTGCCGTCCCACGCGGCGTAGCGCAGGCCGCTGTTCTTGCCCTTATAAACGATGGCCGGGCGGCCGAGCGCGTCCAACTTGAGATCGGTGTAGCCGGCGACCTGGTCGTCGACGATCATGCCCGGCGGAATGGGCGAGGTGTCATCGTCGGCCGTGTCGTCGTCGGGCGTGGTGTCGTCATCGGGCGTCGTGTCGTCGTCGGGCGTGGTGTCGTCATCGACGACGGTATCGTCATCCGGCGTCGTGTCGTCGTCGAAGTAAATGTCGTCATCGGGCGTCGTGTCGTCATCGACGGTATCGTCGTCGATGGTCGTGTCGTCGTCCGCGCCGTGACCGTTGTCGTCGTCATCGTCGCCGCTGCTGCAAGCCGCGAAAAGCAGCGCCGCGCCGAGCAGCATCGCCAGGCAAATCATCAAGCTGAAATTTTTCATTGGACGCCTCCCGTCGAGAATCGTGGGCCATCAGTGTAGCAGATTCCGCCCGGACGGCAAATTGAATCGCTGGCCGGGTATGCCTATACTGGCGGGCGGAAAGGAAAAGCCCGTGGCCGATGAGCGCCTCCATCGTTGTTTCGAACGCCCGCCCGACGAGCTGCCGTGGTTCGTGGACCTGTGCGTCACGGCGCGCTGCAACCTGAACTGCCAGATGTGCCAGAGCAACAACGCGCGCTTCACGGAGCCGGAGGCCGCGCGATGGCTCGGCTTCTACGATCGACTCGGCGCCTGGCTGCCGCGGCCCCGCGTCGTGACGCTGACCGGCGGCGAGCCGCTGTTGCGCGACGACATCTACGAGCAGGTCGGCCGGCTCGCGGCGCTCGGTTTCGAGCCGCGCCTGAACACCAACGGCGCGCTGCTCAACCCCGAAACGGTGGGGCGACTGGTGGACGCGGGCCTGCGCGTGATCATCTTGTCGTTTCACGGCATCGGCGAAACCCACGACCGCCTGCGCAACGCGCCCGGTTTGTATCAGGGTCTGCTCGACATGATCGACTATCTGTCGAACCATACGGCGCTCGCGATCCAGGCCGTGGCGGTGCTCCACGCCATCAGCGCCAATGAAATGCCCGCCCTGGTGCGCAAACTCGCGGCCAATCCGCGCTTCGGCGTCGTGCATTTTCAAGCGGTGATCCCGACCTTGTCGCGTCCGTGGTCGACCGACTTCTTTTTTTCCGACCCGCTCTGGCCGCGCGAACCGGAAGTGCTGGCGCGCATGCTCGAAGTGCTCGACGAACTCGAGCAGATGAAACGCGACGGCCTGCCGATCAACAACCCGGCGTCGCAGTTCGCGCACTGGCGCCGCTACTTCCGCGACCCCATGCACTCGTTCCGCAATTTGCCGTGCGAGGTCGGCGGCGACCACCTGCTCGTCCAGGCCGACGGCGCCGTCACCTTATGCGACCAGCTCGGCCGCCTGGGCGCGATCGACGACGACCCGCGCGCGCTGTGGGAATCGCCCGCCGCCGCCCGTCTGCGTGAAGACATGCGGCGCTGCCGCCGCGCGTGCAACTACCGCGTGAACTGCTGCTTCGTCGAGCAAAGCTGCTAGATAGTTTTTTTGGACCGGATCACAGGATTGACCGGATCGACAGGATTCGCTGCAAATCTTTTTTGTCGCGACGGTGGATGTTCCGTGTGCCATAGTTTTGGCCCCAGGCCAAAGCTGTGCTCGTGGGGAAACGACTACACAGCTTTGAGCCTAACGGCTCAAAACTATGGCACAGGTCGTCGTCCACTGCTTCGAACCGGGCGGTTCAAAACGATGGCGCATGTGCTATGATTACGGCGCACCAAGCGCGGCGGGGCGATGACGATCGTCAATTACGACACCAAAGAGATCAACTGCAAAATCGTCTACTACGGTCCGCCGTTGTCGGGTAAGACGCGCAACCTGAAAACCATTTTCGAGCGCACGCCGTCCACCAACCGCGGCGAGTTGATCTGCCTGCAGCACGACGACGAACGCACCTGCTACTTCGATTTTCTGCCGCTGTTTCTGGGCCAACTGCGCGGCTTCACCACGCGGCTGCACCTGTACACCGTGCCGGGCAACGCGGTGTTCGACTCGAACCGCCGCATGATCCTCAAGGGCGTCGACGGCATCGTCTTCGTCGCCGATTCGCGCCGCGAGCGCCTCGACGAAAACCTGGAAAGCATGGACAACCTGCGCAAGAACCTCGCCGCGCACGGCTACGATCTCGAACGCATTCCGATGGTGGTGCAGTACAACATGCGCGATTTCCCGACCGCCATGTCCGTCGACGATTTGGCCGTGGTGCTCAATCCGTCCAACCGCCCGCAGTTCACCGCCAACGCCCAGACCGGCGACGGCGCGACCGAAACCCTCAAGGCCGTCAGCCGCCTCGTGCTCAAGGATTTGATTCGGGAGAAGTAGGGGCGACGGAATCACAGGCGAGGGCGCCTGTGCCATACGCCTTTACCGAATCCGGGAATTGCGTAGGGGCGTATTGCCATACGCCCCAATGCGCAGCGCGTCAGCGCTACCCGTCGAAGAATCACAGGCGAGGGCGCCTGTGCCACACGAAGTTCGTAGGGGCAGGTCTTAGACCTGCCCGAAGCGCAAGGGCGGGTTTGAATCCCGCCCCTTGGTTGAATATTGGTTTGTCAGACCCGGTGCCCGGCGCCCGGGACCCTGCTCAGCATCCGCAACCGCCGCCGTTGTTGTTGTCGCTGCTGTCGTCGCCGCTATCGTCGTCGGTCGGCGGGATGATGTCGTCATCGTGCGCGCTGTCGTCGTCGGCGGGCGGGGTCGTGTCGTCGTCAGCCGGCGGCGTCGTATCGTCGTCAACCGGCGGCGTCGTGTCGTCATCCGCCGCTTCGTCCACCTCGATGAAGTTGGACTTGGTCTCGGTATCGGTTCCGCCGTCGGAGATGATGGTCAGCGACACCGTGTACAAGCCGGGCGTCGCGTACGTGTGTTCCGGCGATTCGTCGGTCGAGGTCTGCTGGTCGCCGAAATCCCACGCGAAGCTGGAGATGTCGCAACCGGTGTACGTGGCCGAGGTGTCGGTGAATTTCACCAGCAACGGCGCCGGGCCTTTGCGCGGCAGGCCGCCGAAAGCCGCGATGGGCGCGCCGCAGGTTACGGTGAACGAGTCGGCCAGCGTGGAGTCGCCGAACTCGGTCGTGATCTTGACGCTCCAGACGCCCGGGTCCGTGTCCTTGATGTTGAACACCGCTTCGGCCTCGGTGTCGGACGTGACCGTGACCGAGGTCGCGTCGCGCGAGAGGTGGTCGGCGCGCAGCAGCGTGGCGGTCAGCGCCGGGGTGAAGGATGTGCCGGTGAGCGTGATGGGGAACGTGGTCTGGTCGTTCGCGCCGCCGGTCGGATCGATCGCGGTCAGCTCCGGCGGATTGGTGGTGACGGTGAAGCCCTGGCTCAGCGCGCCGTCCCCGGCGGAGGTGGTGACCACCACGTCATACAGGCCGATCGGCGCGCCGGTCAGATCGAAATCGCAGGTGATCTGCTGCGGCGAATCGACCGACACGTTCGTGGCGTCAATTTCCAGCTTGGTCGCGCTGGACACCAGCTTCGCCGTCGAGCCCAGCAGGAAGAAATTGCCGGCGATGACGGCGCCGATCAGCGGGCCGGTGTTCAAGGCGGAGTTCGGTGTGATGCTGCTCACCAGCGGCAGCGGCTGGTCGTACATGAACATCATGTCCTTCTGCGACGCGCTGTAATAGACGATGAACGGCGAGTCGAAGGCGTCGAGCGCCAGGCCGGTGAACTTGCCGGTATCGCCCGCGTCGTCCAGCGTCTGAATGTCCCAGCCGTTTTCCGTATCCACCGCGTACTTCAGATCGCCGGCGGCGTAATACGTGACGTGCAGGTGGTCGGTGGAGTCGATGGCGATGCTGTCGTATGAGCCGAATTCGCCCGCGCCGCAGTCGATGTTGTCCAGGCTCCAGACGCCGCCGACCTTCTGGATGACGCACGCGCAGTCGTTGCCGATCGTCGCCGTATTGTAGTTGGCGATATAAATGTTGTCGCCCGAGTCGAGGGCGATGCTCGCCCATTGGCCGGCCAGGTCGAGATTGATGGCGGTTTCGAAGAACCAGCCGCTGCCGTTCTCCCAGCCGAACTTCTGATAACCAATGGTCTGATCGCGGTAGGCCACCTGTGGGTAGTTCGCGCTGTCGAACGCGATCGCAGTGTAGGTGCCCATGTCCAGCGGCCAAAAGGCCTGGTCGAGGTCGTGGCCGGGCCAGGTCGCGGGGCCGGTGCGCCAGGCCACGTGCACGCCCATGTAAGCGAAGGCGCCGTTGTCATAATGATACGAAACGAACGGCACGCCGTCGGCGCGGTACTTCAAATGAATGTAATCGCCGCGTAGCGTGCTGCCCTCCGAAATGAACTCGGTGTGCCAGTCGGCGCCGTCGTACCAGGCGAATTTCGCCGCCTGGTTGCCCGCGTCGTAGTACGCGATGGCCGGCAGATTGGTGACCGGGCTGATCGCGATGCTGGCCCACTCGCCGACCTGGCCGGAATCGACCAGGGTAATGTGCCAGCCCTGCCAGTCGCGAAAGGCGTAGTCGAGCCGGGCTTGGGACAGGTCATACCAAGCGATATGCGGGATGTTGTCGGCGTCCAGCGCAATCGTGGCGTACTGGCCCTGATCGCCCGTCGAAGCCACGGTCTCCTTGACCCACACCGCCTGGGCCGTCGCGGACCAAAGCAAACCGAGGGTGAGCGCGAGAGCGACAAGTAGGATGATCCGGCGCATGGGAGACTCCTTTTACAAAAAAGATGGCGGCGTTCTAAATTCTCATGACACTACGGTAACTGGCCGCGTGAATTATCGCATGGACCGCGCCGCTTCGCCAAGCGCGACGCACGATGATGGCAGGCTCCACGTTGTTTAAGTAAAAAGAACGTCAAGTAACCGCCTTGACAGGCCCGATTGGCAGGCTAGAATCGGCGGGCGTTTTGCGCTTTGCCGACGCCAAATGACCCAGCGGCCGCGTCGGCGATGGCGAACAATCTGAGCGGCCGGGGGGAGCACATCATGCCCGTGCGGAAAGTGGTGATCGCCGGCGCCGGCGGTCGTGACTTTCACAACTTCAATCTCTACTACCGCGACTGCCCGGACGCGCGCGTGGTGGCGTTCACCGCCACGCAAATCCCGCACATCGACGGCCGCAAATATCCGCCGGAGCTGGCCGGCCGGTATTATCCCGAGGGCATTCCGATCGTCGCGGAGGAAGAGCTCCCCGAGTTGATCGCCGCGCACCGCGTGGACGAAGTCGTCTTCGCCTATTCCGATGTCAGCAACCAGTACGTGATGGAGTTGGCGGCCAAGGTCAACACCTGGGGCGCCGATTTCGTGCTGCTCAGCGCGCGCCACACGACGCTCGCCGCCGGCGTGCCGGTGGTGTCGGTCTGCGCCGTGCGCACCGGCAGCGGCAAGAGCCAGACCACGCGCCGCGTGATCCGCCTGCTGCGGGACGCCGGCAAGCTGGTGGTGGCCGTGCGCCACCCGATGCCGTACGGCGATCTGGTGCGGCAGAAGGTGCAGCGCTTCGCCGCGATGGAGGACCTGGACCGTCACCAGTGCACGATCGAAGAGCGCGAGGAATACGAGCCGCACCTCGCGGCGGGCGTGGTGGTTTACGCCGGCGTGGACTACGGCGCGATTCTCGAGCAGGCGCAGTCGGAAGCGGACGTCATCGTGTGGGACGGCGGCAACAACGACACGCCGTTCTATCGGTCCGATCTCGAAATCGTCGTCGCCGATCCGCACCGCGTCGGCCACGAGCGCTCCTACCATCCGGGTCTGACCAATGTGCTGCGGGCCCACGTGCTGTTGATCAACAAGGTGGACACGGCCAACGGCCAGGACGTGCAGGCGCTGCGCGCGAACCTGCGGGCGCTGAATCCGCGGGCGATGATCATCGAAGCGGCCAGCCCGATCTTCGTGGAAAACGGCGAACTGCTGCGCGGCAAGCGCGTGCTGTGCATCGAGGACGGACCGACGGTGACCCACGGCGGCATGCCGTTCGGCGCGGCGGTGCTGGCGGCCCGCCAACACGGCGCCCGCGAGCTGGTCGATCCGCGGCCGTTCCTGCAGGGCGAGTACCGCGCCGTTTTCGCCAAGTACCCGCACCTCGCGCGGCTGTTGCCGGCGCTGGGTTACGGCGAACAGCAGATTCGCGATCTGCAGGCCACCATCGACGCGGCCGACTGCGACGTGATCGTCTGCGGCACGCCGATCGACCTGCGGCGGCTGATCGACTTCCGCGCCATCCCGAATGTCCGCGTGCGTTACGAGCTGCAGGAAATCGGCAAGCCCGATCTCGCCGACGCCCTGCGCGAGAAGGGGTTGATTTGATGCGCCGCACCATCGCCGTGCTCGTCCTGTTGCTGGGCGCCGCGACGGTCGCCGGGGCCGTCGTGTGCCCGGCGCCGCTGGCCCTGATGATTCGCAGCGCGCAACGCATCGTCGTGTTGCGCATCGACCAGCTCACGATCGAAACCGATGAAGGTCAGCCGTTCACCCTGGCGACGGCCGCGGTTTCCGAAACGCTCAAGGGCCCGCACGAAACGCCGCTCCGGTTGCGCCTGCCGGGCGGGCGGGTCGGCGGCTTCGTGATGGTCGTGCCGGGCGCGCCGACGCTGCGCGCGGGCGATGAGTACCTCGCGTTTCTCGCGCCCGACGACAACCCGCGTTTCGCGGAACCGGCCTGGCGTTCGTTCAATCTGGGCGAGGGCCTGTTCGCGTTGATCCGCAAAAGCGGGCGGACCTGGGCGGTGCAAGCCACGGGCGACGCGCCGCAGCGGTTTGCCGCCTGCACGGCTGCGGCGGACCAATGCGCGGCGCAGGCGGGCGCGATGGTCGAGGAGTTGTCGGTCTTGAAGGCGCGCATCCGCGAGGTGCTGGCGCCGGGACCGTCATGAAGCGCGTTTTGCCGGCCGCGGTTCTGCTATTGCTCGCCGCGCATACCGCGTGGGGTTACGTCTTCACCGAATGCGGCGGCGGCCATCGCTGCCGCTGGAAGCACTACCCGGTGACCTATTACGTGCGCGATCCGTTGGGCGTCGACCTCGATGAAAACGCCGCGCTCGCCGAGATTCAGGCTTCCTTCCGCCGCTGGGACTACGAGCACCAGACCTTCTGCGCGCCGCTCGCCTTCACTTACGGCGGCCGCATCACGACCGACACGCCGAACGCGATGGACGGCAAAAACGTCGTTTACTTCGAATCCGACAACTGGCCGTTCGGCGCGGAGGCGCTGGCGATCACCACCTGCTGGTACGCCGAGGGCAGCGCCGACTTTCAAGACTGCGACATCGCGATCAACGCGGTCGATTACGACTGGTCGATCAACGGCGAGAACGGCCGCCCGCGCATCCGCCCGACGGTGACGCACGAGGTCGGCCATTTCTGGGGCCTGGCGCACTCCCAGGACCAGTTTGCGACGATGTACGCCTACTACAATGACAACCACGCCGTGGCCGAGGATCTCGAACAAGACGACATTCGCGCCGCCGCGGTCACGTTCTGCGCCGACGAGATGCCGGCCGACGATGCGCAAGAGCCGAACGACTCGTTCCCCCTGGCGCGCGTGCTGCCCGACCCGACCGTGCTGACCGACCTGCGCCTGTATGACGACGATTGGTGGCGCTTCGAATTGGGCGCGGGTCGGCGCTTGAAGCTCTCGGTCCAGGACAATTCGCCGGCGCGCTACAAATCGCTGGAGCTTTACGATGCGCAGGGCGCGCAGGTCGATCAACAAAACTGCATCGGCGTTTGCGCGCAGGCCCTGGGCGAAGCCGGCGCGGCGCGGCAGGTGTCGTTGCGCGTGACCGGCGATTTCGATCACCATCATGTCGAGTCGGCGCGCTATTCGCTGACCTTCGAGCAGGTTTTGCCCGGCCAGGAAGGCGACCTGTTCGATGACGACACCTATCCGACCGGCGACGACGACACCGGCAGCGGCGGCGGCGGCGACAACGGCGGCGGTTGCGGGTGTTGAGCGGGTCTAGGGTCGCAAGGGTCGTGGGTCGCGGGTGAACGCGCGCGGCGGAGAGAAAGATGGACATCTATCGCAGCGACCGGAAGATGGTGCTGGTGGCGCTCGGCGGCAACGCGCTGATCAAGCCGGGCGACATCCCCAACATCGAAACGCAGGAAAAAAACGCGGACGAGATCGTCGGCAAGCTGCTGACGCTCGTCGAACGCGACTTCAACCTGGTGGTGACGCACGGCAACGGCCCGCAGGTCGGCAATCTGCTGCTGCGCAACGAGGCCGCGCGCGACCACCTGCCGCGCATGCCGCTCGATCTGCTCGTCGCCGAAACCGAAGGCTCGATGGGCTACCTGCTGCAACAGGCGTTTCTCAACCGCCTGCGCGAGAAGGACATCCACCGTTACGTCGTCACGGTCATCACGCAGGTGCTGGTCAATCCGGATGACCCGGCTTTCGTGCGGCCGAGCAAACCGATCGGCATGTATTACAGCGAGGAAGACGCCCGGAAGCTCGAGCAGGAATACGCCTGGAAGATGATCAAGGACGGCGATCACGGCTGGCGGCGCATGGTTCCCAGCCCGCGTCCGCTCAAGATTCTGCAGCGCCACATGATCCGCCACAGCGCGCAGGAAGGGAACATCGTCATCGCGGCCGGCGGCGGCGGNNTCGAGGCGGTGATCGACAAAGACCTCACCAGCTCGATGCTGGCCTCGGAGGTTCACGCCGACATGCTCATCATCCTGATGGAGCAGCCGAAGGTGTACGCCGACTTCAACACGCCGCGCCAGCGCCCGCTCGACCGCGTGACGCTTTCCGAAATCACCGACTACCTCGCGGAAGGGCACTTCCCCGCGTCGTCGGTCGGCCCGAAGGTGGACGCCGCGATCCAATTCGTGCAACGCGGCGGCCGCCAGGCGATCATCACCAGCGCCGATTATCTTTCCGCGGCCCTCGACGGCCAGGACGGCACCACGATCATTCCGTAGGTTTTTTGCTTCCCGGTCCTTGACGCAGCGGACGATCGGTATGATAATTTGTCATACCAGGAGGTGGTCTCCATGCCGACCAGAAAAATCGCGGTCACGGTCGACGAGGTGACGGTGCGCGAGATCGACCGGCTCGTCGCGGCCGGCCGCTACCCCAATCGCAGCCGCGCGGTCAGCTCCGCGTTACGCGAGGCGCTGAAGCAGCAGAAACGCACGCGGCTGGCGGTCGAGTGCGAGAAGCTCGACGCCGGCGAAGAACAGGCGCTCGCCGAAGAAAGCGTGGGGACGGACGAATGGCCCGCGTATTGAGGGGCGACGTGTGGTGGGCCGATCTCGACCCGGCGCGCGGCCATGAGCAGGCCGGCGTGCGGCCGGTGCTCGTCATCAGCCACGACATCTTGAATGAGAAATCCGGCACGGTCATCGCGCTGGCCATCACCAGCCAGGAACCGCGCCCCAAGTTCCCGCTTTCGTTGCCGCTGCAATCGTTGAAGATGCCCAAACCGTCGTGGGTCAAGATCAATCAGATTCGCACCATCTCCGTCCAGCGACTGACTCGCCGCATCGGGCGCATCTCGGGCCAGGAACTCAATGAGGTCATCGAGGGGCTGGTCGAATTGGTGGGCTGAGCGGCAGCGCGGCGACGTTCCCGCCGCTTACTGCGTGATGGTCGTGAACAGCGTGGACGCGGCCTGGCTTTCCCCGCTTTCTTCCCCCAGCTTTTTCTTCAGGGCCGTGACCATGGTTCCGGGGATATGCGAGAGCACGAGCCGGTCGTCGGGCAGGCGCAGATTGCGGGCCAGTTGCCACATCAGTTCTTTAGGCGGCATCGCGCCGAAGCTCGCGCCGAGGGCGAGGAAGTCCTGGCCCTTGAGCTTCAACTTGCGATTGCCGTGATACGCGAGAATCAACTCGTCGATCTTGCGCCCTTGCTGCTCTTTGGCGAATTGGAAAAACGAGCGGAACAAACCGGCGTATCCGCCGGGCGGATCGACCGCGCGCACATCGAATACGATCGTGCCGGTGTCGACGAACGAGTCGTAGTACACGGCGACGCGGATGCCGTGGTTGCGCGCATCCTGCTCGATGACGCGATTCAGCGGCTGCTGCAAGCGGTAGTAGTTGAGCCCGAAAACGAATATGCCGATCACCAGCCCGCCGAGGATCAGCCCGGTGAACAGTCGTTGCACATTTCTCGCGGTCAACCAGAACATCGCACTCCTTCGATTACCGATCGGGACGATACCACCCCACCGTTGATCTTCATGAATCAACGATAACCATCAATCAGCCGCGCAGAACGCCCAATTCAACAGCCCAGGCTCCGCCTGACGCTCCAAGTCAAATTTACCACGGCCGCCCCGCTCATTCAACAACATTCACGCGCGGGCGGTCGCCGTCGCTCGTTGCTTGACACCCCCGGCGCGCGGTTTGATGATGACGAACGCATGAGCGAATGCGGCGGTGCGAACCAAACTAAACGAGCGGTATCTTAATCTTTCCGGGGGATAACGCGTGGCGATGAAACGGCAGGCAGCCTGGCTGGCGCTGGGGGCCGCGATGGCGCTGGCCTGCGGTTCATCCGCACCGCCGGCCGCGCACGCCGCCGCGCGGATCGTCACCCTGCTGCCGAACCTGACCGAGATCGTCGTCGCACTCGGGGCGGGCGAGCGCATCGTCGGCTGCACGTCGTACTGCCCGCGCGAGGGCCTGCGCACCGAGGTCGCCGTCGTCGGCGCGCCGCTTGGGCCGAACCTCGAGCGCATCGCCGCGCTGCGTCCCGACCTGATCCTGCTGCAAGACACCCAGCGCGCGTGGCGCGACCGGTTGCGCGCGATGAATCTGCGCGCGGTCGAAGTGCCGGGGCAAAGCATGGCCGACGTCTTCGCCGCCGTGCGCACGATCGCCGGGCTGCTCGACGTCGCCGATACGGGCGAGCGCTTGAACAAGCGCCTCAAAGGCGAGCTGGACGACGTGGCCCAGCGGGTCGCGGGCGCGCGGCCGTTGCGCACGCTGCTGGTGATCGGCCACGACCCCGGCGCGCTGCGCGAAATCTTTCTCGCGGGCCGCGGCACGTTCATCGATCGGCTGCTGCAGATCGCCGGCGGCGCGAACGCGCTCGAGGCTTCGCCGGTCGCGTATCCGAAGGTCGGCGTTGAGGAGGTCTTGCGCGTCAATCCGCAGGCGGTGTTCGTGCTCGCGCCCGACGAAAACGATACGCCGGCCGCGCAGGAGCGCGAGGCGCGGTTGTGGTCGGCGCTGGCCTACCTCGACGCGGTGAAGAACGGCCGCGTCTACCTGGTGACCGGCCGCGACGTCATGACGCCGGGGCCGCGCATGGCCGACACCGCCGCGCATTTCGCGCGCCTGCTGCATCCCGAGGCGTGGCGATGAACGAGCTGGCGGCCGAACAACTGCATTTCGCGTATCGCGCGGACGAAGTGGTATCGGGCGTCGATCTGACGTTCCCTCGCGGCGCGATGACGGCGCTGGTCGGACCCAACGGCGCGGGCAAGTCGACGCTGCTGCGCCTGCTGGGCAATCTGCTGCGCCCCACACGCGGTCGCGTACTGCTCGACGGCCGTGAATTATCGGCGTGGCCGCAGGCGGAACTCGCGCGGCGCATGGCGCTGACGCCGCAGACGGTCCATCTGTACTTCCCCTTCACCGTCGGCCAGTACGTGCTGCTCGCGCGCCACCCGCATCGCGGTTGGTCGCCGTTCGAAAGCGCCGCCGACGTCGCCGCCGCGCGTTTCGCGTTGGAGCAAACCGAGTCCACCCATCTGACCGAACGCAGCGTGCTGGAATTGTCGGGCGGGGAGCGGCAGCGGATCACACTCGCCGCCGCGCTGGCGCAGGCGCCGGACTGGCTGCTGCTCGACGAGCCCACGGCGTCGCTGGACCTGCGCTATCAGGTCGAAATCTTCGACGTGTTGCGGCGGCTGAATCGCGAACGAGGTTTGAGCGTGATCGTCGTGACGCACGATCTGAACCTCGCCGCGCGTTACTGTCCGCGGCTGATTTTGCTGGCGGGCGGTCGCGTGGTCGCCGACGGCGCGCCGCCGGAGATTCTCGATCCGGCGTTGATTCGCGCGCACTACCACGTCAACGTCGAGGTCGGCCGGCGCGCGGATGGCGTCACGCCGTTTCTGCTGCCGACCGGCGCGGAGCCGAGCTGATGCGGCCGCTGACGCCCCTGCGGATGTTTTTGCTGTTGGCGCCGTTCGCGCTGTTCTTCGCGGCGACGCTGGTGCTCGGCCCGGCGATCGGCCCGGTGCGCGTCAACCTGCACGAGGCGTGGGCGCAGCGCGGCAACCTGGCCGGCAGTCTCGACGCCAGCGTGCTGTTTTTGGCCCGCGTGCCGCGTACGCTGTTGGCGGCGCTGGCGGGCGCGGCGCTGGCGCTGGCGGGCGCGGCGTTTCAGGCGTTGCTGCGCAATCCGCTGGCCGAACCGTTCACCCTCGGCGTTTCGAGCGGCGGCGCGTTGGGCGCCGTCATCGCGATTAAGCTCGGGCTCGACGTGACCGTCCTCGGCCTGTCGCCGGTGATGCTCTTCGCGCTCGCCGGATCGGGGGCCACGGTCGGCCTGGTCTACGCCTTGGGGCGCACGCGCGGCGTGCTGTCCACGTCAATCTTGCTGCTGGCCGGCGTGACCGTCAGCTTCTGCTTCGCCGCGCTGATCCTGCTCGTCTTCTATTTCTCCGACTGGACCGAAACCCACGGCATGTTGCACTGGATGATGGGCGGGCTCGACGTGACCGGCTACGGTTCGCTGGCGCGCGTGGCCCCGTTCGCGCTCGCCGGCATGGCGGTGCTGCTCGCGGCGGCGGGCGACCTGAACCAACTCAGCCTCGGCGCCGACCTCGCGGCCAGCCGCGGCGTGCGCGTGCGTGCGGCGCAGCGCTGGGCGTACCTCGCCGCCTCGCTGACCACCGGCGCGGTCGTTTCGCTGGTGGGGCCGATCGGCTTCGTCGGCCTGATCGTGCCGCACACCGTGCGCCTGCTGGTCGGGCCCGATCACCGTGTGCTGCTGCCGGCCTCGCTGCTGACCGGCGCCGGCTTCCTGATTCTCTGCGACACGGTCGCGCGTACGATCCTCGCGCCGGCCGAAATCCCCGTCGGCGTGCTCACCGCCGCGCTCGGCGGGCCGTTCTTCGTGGGGCTGCTCCTGCGGGCGAAACGCCGCGCGGGAGCGTGGGAGTGAGCGCAGGCATGTCGCAGTATTTGACTGGGCGGTTTGCTCTTCGTTTCGTAGTTTTGTAGGGGCGAATTTCAAACCCGCCCTTCCGGTGTGGCACAGGCGCCCTCGCCTGTGATTTGTTTTTTTTCGTCTTGCTAGGCCCGATCTACTTTGCTACTGTTCAGCTTGCAATAACTGGAAGGATCGTTCTCCGCCTCTTCGGCTGACGGATTGGCTACCCGTGATCGAGAACGTTTCCGAAGGTTACTGCGATAACTGCGCAGCACGACGCCGCCTGTACGCGCCGTGCTAGCCGCATGAGCGTCTCTGCAGGAGGGGCGCTTGTGATGCTGCTGCGCAGGTCACTTGTCGCCCCTTTCTGTTATGGGGCCAAAACAAAGCAGGAGGTGTCGGATGAAAGCTTCGTTCCTCGCGTTGGCTGGTGTTCTCATTTCAATTATCGTCGCTCTGTCGTGCTCCAGCAGTGGCTCTGGCGGTGATGACGATTCGTCCGTAGACGACGACTCATCGGTCGATGACGACACGTCGCCCGCCGACGATGACACGGTATCTGACGACGATTTGGTGGATGACGACACGATAGATGATGATACAACGGATGACGACACAATCGATGATGATACCTCGGCGGATGATGACACGTCTCCCCCAGTTAACTACGCTCTTTACTTCGATGGCGTCGACGACTCAGTCGTACTTGGCACCGGTAACTGGTTACATAATGTAAGTTACACAGTTGAGGCTTGGATCAAACCAGAGAATCCCGACGATGGCTACCTCGTGATCGTTGGCGGCGTAGAGAGTTCTCCGTATCATCACGACTTCGTGCTAATGCTTGATCCAGGGCCGGCAGCTCGTTCAGCGGCTGGTTCGCATTGGGATGGTTCTTCTACTACTGTTATCGGCACAAGCAACCTCGCCGCGCCTACCGACTATATTCATGTCGCTTTCAGCTACGACAACTCCACTCACGAGGGAGCGATCTATGTAAATGGTGTTCGAGAAAACGTTGGTGCGTTCTCCGCCGGTCCGGGACAAGGAGGCGTTCAGATTGTTTCCGTAGGCGCGAACTATGACGATGGAAGCGATTACTTCAAAGGCTTCATCGATGAAGTTCGCATTTCCAACGCGGCTCGCTATACCGGAACTACCTTCACTCCCGAACATCGCTTCGAACCTGATGCGTTCACCGTCGGTTTGTGGCACTTCGACGAGGGCTCCGGCGACACCACCGAAGATGCAACCGGCAACCACAGCGAAGCGACGATTTATGGCGCGACGTGGGAGGCGGTGAAGTGATGGTCAGAAAGAAAAAGGTGCGGCTTGGGCTTGTGGCAATGACAGGTATTAGCCCCGAGACAAAAGGCGTGCGTTGGGGAACAGAGAGAAAAAGTAGACGTATAGCGGTGGACGCAATTTTCATTGCGGCAAAAAAGAAAAAGATCGACGTGCTTTTATTTCCTGGGTGGACAGTCTGGGTCAAGCCGGATGCAACTCACAGCGTTGCGGCGGTCTGGCACGAAGTTGAATGGATGGTGCGAAGATGCGACAAAAACAAAATTGCGGCAATTTTTCAGGTGAGTCATAAAGACGAAGCTATCGGCGCCAAGCTAACGTCAACAACTATCGCGTATGGGAAAAGCGAACCTATTCATGTCTACGTGCAGCAGCTTTTCACCCGAAGTGGCGATGCACGTCCTTTAGCGGTGGAAGCGCTGGTCAAACTTCTCTATACAGACGAAAACCGGCGGGTGACGCTCAAAGGCATCGACATCGCTTTGGTGATTTGCGGCGAGAACAACCTTCTTACGGTCCCGAACAAAGGTAGAGCATATCTGCGTGGCAAACCCAATGATTCGATGCAGTGGCGGGACTACGATGTTCTTTTCAACCTCGCCCACACCCGCATGGGGGAGCAAGGGAAGTTAGTTAATCGATTCAAGGTGCTTTCATCCAAAAACAAACAACATTGCCTCCACTGCACGAATGCGACGGACGGCGATGCGATTGGCAAAGCGCATCTGTATGGTTACTGCCACGGCCGGAAGGAAATAGACGACAAGTCAATCAAAGCCGCCACTTGGGCGGACGACAAAACGTGGTGTATCTACCCCATCGAGGTTTAAACAAACGGCCGCCGGGCGGGTTTTGAGCCCGCCTCTACGGCGCGAGCGATGGTGCCGACATATCGGGCGTATCATTGTAAGAGAGAAGCACTGATAAGCTCCGCCTTGCTTCGCGTATCAGTGGCACCCGCCGAGAGGCGAGAAAAACGAATCACAGGCGGGGGTGCCTGTGCCACACGGAAACGGCGGTCCGTTTTTCGTCGGCCTGTTCCTGCGCGCGAAACGCCGCGGGCCGCTGGGGGAGTAAAGAGATGCTGCGTGCGACCATGACCAGCAAAGGGCGGATCACGATTCCCAAGAAAATACGCGACGCGTTGCGCCTGCGTACCGGCGATCGAGTGATATTCCGGCTGCGCGAAGACAGCGTTGTTGAGATGTTGCCGTGTTCGGCCGATTTGCTTTCCCTATTTGGCGTACTGAAAGCCAGAAGACACGTGACGATGGGGCAGATGAGCGAAACGATTCGCCGCGCGCGCGGTTAGATCGCTGGTCACCGCGCGGGAGCCGGCGCGGCCGGCGGCGGCGCGACTTCGAGCCAGCCGGCGTCGGTGTCGAAGTGGAAGAGCTGGGCGCCGAGCTTGATCGACAGATCGTGCAAGAAGCCTTTCTGCGAGGTGAGGTCGCCGTCCACGCACAGGCCGGTCTGGATCGTGCGGAAGAGCTTTTTCCCGCCGAACTCGGGGCTCGGCAACGGCGGCAGGGTGAGGCGCTTGCCGTCGGCCGCTTTGATCACGAGCTTGTAGCGGTCGGCGAACAGCACCTTCTTCACGCCGGCGAGCGTGCCGGAAAAATGATACGTGCCGTCGACGTTCAGTTCGGTGCTGTAGTCGCTGATGCTGTAGAAATACGCCACCGCGACGCCGATCAGCGCCAGCGCCAACAAGAACGCCGACATGCAGCCGATCGAACCCGGAATCGTCTTGCGCGGCAGTGGCACATCGGGCGCTTCCATGTGCGGGAAGTTGGGGACTTCGGGGGGCGCGTCACTCATCTTTTTTCTCCGGGGTATCGCCATAGACTTCGGGCGACGGCGGAATCTCCACCGGCGGCGGAATCTCGGGCGAGCGCGGTTCGGCGCTCGGCGGCGCGATCGGCCCGACGCTCGGCGCGGCGTCGACCGGCTCGGCGACCCTGATCGGTCCGACCTCCGGAATCGCCGCGGCCGGCGTCGTGCGCGGGGTCATTTTCTGCTGCACGCCTTCCCAGTAGCGCTGCACGTATTCCGGATCGCGGATGCCTTGCTTCTTGTGTGCGCAAAGCAGGTCGTACAGCATCGCCGTGGCCAGCATGGTGATCGGCCCGGTGATCAACATGCCGACCAGGCACGCCAACACGCCCAGAAAGTTGAACAGGCCGCAGACGATGATGAAAAGAAAAATCTGCCAGCCGAAACCGCGCATCAACTCGCGGCTGTTGCGGAACGGCCGCCAGACCTGGCGTTCCCCGTCGGCGACCAGGTACCAGATAAACAGGTACCGAATTTTCAAGGTGATCATCAACGCGATGGCGACCACAAAACTGACGCCGAAGATGGCGATGAGCGGCCAGGAGGGGCTTTTGGCCACGATCGAAGTAAACAGCGCGACCCCGCCGATAATCATGCTGATAATGAATCCGCCGGTGACGATCAGCATGAGCAGCAGAAACATGGACAGCGTCTGGCCGAACAACTTGAAGCCGTCGAACAGATTGCCGTAAGAAATGTTTTCCCCGCGGACGCGGCGCAGGTATTGGTAGTTGAAGCCGGTCAACATCGGGCCGCCGACGATCGTCGAGCCGATGCCCGAAGCGACCATCGTCGCGCCGAACGTCACCCCCATGTAAATCAAATAGGCCAGAAAAATGTCGGCGGAACTGAAGAACAGTCGCCAGCCGGCGCGCAGCAATTCCATCGTCGGAACGCCGTCGTTCAAATCGAGCTCGCCGTGCGGCAATCCGCGCAGGGTGGGATACATCAAACCCTCCAGAGCATTGCTCAGCGTAGCACGGGCCGGTGATGCCCGAAAAGCGGCTTTCGTCTCAGCCCGATCGAAGTTGAGTCAAGATCACCTCGCGCTGATACTCCCGCAACTCGGGCAAATCGTCGCGGCCAAAGCGGCCGATGGCGTCGACCTCCGCGCTCGATGTGAACGCGCCGCCGGTGAGACGCGCGAGATAGATCAACTCGCAGTTGCCGTTGTCGGTCCGCGTGGTCGCGAGCAGCGGCGCGACGATGTCCGCGGTCAAGCCGGATTCTTCGCGAATCTCGCGCGCCAGCGCCTCCGCCGGTTCTTCGCCGCGACGCAAGAAACCGCCTGGCAGTCCCCAGGCGAAGCGGCGGCGATAGGTGTGGTGGAACAGGACGACGTGGTCTTCGCCGTCGAGTAAGACCACGGTCACGCCGATCAGAAACGACGGATTCAACAGCCGCAGCAGCAATCGCTGAAGCCGCGGCCAGCGGCCGAGGAATTTCCAGAGACGAAGCAGAAACGACACGCCGCTGCTTCCCTATCGCTGCGGTTCGATGCGCACGTTCAACGCCTGGCCGGTGATGCCCGTGCCCTGAATGTGAACGTCCCCCTGCAAGGCGACGGGCATCGGATTGTAGCCGGTGCGAATCTCGACCGGCTGTTCGAGCTTCACCTCGAGTTTGCCGCCCTCGATGTACAGGCGGTTGTCCGCCGCGTGCGCGCTGTTGGGCGCCAGGGCGAGATAGAACAGCGCCCCGGCGTTGGCGAACAGCCCGACCGCAATCAACATCAATAAGAGTTTCATCCACCGATCGTTCATGGCTGACTCCTGCGATGTGTTTGTTGCAGCGTGCCATAGTCCGCGCGGCAGGCCAAGACGGCGGGGGCGCCTTCGTGGGAGGTAGGGGCAGGTCTTAGACCTGCCCGAAGCGAAAGGGCGGGTTTGAAACCCGTCCCTACGCGTCGCTGATTGACGCCGTGCGGCATGGGTGATATGTAGAACGGTCCGTCTAGACCCGCTTTCAACACAGACTAAACCCTTGGGGGAGATCCGGTATGAGCGAAGAAAAAAATCTGGCCCAAATGTGGCGCAACCGGGTCGCTAAATTCGGCGACAAGACCTGCCTGCGCGCCAAACGCGACGGCGAATGGCAGTCCTGGACCTACAAGGACGTTGACCGCAAGGTGCGCGACTTCGCGCTCGGTTTGCTGGCGCTGGGTTATCAACGGCAGGACCGCATTTCGATCTTGTCCGAGAACCGGCCGGAATGGGCGATCACCGATCTGGCCTGCCAGAGCCTCGGCGGCGTGCTGGCCACGATCTACGCCACCAATACGCCGGCGCAGTGCGCGTACATCATCAACAATTCGGAATCCAAGTTCGCCGTGCTGTCGAACAACAACCAACTCAACAAGCTGTTGGACAAGAAAACCGAAATCCCGACCGTCAAACACCTCATCATTTTCGATCCGCTGCCGGGCATCACCGACAAAGACCCGCGCGTCAAGACCTTCGATCAGGTGCTGACGATGGGCCGGCGCTACGAACATCCGGAGGAGTTGGACAAGCTGGTCGACCAGAGCGAGATCGACGACGTGGCGACGCTGATCTACACCTCCGGCACGACCGGCGATCCGAAGGGCGTGATGCTGACCCACGGCAACTTTCTGTCCAACTGCCGCGACTCCCTTTCGATTCTGCCGATCAAGGAAAACGAATCGTTCCTCAGCTTCCTGCCGCTGTCGCACAGCCTCGAACGCATGGCCGGGCATTTCTCCGCGCTGTATCTGGGCGCGACGATCAGTTACGCCGAATCCATCGACGCCCTGCGCCAGAACTTGCAGGAAGTGCAGCCGACGGCGCTGATCAGCGTGCCGCGTATCTACGAGAAGTTCTACGCGGCGATCACCGACGGCGTCGCCAAAGGCCCCAAGGCCAAGCAGAAGCTGTTCGCCTGGGCGATCAAGGTCGGCCGCGACACGCTGAAATACGAAATGGAAAAGAAAGCGCTGCCGATCTCCTTGAAAGTGCAGTACGCCCTGGCCGACAAGCTGGTCTACGGAAAGGTCAAGACCGCGCTGGGCGGCAAAATGCGGTTTGCGATCAGCGGCGGCGCGCCGTTGGCCCCGGAGCTGTTTGAGTTCTTCTACTCGATGGGCGTGAAAATCTTCGAGGGCTACGGGCTGACCGAAACCACGCCGGTCGTCACGGCCAACACGCCGGAGTTCGTGCGCATGGGCAGCGTCGGCCGCGTGATTCCGGGCGTGACGGTGAAGATCGCCGAAGACGGCGAAATTCTGGTCAAGGGCCCGAACGTGATGAAGGGCTACTGGAACCGGCCGGAAGACACGGCCGAAGCGATGGCCGGCGGTTGGTTCCATACCGGCGACATCGGGGTGATCGACAACGACGGCTTCCTCAAGATCACCGACCGCAAGAAAGACCTGATCGTCACGGCGGGCGGCAAGAACGTGGCCCCGCAGAACATCGAGAACATGCTGAAGATGGACCGCTACGTCGAGCAGTTGAACGTCATCGGCGACCGGCGGAAGTACTTGACCGCGGTGATCGTCCCGGCCTTCCCCGAGGTCGAGGCGTGGGCTCGGCAGAAGGGCCTGAAGTTCGCCAACCGCACGGAACTGGTGGCGCTGCCCGAGGCGCGCGCGCTGATTCAGCAGTCGGTGGACAAAGTCAACGGCGAACTGGCCAAGTACGAATCAATCAAGAAGTTTCATCTCTCCGACACCGAGTTCACGCAGGACAACGGCATGTTGACCCCGACCCTTAAGGTCAAACGCAAGGAGGTCAACAAATATTTCGCGCAGCAGATCGAACGGATGTACGAGGAGTAGAAACGAAAGGGCGAGGCCGGCCTCGCCCTTGCTGATCACACGGGGGCGGTCGATCGACCGCCCTTTTCGTTATCTGGCCGTGCGCGTGTACTCGATCAGGTTCACAAAGACGTGCCGGCCGGTGGCGGTGAAGCCCGACGGGCCGACCGAGGAGAAGCCGAACTCGGCATATTTCACACCCTGAACGACAATCGCGTAATGCGCCGTTTGGCCTTGTTCCCGCCCGAGGAATTCCACGTCGGCCGGCGCCGTGCCGTCGTCGTAGACCGCCTGGTCTTCGGAGGCCGCGAGCGTAATCTGAATGTCATCCTGGTTGGTTAAGCCGAGATCATAGGGCGTGGTGAATAGCGGATGGCTGATATCCATCGGCGTGATGCTATCGTCGCCCGAGGCGCCCCAACCCTGACCGCGATCAAGGAACTGGTCGAGAGACTCAAACACCTCCGTCCCTTCGCCGATGCCGATAATCGGCTTGCCCGTGCCGGTCAGCACGGCTGAGTTTGTGGCGTCCCAGGAGCTCATGCCCGCCGAATTGTCGACGAGAAAAACGTCGACGGCGGTGAAATCCGGCGGCGTCGCCAGCGCGGTAATGTCGTACGCGGCGAAGGAATAGCCCATGCCTTCCAGGAAGGTTTGGTAGTCGAGCGCGATCGTCTGATCCGCGTTGTAGATGTAAACGATGTTGCCGGAGACGGAAACGGTGTCGTCATCGGCCGTATCGTCATCGGCCGCATCGTCGTCGACCGCGTCGTCATCCGCCGTATCGTCGTCGGCCGCGTCGTCGTCTGTTGCGTCATCATCGACGGCGTCGTCGTCGGCAGCGTCATCGTCGCCGCCGCCGTTGCTGGAACTGCAGGATGCAGCGATCATCGCCATTATCAAAAACAAAGCCAGCGCAATCAGCTTCCACCAGTGCTTCATCTTGTCCGCCCTTTCAGATATTCGTTACAAGTTGTCGGTCCGCCGATATTATTTCACGGGTTCTTCCGCCGATCAACCGGAGCGTGCGAGTGCAAAATGGTTGACCGTCACCTGTTTACTATCTTGGGAGACGATGAAGCAGCGGCACGGCGTCGAAATGGCGATCCAGCGACAACAGCCGAAACCCGTGGCGTCGACAAAGCGCGGCGACGAGCGCGTCCGTGGCCGGGATGGTGACGCCCTTGGCGCGTAGATCGCCGAGCAACTCTCCGGCCGCCTGCCAGTCGGCGCGGTCCGCTTCGACGTACGGCAAAGCGGCGAACAACGGCAGGAGTCGTCGGCGCTCCGCCGGGCGGATACCGTGCAGCAGCTCCATTTCCACGACACCGCAAAAAACCAACCGGTCTTCGTCGAGCAGACGATCCACCGTTTCTTTGGTCGCCCGATCGGCGCCGCGTAAGGCGGCGATCCAAGCCGAGGTGTCGGCGAGCACGTCAGCCATGACGTTTCTCCAATTCGCTCAATTCGAGCTTCCGACGCCGCCGGATCGCGGCTTCGTCGATCTCGACCCGGCCCAGCAGCCCCCGCAACTGTTCGATTTTTTTTCGCCGCAGGTATTCTTGCAGCGCGACCGTGACGGCGCGGGTTTTGGTCTTCGCCGCGGTCCGCTGCCGCACTTCATCCACGATCTCCCGATCCAACGTGACGGTCGTTTTCATGATTTCAATCCCCATGGAAACATATAATCACCTTGTTATAATATTGGTAACAATTCAAGCCATGAAAAGCATTGCGCCGGAGAGGCGCGTCGTTACGGCGCGGCGGTGACCAGCAAATTGTCGAAGTACACGTCGCCGCCCAGGCCGTCGTTGTATTCGTCCTCGAAATAGAGCCAGCCCAGGGGGTAACCGCCGACCATGAACGCATCGCCGGTGCAGGACGTAGCCGCGCCGTCGAGCAGCACGTCGTACGTCGCGGCGCTGTAGTCGACCGCGAAGCCGATGTTGTACCACTGGTCAGCGTTCAACGCGGCGCACGTTACGCCGTTCACGAACAACGAGTCGTCCGAGCCCATGCGCGCGATGAGTTCGATGGACGCGCCCGTCTCCGCCAGGTCGAATCGCCCCGAGTCGCCGGCGTCGTGCCAATAATCGAAGCTGACATTGATCGAGAAATCCGCGGGGCCGAACTGGTAGCCGGCGATCAGGTAGTCGTCGGTGGTCAGACCGCCGTGGATATGCAACTCCTGTCCTGACCCGGTTTTGAGGATGGTCTGGATGGTCGCCGTGCTCGTGCCGTGCGCATCCACGGTCCACGGCGGACCCAGCGGGCCGAGAGCGTAATCATCGAAGTTGATGTCCACGAGCGGACCGGTCGTGTCATCGTCCGCCGTGTCGTCGTCGGTTGCGTCGTCATCGGTGGTGTCGTCATCGGTGGTGTCGTCATCGGCGGCATCGTCATCGACCGCGTCATCGTCGACGGCGTCGTCGTCGGCCACCGAATCGTCGTCGATCAGAGGCAGCGTGTCGTCGTCCTGCCCGCCGGTGTCGTCGTCGCCGTTGTCGCAGGTGGCGCACGACGCGGCGGCCAGCGCGAGCGCGAGACTCGCCAGTAGAATCAGCAGGTTGATCAGTCGGTTCATGATAATATCCTCCCTCTCTTTTCCCGTCGATAGTTTCCAAAAGAACGTCTAACACAACTGTGCGGCAAACAACAGATGCGAACATCCGGCGGGGCGCTACATCCCTCGTCGCGGTCTTGACCGCCTGTCGCCGGTTGCGTACAATCGGCGCCCGTTCAGAAAGACAATTATGGACCGAAACAAAACGCTTGTTTGAAGCGGAGGAGCAATGCAAGGCGGAAAGCATGTGATTCTCTGTGTCGACGACGACCAGGATGTGTTGGATATTTTGCGTACTACGCTCGAGGCCAACGGTTACGCGATGGTCGAGGCGTCCAGCGCGGAAGAGGGGCTGAAGCGTTACAAAGAGGCCAAGCCCGACCTGCTCATCATCGACTTAATGATGGAAGAAATCGACGCCGGCGTCAGCCTGGTGAAAGACCTGCGGGCCCTGGGCGCCAAGCAGCCGGTGTATATGCTTAGCTCGGTGGGCGATCAGCTCAATTTGAACGTCGACTCAAACGAACTCGGCTTGTCCGGCGTCTTCCAGAAGCCGCTCAATACGAATTCGCTGCTGCGTATTCTGAAGACCAAGCTCCAATAAGACGACCGCCGCCGGATTCGCCTATTCAGGATGACGTGTGGCACAGGCGCCCCTTCGATTTCACTCAGGGCAGGCCCCGGCTGTGGTTCGTAGGGGCAGGTCTTAGACCTGCCCGAAGCCAAAGGGCGGGTTTGAAACCCGCCCCTACGCCGCCTCAACCCTCAACCCCCAAACCTCAAACCTCAAACCCCTACCTCCCCTGCGTCTCCATGAATTTGCGGAAACTGCGGTCGTAGGTGCGTTCGGCCTCGGGCGTAAAGCAGCACGCCGGCAGTTGCTTCATCGCCAGGTGGTAATGCAGGCATTCGCAGCAGACGCCGTGCCGGCTGCAACCGGCGTACGTGCAGGTGCAGCGCGCCATGTTCTTCTTGGTGTTCTGGCAGTTCACGGACATGCGACCATCCTCCTCAGTCAATTCGAAAGAACGCCCGAAAGATCGGCAGCTCCGGCATCAGGGCGAAAAAGCGATGACGAAGGCGCCAACGCGCGATGGGTCGGTAGAGGCGCGCGGCGAGGCGATACGCGAGGCGCGTGTCGTACACCTCCAGCTTATGATCGACGAAGATGCTGGTGAAGTAGATCGCCGCCAGACGCCGCTGTCGCCGCGGGTCGATCCACGGCGCCGGCCGCTTGCCGCTATGCAGGCCGCTCCAGCCGTCGAGGCGCTGCGGCGGTTCGTAGCCGAGCTTGCGTGCGCGTTCAAACAGCGCGGTGCCGGGGTAGGGCGCGTATAGATAAAACGGGCTGACCAGCGCCTGCCGATTCTCTTTCAACAAGCGCAGCAGCAGCTCGAGACTGGCGTTGAGGTCGGCGTCGGTCTCGCCCGGCATCCCGGCCAGAAAGTTGTACCACCCGGTGATGCCGACGCGCGCGAGGCGACGGTTGAGCGCGAGCACGTCGTCGGGATTGAGATTTTTGTTCACCTCGGCGAGCAGCCGGCGCGAACCCGACTCGACGCCCATGTCCAGCCGCACGCAACCGCTGTTTTGCAGCAGGAACAGTTCGTCGTCGGTCATCTTCGCCAGCACGGCGACCTCAGCGCCTTGCACCTGGTAGGTGAACGGCGCGCCCATTTTGATCAGGCCCTCGGCGATGGCCAGCGCGTGCGCTCGTTTGCCGAAGTAGTTGTCGTCGACGATCGACAGGCGCCGCAGATGCGGGCGCTCGACGCGCAGCCGGTCCCAGCGTTCGAGCACGTGCTCCGACGGCTCGCCGCGCCACCGGCTGTGATGGAAGACCGCGTTGTAGCAGTACGCGCAGCGCATCGGGCAGCCGCGGCTGGTTTCGACGTAGGTGGCCGGTTTGCCCTGCACCAGGAAATAATCGCCGCCCGGCGGCAGCGACAGATCGACGTCGGGCATCATCGCCAGATCGACCGGCTCGCGCTCCGGCTCGTGCATCACGCGGCCGTCCGTGCGGAAACTGACGCCCTCGATGCCCGCCGGCGTTTTGCCCACGGACAAGGCGTCGGCGAGCTCGGCCAGCGTTTCCTCGCCTTCGCCGCGCAC
>PMZC01000312.1 GCA_003170555.1 Deltaproteobacteria bacterium
ATCAGCCGGACGCCGGAAGCCCGCAAAGCGGGCGAAAGCTGTTTAGCCCAGCGCGCAAGCGCTGGGATGCGGCGAGAAAAAACGCGAAGCCCGCGAAGCGGGCGAAAGAATCTTTCGCCCCTTTCAGGGGCTCGTTTTTGGCGAATGCCGATCCCACGGGCTGACGCCCGTGGCTAAATAACTTACGCCCGCGTCGCGGGCTGGAGGCCGGCAGGAGCAAGATGGCGGTCAAGTACGTCGTTTGACAACGACGAAAAGAACTACAGCTAGAAATCGCTAATAGCTGCTATAGGCGCGATCCAGATCGCATCCAGAAGGGTGCTCCTACAAAACGAGGCACAGGCGAGGCCTGCCCTGAGCGAAGTCGAAGGGGCGCCTGTGCTCCCTCAAGCCTCAAGCCTCAAACCTCAAACCCGCCCTCAGCACCCACACCCGCCGTTGTCGCCGCTGTTGTCGCCGCTGCCGCCGCCGTGATGGGACGTGTCGTCATCCGCGGTGGAGTCGTCGTCGGCGGTGGTGTCGTCATCGACGGCATCGTCGTCAGACTGCCACGGGTCGCCTTCGGTCGTGACGCTGATGTCCATCAGGTGATCCGAATACTTGGCGCTGTGGTTCTTCACCAGCAAATGCCAGGTCGCGTCGGTGGGCGGGAAGATGGTCTCGTCCAGATCGGCGACGCCCAGGCGCGCGAACGCGGCGGTGAACGGCTTGTTGCCGCGCGCCGCGGAAAGGTTGTCCTGGTCGACGAGGAATACGTCGAGCAGCGCCCGATCGACTTCGGTCGCCGCCGAGGCGCCGGGGGAATAGTAATTCACCAGATTCGAAAAGCGGTGGTACGCGTTGAGCACCACGTGCAGCGCGAACGACTGGTTGGGGTTGGGATCGGGCGCCGACTCGGTGACCTGCACCAACGGCTGGGTGAACTGATGCTCGACATTGAACGTCGCGCCGTCGACGGCAGCCGCGGCCGTGACCACCTGCAACAGATGCTGGCCGGTGGCCGGTTGCGTGGGATAGTCGCCGATGCTGGACAGAATGCGCATGTCATAGTTGCGGTTGTCGCCGACCAATACCGACGCGCGGCCGTCGGCGTCGGTGCGCATCCAAAAGCCGGTCATGAGGTTCTGGGTCTGCCAGCCTTCGCTCCAGATTTCCACCAGTGCATCGGGCACGGGGCCGCCGTTGCTGTCGGTGACGTGGAAGGCGAGGGTGATCGTCTTGCTGTAGCGATCGGTGACCGACGTGACGCTGGCGTCGGCCCACCAGGCGAGGATGAAACTGATGTCCTTGCCGCCGCCATAGTCCACGTCCTGCCCGCCGCCGGGCGTGGCGATGCGCGTGGCGCCGTTGCTCCAGTCGTTCTGGAAGTAGAGCCACTGGTTGTCGTGGTAAAATTCGTTCCACACGTGGTCTTCATTCATGTCGGTGACTTCGAGACCGGCGATCAACGCGGTGCGCATGGCGGCGCCGATCAAGTCCTCCAACTCGCCGCAGTTGCCGTAGTGGTCGAAGGCGATGCGCACGGGCTGGACCGAACGATTGGGCGAACCGCCGGTCACGTGTTGGCGCTCTTCAATGTTGTCGAGCATGTTCTTGCCGACCCAGTTGCCCAGCGCCTGCAGCGCATCGGGGTCGTCCCACAGCGGACGATCGCCGGAGATGCCGTCGTGCCGTTGGCCGTCCCAGAGAATATCCTTGCCCGCCAGCATGTCGAATAGTTTCGGCCGGCCGTACACGGTGATCGCGTCGGTCGCGGCGGCGGTATAACCGAAACCGGTGGGGAAGGTCAGGTCTTCGTAGCCCTTCGCGTCAACGGGCGGTACGAGATGAAATTCCAAGACGCCGTAGTTGCTCACGTAGGCCTCGAGCGCCGCCTTCACCGTGTCGCCGGACAGCACGGCCCACAGGTCCGCCGGCTGGTTGGTCGGGACGACGACTTTCTGGAACGTCGAGTTGAACGTCGTCCAGTCGTCCGGGGTATAGGCGGCGATTTGCGCGCTGGTCAGTTCGGTGACGTCGGCCCAACGGCCGAGCGCGGTCAGCGCGTCTTGAAACTCGGGACACGGGCTGTCGTGGATCAGGGCGATCTGGGCCCCGTCTTTCAGCAGCACGTCGCCGTTGCCCTGGTTCAGCAGGTTCTCCAGCAACTTGCAGCCGTTCGCCGTATACGCCGCGTCCAGGCGCAGCGTCGTCGCGTAAACCTCGCCGCTGCCGAACGCGTATTCCGCGAAAATCACGTCGTGCGTCGCGCCGTCGTAAACGACTTCCAGATTGTGGATCGCCATATCGCGCAGATGTCCCGGGGCGCTGGGCGTAAGATTTTGCAGGTCGTCGGCGTTGACGCCCTGGAAGTACATCGGCGTGCCGTAGCTGTCCGCGCCGGTGAGATCATGGGGCAGATACGAGCGCCAGAAGACGCCGCCGTCCCCCGGCATCGCCCTCGCCCCGGTCGAAGGCTTGATGAAGTCGGGCGCTTCGTCCGAGAGGCGCGGCGCCACCACGTTCCAGTAGTAGACCTCCTTGGGGATTTCGAAATCCTGCACCACGCCGTCGACCATCACGCGGTAGCTCAGGGTGGTGCCGTAGTCGCCTTGGCCGACCGTGCCCAGTTCGACGATTTGGACGTAGCTGAGCTCGGCCGCGTCTTCGTAGATCAGCCGCACGTTTTCGGTCAGCAGCGCAACCGGATCCTTCATCGAGAGCAGATCGTTGTCCGGCGTGTAGGCCACGGTAAAAGCGAGCTCGTCGGTGTACAGAGGATCTTCCGGATTGACGATCATCGCGGCGAGCGTGCCCGCGAGGTCCTTGTTGAGTGCGAAGAACTTGCGGAAGAGCGCGGGCTTCATCCAGTCGGGAGAGACGTCGATCGCGGCTTGCTCCGTTTCCGTCAACGCCGGCAGGTTCGGCGCCTGGAGCTCGCCGACGGTCGGATTCACGCTCCAGTCGAAATCGAGAAAGTAGAGCAAGGCGGTCGAGCCGGTCTGGCCGTCGGCGGACAGCGGATACAGCGGGCTCGGCGCCGCCGCCGTCCCCCACACCGGCGCCACCGGGGCGTACGTGATTTCCACGTGGTCCGCGGTCAACAGCGGGCCGGTCGCGCCGCGGATTTGCGCCGCCGCCGTTCCGGCGAACAGAATGAGGACCAGCATCAGACTGACGTATAACCGTTTCATGAGATAACCCTCCACCTCATCGTGCGATCAAGACGAATGCTAACGCGAGATGTGAGCCGCGGCAAGACGGGAATACGCGCGACGAAGTTCGGACCGCCGCCGCGGTCAAAAGCTGCGCGGGTAAGCGAGGCCTACGGATTTTTCGCGCGCTCGTCCGCCTTCTCGGCCGGCGGATCCAACAAAAAAGTATTGAGCAGCGAGTGCAGGTGCCGGAGATGTTCGTTGGCCGTACCCAATTCGGGCGCCAGGTAAAGCGCGCATTGACAGCCCAACAGCGTCAACACGCAGACCTTGGCCAGCGCCACCGGATCGACGTTGCGATTGATGCCTCCGGCCGCCTGGCCCGCCCAGATGAACATCTCGATCATCTCGCGGAAGTGCAGATAGTGTTCCTGCAAGCGCGCCGATAGCTCCGGCAGCTCGTGCGTCGCGTCGACCGCGATGCGCAACATCGCGTTGCGGTTGACCGGGTTCTCGGCGTAATCGTCGAGATAAATCTGGATAATCGCCCGCATCACCTCGGCGTGGTTGTCCGACTTGACCGCGAGAAAGACCCGCTTGGACATGTCGTCCATCCACTTCGTGACGTGGTAGTCGTACACCCCGCGCAGCAGGTCTTTTTTGGTCCCGAAATAGAAGGCGACCGAACTGCGGTAGACCTTAGCCGCCTTCGCCACCATGGTGATGGATGTTCGGTGATAGCCGTAACGGCCGAACAATTCCAGCGCGATGTCGAGAATAGCCTGTCGTGTTACCTTGCTGTCGCCCCTTCGACTCATCTCTCAAAGATCCTCCGCGCTTACCGCCCCATTCCATCTAGAATGCTCATTCTAGAATATCAAAATATCTCACATACGAGGCCCTTATCATCACTGCTTTTTTTCCTTTGTCAAGTTTTTTTTGGCGGCTGCATAAAAATTCATCCGCGCCGCGCCGATTGAGTCCGGCGACGCGAAACACGGTTGGCAGTTTGATCGCGACGCTGCTATACTTCCCCCGTCGGGCCGTATTAGGTAAGAAGGAGTGTGGTGATGCGTCGTTCACTATTCTGGCTCTTGGCGGCGGGTTTGCTGGTCGCGTTGGCGGCGACGGCGTGGGCCAATTCGCACGTCTACCATCTGCCGCCGGCGGCGGAAGCGCGCGTGGCGGTGGTGGGCCAGTCCGCCGATCGCCTGTTGGTGCAGATCGATATCCCCGAATTGCAGACCGGGCAGGTCGCCGCGGGCGGCGCCACGTGGGACGTCATCGCGGTCGAAGGATTGGGCGTGACCAGTCAGGTCGGCGCGCCGCTGCTGCCGGTTTGGACGCGGATGATCGCGGTCGATCCGACGGAAGGCATTCAGGTGCGCGTCGCCTCCGCCGCGGAAGAGACGCTGGTCAACGTCAACGCGCTGCCGTTCCAGACGCCGCAGGATCGCTGCTGCGATACGCCGCCGCCGTTTGTGATCGACGAGACCCTGTACTCCACCGACGGCTTCTGGCCCGCGCAGAGCGTGGTCGCCGACGACCCCGTCGTCATCCACGGCCGCCGCTTCGTGCCGGTGCATTTCTATCCCGTGCGTTACAACCCGGCGACCGGCGAACTGCGCGTCACGGAAAGCGCGGTGCTGGAGATTACGGGCGGCGGGCGCGATACGCGCAATCCGCTGCTCCGCGTGCTGCCGGTGAGCGAGGCGTTCGCGCCGGTGTACGCGAGTTTCGCCCTGTCGTTCGCCCGCGGCGGTCGCGGCCCGCAGGACAACTGGGCGCCGGAAGACGGGGCGATGATGGTCATCGCGCCGGACAATTTCCTCGACGGCATCGCGCCGTACGTCGAATGGAAAACGAAGAAGGGCCTGCCGGTGGAAGTGGTGGCGACCAGCGCCATTCCGGGCGCCGGCCAGAACGCCCAGGCGATCAAGAAGATGATTCACGATCGCTACTTCGACGCGCAAAAACCGCCGCTCGACTACGTGGTCATCTTCGGCGATTTCGCGCAGGTGACGACGCTGTTCGGTCTCGAAGGCTGTTCGTCCGACTCGATGTACGTCACCGTCGACGGCAATGATTACTTTCCCGACATCATCATCGGCCGCCTGTCGGTGCAGACCACCGCGGAGCTGAAGCGCGTCGTCAACAAGATGGTCAATTACGAAACGCAACCGGCGATGGACCAGACCGATTGGTTCAGCAGCGGCATCGTGCTCGGCAGCGCCGCCGGCGTCGACGATCAGAACGCGAAATTCTGCGGCCAGGTGCTCGAACAGAAGGCCGGCTTCACGCACGTCGACTATCTGTATGAGAAAAGCGGACTGATGAACCGGAAGAACGTCACGCAAGACACCAACGCCGGGCGCAGTTGGATCACCTTCTTCGGTCACGGCGACTGGGAGGGCTGGTACAACACCATGATGGCGGTGTTCAACAACGGCGATGTGCGCAAGTTGACGAACAACGATCATCTGCCGGTCATCACCAGCATCGCGTGCGAGAACGGCGCGTTCGATTATACGAACCCGTCGTTCGCCGAAGTGTGGATCAAGTTCAGCGAACACACGGGCGCGGCCGGCATCTTCGCCGCGAGCCGCAACACGCCGTTCGGCCAGACCGATTCGCTGGGCAAAGGCGTGGCCGTGGGCCAGTGGGGCCAGAACTACCTGACTTTCGGCGCCGCGTGCTACTACGGCAAGATGTTCATGTACCATGACTACCCGCAGCCGGCCGGCGGCCTGACCGAGGAAGTCTTCCAGCACTTCCTGATTTTCGGCGACCCGGAGCTCAACGTCTGGTCGGCCGCGCCGCAGGAACTGCAGGTCGAGGCCACCTCGCCGCTGCTGGAGCAGGCGACCGCGACGACGCTGGAAATTCGCCTCGCCGGCCAGCCGTTCGCCAATGCGCTGGTGCATGTGTGGGGCAACGGCGGCGCCGACCTCCACGCGCGCACGGATCAGAGCGGCCGGGTGCAGTTCAGTTTTGATCAGCCGCTCGCCGCGGGTTCGTTGAACGTGGTCGTGACCGGCCGCAACGCGCTGCCGTACGACACGCCCCTGACCGTCGCTTCGCCGGCGGATGACGACGCGAGTTCCGATGACGACGCGTCGAGTGACGACGATCATCAGGCCGACGACGACGCCGCGGGCGACGATCAATCAAGCGGCGGCGGCGGTGGCGGAGGCGGCGGCTGCGGTTGATCGAGCGGTAACGGAGTGATGAATTTCCCCGACGGCCTGCGGCCAAGCGCGCCGCGGGCCGTCGCCGTTTTGAGTCGATGATTCAGGTTCCGCCGAATACCGGACTGCTTCTCTTTCCAAGTCTCGACCCCGACTCGCGTGAAGGGCGCGGCCACGGTCAGACCGTGGAAGGCCTGAACCGCAACGCTCCGCTCGGCCTGTTCTATCTCGCCGCCATTGCCCAGCGCGCGGGCGTCTCCTGTGACGTGATCGACCAGCGCATCGAACCGTTCGACGCCGACGAGTTAGCGCAGATCGTCGCGACGCAGCGTCCGCCCTGGCTTGGCTTTTACCTGTGCGACTACGAAGTCCCGCGCGGCAAAGTCATCCGCATGATTCGCGCCGTGCGGGCGAAGTCCGACGCGCCGATCATCTGCGGCGGCCCGCCGTACGATCCGCGCCCGCTGCTTGAAGCGGGGGCGAACGCGGTCGCGCTCGGCGAAGGCGAACGCACCTTCGAGAGTTGGCTGGCGGGGGTGGCCGGCGGACTGCGCGTCGAGCAAATTCCCGGCGTCGCCTATCTCCGCGACGGCGAAGTGCGACGGACGGCGCCGGCGCCGCTGGTGGCGAACCTCGACGAGCTGCCGTTCCCGATCCGCAAGTACCCGGGCCGCTACGTCATCACCGGCAACCCGATGATCCGTATGCCGTGCTACGAGCTGGTCACCAACCGCGGCTGCGTGCTGCACTGCGCGTTCTGTTCGTCGCACCGCTTCTGGGGCCGCTTCCGCGTGCGCTCGGTGGACAACGTCATCGACGAAACGATGATGCTGCGCGAACGCTACGGCGCGCGCTATCTGCATTTCCGCGACGACATCTTCGCGCCGTCGCGCGCCTGGCTCGACGAATGGGTCGCGAAGCACACCACGATCGGGACGCGCTTGCCGTACTCGATTTACCTGCACCCCGACAGCCACCGCCGCGACGTGGAATACGCGATCGGCGCCCTCGCGCGCAGCGGCTGCAACATGATTTGCTACGGCCTGCAAAGCGTCGATCCGGATGTGCTGCGCGCGATCGACCGCGATCCGGATGAGCCCGCGCGGCTCGCCGAGCATCTCGCGGCGTGCAAGAAGTACGGGGTGATGTCGCTGGTGTCGGTGATCTTCGGTCTTCCGCGCGACGACGGCGCGGCCACCGAAGCGACCGGCGCGTGGCTGCGGAAGCATCGGCCGACGATCATGCTGGCGCTGCCGCTGCAAAAGCTGTACGGCTCGCCGATCGCCGAGCGCTATCCCGGCGACACGCCGGTCGGCAAGTTTTCGGCGGCGCAACTCGACGAGCTGATTCATCGCATTACGCGCCGCTATTACCTCACCGGCTGGCATTTGCCGCGGTTGGCGTGGCAGGTGCTGTGGCGCAATCCGCGCTGGTTTCTTTACGTGCTGCCGCGTTTGCGGCACGGCCTCGACTACTTCCAGTTCACGCGCCGCCGGAAAAACTGGTAGCCTCGCCGCGGCGCGATTGGCAATCCGCCGCCGGTTTGCTAGCTTCGCTGCAAAGTCTATACGCGGAGTGAGATGCTTTTCCCCAGCCGCGAATTCCTGTTCTACTTTCTGCCGCTGCTGCTGATCGGCTATTACCTGCTGCCGTTTCGCGGCCGGCGCCTGCTGCTCACCGTCGCGGGTTACTTTTTTTACGGCTGGTGGAACCCGAAGTACGTCGCGCTGCTGCTCATCTCGACGATCATGGATTACCACTTCGGCCGCATCATTCACCGCAGCGAAAAGCCGGCGACGCGCAAGATGTTCCTCGTGCTGTCGGTGATCGCCAACCTCGGCTACCTCGGCTTCTTCAAGTACTTCATGTTGCTCAATCACACGGTGGCCGGCGCGTTCTCGCTGGCGGGGCTCGGCTATCCGCGCACGCTGCTCGACATCAAGATCGTGCTGCCGATCGGCATCAGCTTTTATACGTTCCAGAGCATGTCGTACATCATCGACATCTATCGCCGCAAAATCGCGCCGGCGGAAGACATCGCGCAGTACGCCTGTTTCCTCGCCCTGTTCCCGCAACTCATCGCCGGGCCGATCGTGCGCTATCACGATGTGATGGACCAACTGCCGCGGCCGGATCTCTCGGTCGCGCGCTTCTACCTCGGCCTGCAGTTCTTCATTCTCGGCCTGGCGAAAAAAGTTTTGCTGGCCGATAACATATCGCCGCTGGCCAATCGCTTCTTCGACGCGCCGAGTCTCGCGTCGTTTTCGTCGCTCGACGCGCTGGTCGCGACCGTGGCGTACAGCCTGCAAATCTATTTCGACTTCTCCGGCTACTCCGACATGGCGATCGGCCTGGGACACATGCTCGGCTTCCAGTATCCGCAAAACTTCAACACGCCGTACAAGTCGCACTCGATCGGCGAGTTCTGGCGGCGGTGGCACATGACGCTGTCGCACTGGCTGCGCGACTACCTCTACATTTCGCTGGGCGGTTCGCGCGGCTCGCGGCGCGCGACGTATCGCAACCTGATGCTGACGATGCTGCTCGGCGGGCTGTGGCACGGCGCGAATTGGACGTTCGTCATCTGGGGCGGCTGGCACGGCCTGTGGCTGGTGATCGAACGCGCGCTCGGCAAGCGCCATCCGATTTTGCGTTTGCCGCGGCCGCTGCAAATCGTTTGGACCTATATCCTCGTCTGCCTGGGTTGGATCGCGTTTCGTTCGGCGAGCTTCGATCGTATGGCGGAAGTGCTGCGCAAACTGTTTTCGTTCGAGCGGGGCGACAACCTGCTGCTGACCGGCCACCGCCTGTCGCTCGTCATGTTCGGCGTCGGGCTGGTGGTCGCCTTCGGCCTGCGCAATACGTGGGAGATCAGTCGCGAACCGCGCGTGCTGAAAACGCTGGGGCTCGCCGCGCTGTTCGCGGTGTGTCTGTTGTTCCTGTTCGGTTCGGTCACTCATCCGTTTTTGTACTTCCAGTTCTGACGGAGCGGGAGCATGGTGGAGACGACCAGCATCGGGCGACGGCGAATCGGGCGGCACTGCGCCGTGCTGATCGGCCTGTGGGCGCTGGTCGGCCTGGCGCAGGTGCTGTCGCCGCTTTTGCCGCCGCCGGAATTTTTCTGCTACCGCGCGTGGGAATGCGCGCTCGGCCACGACCGGCCCTTCATCCCGTGGTACGTCTGGCGCGCGCCGGCGAGCGGCGATCTTTCGCACACGGCCGGCGCGCCGCAGCTCAATCGCTTTCGCGCGCAGACGTTCACGACCGACGAATACGGCTTCCGCGATCGCGTGGGGCAGGCCGACCGCCATCCTGACGTGGTGATCGTCGGCGATTCCTTCGCGGCGGGCGCGGCGGTGTCCGACGGCGAACTGCTCGACGCCATGATCGAAAAGGAAACCGGGCTGGTCGTCTACAACCTGGCCACGCTGCGCCTGCGCAACTTCTACACCGACCAGCGCTTCCTCGATCATCCGCCGCGCTGGGTGATCGCGTTTCACGTCGAACGCGACCTGGCGCCCGAAAACTTCGTGCTGCTCAAGGGCGACAAGCCGTGGACGCCGCAGCGCTTCGCGGACCGCGCGGCATACGACCGCAGCCTGCGCCCCGGCGTACGCGGCCGCTGGAAGCAGGCGAACGAGAACATGAACTACCACAGTCTGCTCAGCTTTTACGGCGAGCGCGGGCTGAAGGGCTTGTTGTGGAAACTCCGGCTCTACGATTTTCCCGAACAGATCGGCCATTACGATCCGACCAGCGGGTTTTTGTTTTACGCGCAGAGCGTGCGGCAACAGGCTGATCCGAGTGACAAGCTGCGCGAGCTGCCGGCGACCGTCGGGGCGATGCGCGACGCCGAGCGCAAACTCGCTGCGCGCGGCATTCGCCTCATCGTGCTCGTCGCACCCGACAAAGAAGACATTTACCACCTGATGATTCCGGCGTTGCGCGGCCGCGATACCGGTGTGTATCTCGAACGTCTCGAAACAGAATTGACGCGCCTGGGCGTGACGCACGTTCCGGCGCAGCGGCTGCTGGCCGCGCACCTTTCCCGGCGCCCGTATGAAATTTTGTATTTCCCCGACGACACGCACCTGACGCCGCTCGGCCATCGCGTGTTGATGTCGGGGCTAATGCCGTTGCTGCAGGCGGACGTCTACCCGAAAAGATAGCGCCGCGCGGTGTAGAGCACGCCGCCGAGTTGGCGTAGCTTCATCAGCCGCAACACGTTCCAAATGATGCGCGGCCGCAGGTAGAAGCGCAGAATCGCGCGGCGTTGGATGCGTTTGACCAGCGCCGTGTCATGCGGAATCAAACCTGACGCGGTGAAGAAGTTGATATTGGTGAAGTCGGTTCCCGCGCGTTGAATGTCGTCGCCCCACTTGCTGCCGGGCAAAGGCACGAAGGCGCCGTAGTGCGCGAAGTCGAGGCCCAACCGCGCGCTGGCGTCGATCGAGCGGTTGATCGTCGCCTCGTCTTCGTTGGGCAGGCCGACGACGAACAACCCCTGCGTTTGCATGCCCACGCGTTTGGCCGCCGCGATGATGCCGTCGAGCCGTTGGAATTCGATGGTCTTGCCGATGCGCGTCGATTCCGACAGCGTCTCGATGCCCAGGCTGATCTGGTAACAGCCGGCGCGCGCGAGCAGGGCGATCAAGTTATCGTCGAGCGTGTTGACCATCACCCCGTTGGGGAATTTCCACACCCAGCGCCGCCCCGCGGCGATGAGCGCGTGGCAAAAGTTTTCGATGTGCTCGCGCACCAGCGTTGGGTTGTCGTCTTCGACGTGGAACTCGCGGATGCCGTGGCGGTCGGTCAGGTGGATCATCTCGGCGACGACATCGCGCGGATCGCGGCAGCGCACCTTGCTGCCGAACAGCCACGTCGTCGCGCAGAACGAGCAGTTGAACGGGCAGCCGCGCGTGGTCAGGATCGGCGCGACCGGCAGCCGCCGCACGAAAAGCTGGTGCGGGATCGGCGGGTAAGTTTCGGGTTCGATCAGGTCCCACGCCGGCCACGGAATTTTGTCGAGCGCGGTGATCAGCGGCGCGGGGCCGGTGTCGATCAGCTTCCCGTCGCGGCGAAAGATAAGGCCGGGGATCTCGCGCGGATCGCGGTCGGCCGCCAGCGCGGCGACGAGCGCCGGGAAGGTCTCTTCGCCCTCGCGGACCGCGGCGTAGTCGGCCCAGAAGTCGTCGAGGCTGCGTTCCGCGTGCACGCTGACGTGCGCGCCGCCGATGACGATGATCGGCGGCACGGGCAGGCGCCGCAGCACCAACGCGACGTCGCGCGCACCGAGGTAGTTCGGCGTCATGATCGACAGGCCGACCACCGCCGGCGGCCGTGCGGTCAGTACGCCGGCCAGCTCGCGCAGCCGCAGGCGCCGCCGGGCGAAGTCGTAGACGTCGACCTCGTGTCCGGCCGCGCGCAGCACCGCCGCCAGATAGCCGAGGCCGAGCGGCGGCATCACGGTGACCGCTTGCGTCGGCGGAAAAATGAGCGCGATCCGCGCCACGACGGCCCTACCTCCCGGCGTCAAAAATCAACCGAAACTAGCACGCGCCCCGGCCACCGGCAAGTTTGTTGACCTGCCGCCGGGAAACCTTTGTATTTTGGGAAATGAACTATTTCTTGCGCGCGATAAGCAGCGCCGCGAAGCCGATGGCGAACATCAGCGCGACGAGAGGCAAACCCGGATTCCCGCGCCCCGCCTCGCACCCGCCGCAGCCGCCGTCGTCGTGGTGGTGGCCTGAGTCGTCGGATGTTGTGCACGGGTCGCCTGAAAGAGCGTCACTTATTCCGGGATCGCAATTCTGCTGCGCGTCAGTCACTTCAATCGTTCGCGAATCGCATTCAGCTAATGGACCGAGAGTTGACCCTTCGATCTGGTATTTCGTCGTTCCGGCCGGAACGCAGGTGTCGACTACTTGAACGAAGTATGTTTCACATGATAATTGAGGGCACTCCGGTATGCCGTCCCCGTCGCAGTCGTCGCACTGCTCCGGGTGCTTTATACAACCTGTAGGCTTACCGTTAATCCAGTTTCGGTCACCACAACTTCCCGAAGGTGCGTATAATCCTGAGTAGATAGAACCAATATCGGCGTCGATCAAACGTTTGTTGGCCGTCGAATTGACCCGCCATAAAATGATGTGACCACTCAGGGGACCACAAAGCTGTATTCCGTTTCCGTCGAGCAACTGGAACCGGACGTGGACATCTTGACCGACCTGGGACACGGAATTGATCGTAGCCCAAAAGCTGGCGCCATCGCCGTATTCGCAAAAAGTCGTTCCGTCTCCCAGGATAATATTAGGGAGTAGAAGGAGAACCGCTAGTAAGGTAATCTGTACGATGTTTTTTCCCCGGCCCTCCCTTTCTAGTGGATAATAATTCATCTCAATCTCCCAAACGTGCAACGATTGCGTTTTTGTCTAACTAAACGCCTCGACAAACGGAGTTTCGTAGCATCAACGGATCTTTCCAAAACCAGTAATGATAGTTTTTTTATCATCACTGTCATCGAATCCGGGTCCTTCATCAAACCACGGAATAAACTTTGCGACACCTGTACTGCTATCTTTACTTTTTCTTATGAGTAGCCGGAATTCCGGCGAATTCCGGGGACACCATACTTATCTCGTTGCGGCATTTTAGTCTTCTTCCTTCTCATGAATACAACATATCATAATTCGTCGCGCCAATCGCAATAAATTATTTAAGTATGATATCCCCAGAACTAGAATTAGAACTCTGGCGTCAAAAATCAACCGAAATTAGCACGCGCCCCGGTCACCGGCAAGTTTGTTGACAGCGGTGCGCCGGACAAACGATCATAGGGCGAACGAGGAAGAGAGAAAGACGATGAACGAATCAACGCATCTACCGCCGCCGCTGGCCCCGATCCGCACGCACATCGAGGCCGGCTATCCGATTCTTTACGTCCTGTCGTGGGAGGAGCAGCGGGTGGAAACCCACCTGAGCCTGCTCGCCGCGGCGCTCGATCCAGTGCGGCTCTTCTTCACCTGGACGACCACCGACGGTTTGTCGCACGGCGCGCAGAGCACAGGCACGGCGCAGGGCGATCCGTTGGCCGCGCTCGATTTCGTGCTCGACTACGACGCGCCGGCCGTGTTCGTGCTCAAGGACTTCCATCCGTTTCTCAGCCAGCGCGTGGATATCGTGCGCCGCCTGCGCGATTGCTACCAGAGTCTGCGTCAGACGCAGAAGACGCTGATCATCCTCGCGCCGAAGCTGGTCATGCCGCCGGAACTGGAGAAAGAAATCACCGTGCTCGATTATCCGCTGCCCGATCAGGGCGAGATCGAGGAGATCGTCGTCGCCGAGTTGAAGAGCTTCCGGCCCGCCGCGACCATCGAAACAGATCGCCTTCGCCGCGACGCGATCTTTCGTGCGTTTCTCGGATTGACCTCCGACGAAGTCGCCGACATCGTGCGTAAGATCGCCTTGCGGCGCGACGCGATGGATGTCGAGGCGCTCGAGGACATCATCGAGGAAAAGCGGCTGCTCCTGCGCAAGTCGGAAATTCTCGAGTTCATTCCCAGCCCCGTACATATGAAGAACGTGGGCGGGCTGGCCAACTTCAAACGTTGGGCCGAAATCCGCGCGCTGGGCTTCACCCGCGAGGCCCGCGCGTTCGGCCTGCCCGTGCCGAAGGGCGTGTTGATCACCGGCATCTCCGGCTGCGGCAAAAGCCTGCTCATTCAGGCGCTGGCGAACCTGTGGCATCAACCGCTGTTGCGGCTCGACATGGGCCGCGTCTTCGGCGGCTTCGCCGGCACGCCCGAGGAATCGCTGCGCCGCGCAATCCTCACCGTCGAGGCGGTGGCGCCCGCGGTGCTCTGGATCGACGAAATCGAAATGGGCGTCAGCGTGTTTTCCGACTCGATCGAATCCGGCGCGACCAGCCGCATCTTCGCCAGCTTCCTGACCTGGATGCAGGAAAAAAAGGCGCCGGTGTTCATCGCCGCGACGGCCAACGACATCGACCGCCTGCCGCCCGAGTTCATTCGCAAGGGCCGCTTCGACGAGGTGTTCTTCGTCGATCTGCCGCGCCAGCAGGAGCGCGAGGACATCTTCCGCATTCACCTCGAGACGCGCGGCAAGGCGGCCAGCCAGGTCAGCCTGGAAGGTCTCGCCAAAAGCGCGGACGGCTACACCGGCGCGGAAATCGAGCAGGCGATCATCACCGCGATGTTCGAGGCGTTCAACCTGAAACGCGAGTTGGAAATCGCCGACATCTACCGCGCGATGGGCGCGATGGTGCCGCTGTCGGTCACGATGAAAGAGCAGATCACCAAGACCAAGCGCTGGGCGGACAATCGCGCGGTCAGAGCGAGCTAACGGCGTGGGGATTGTCGATTGCGGATTGCGGATTGAAAAGGAATTGATCGCTCGATCAAGACGAAATCAGTGCTCGCCCCTACTTTTTATCTTTCACTTTTCATTGCCAGAAGCCCGGCCGCCGCGGCGCGCACTAACTGCGTTAATAGGGTCATGAGCACGGCGCCGGCGCCGGCCGCGGTCGCGTCGTAGCCGAGCAGCGCGATCACCGCGGTGAAGCCGACCGCGCCCACGCCGATGCCGCCGGGCACGAAGCTGGCCAACGCGGCGGCGGTGGCGAACAGCGACGCGGTGGCGCTCGCGCTCCAGGTCAAGGTCGGCAGCACCGAGCGCACGACGAAGAAACTCGTGGTCAGGTCCATCAACCACGTCAGCGCGGTCAGACCAAGGTTGGCGGCCAAGACGCGGCGATGGCGAAACGGGACGAGCGCGTCGCGGAATGACGATAGCGCGCCGCGAACGCGGACGGCCGCGCGTCCGGAAAAACGCGAAAGAAAGCCGATCGCGAGATCGAGGCGGGCCAGCGCCAGCAGCACGACGATCAACATTGCGGCCACGATGATCAGCGCCGCGATGCCGGCGGTGCGATAGACGGCGGTGTCGACCGGGGCGAGGCGGTTCAGGTTCCAGACCGCGACGGCGAAGAACGACAGCACGACCACGAGGTCCAACATGCGGTCGACGATCATCACCGCGAAGCCGGTCGCCGTGGGCACGCCGTGCCGGCCCAGCCACACCGGCGCGAACACTTCGCCCGTGCGCGCGGGGGTGAGGTTGGCGAAAAACGCGTTGAGCACATACGCGCGCAGCGCATCGACGTAGCGCACGCGATGCGGTGTCACCGACAGGAACAGCCGCCACTTCACGCCGCGCACCAGCAGACCGGCGAGGAACAGCGCGACACCGGCGGCGAGCAGCGACTTGTTCGCCTGGCGCCAGGCCGTCAGCATTTTCTGCGGCCCGATGTGCGCGATCAGCAGCGCGAGCAGCACGAGGCCGACGGCCAGCAGCAGCCAATAGGCCCGGCTGCGGCGCTTCGGGCGTTCGCTCGTTTCCAGCGGCGTCCTCCGCGTGTTGGGTGAAAGAGCGGCGGTATGATAACATGACCCGATGCCGATTTCCTGCCGGGTGACGATGAACGGCAAACGCGCCCTGTTGCTCGTGCTCGCGCTCGCCGCGCTGACCGCGCCGACGTGGTTCTACCCCTACTTTCCGCGCTTCGACTCCGGCGCCTATGTGATGGGCATCGAGTCGGTCGCCGCCGGACATCTGCCGCAAATCCTCAGCCACCCGCTGAAACCGCCGGCCACGTATCCGCCGGTCACCATGTATTTGCTCGCGCCGGCATACGCGTTGTGCGGCGGCAGCGATGTCGCGCTGCGCATCGCGCTCTCGCTCGTGTGGCTGGCCGCGATGCTCGTTTTCTTTTTCGCGCGCCGGCGTGATGACGAGTCCAGCCGACTGCCGTTGGTGCTGGCGCTGGCGGGCACGGGCAGCGTGTGGCTTTACTGCGGCCGCATCCAAAGCGAAGTCCCGTATCTGCTCGTCACCATCGCGGCGCTCGCGTGCGTGACGCGGCTCAAACGCGACGATCGTTTTTTCGGCGGATGGTGGGGGCCGGCGACGTTCCTGCTCGCCGCGCTCGTGCCGTTGACGCGGCAGATCGGCCTGATGTTCGTCGCCGGCGCCGCGGCGTATTTGGTTTGGGATCGTCGCCGTTGGAAACGCGGTCTGGCGCTCGCGCTGCTCATCTTGGTGATCGGTGCGACGCCCGGCGTGGCGCTGTACTCGGTCACGCAGCCGCGACAATTTTCGCCGACCGAGAGCACGGTGCTGCGTCGCGCGGGTTGGAACCCGGAGCAAGGGCAGATCAGCCTGCTGAGCCGCGAGCTTGTCGGGCGCGTCAAGATGAACGTCGTCGGCAGCCTCGACCTCGCCCCGGCTTCGCTGTTCGTGCTCGACTTTTCGCCGGCGTCGCTCGCGTTGCGCATCGGGCTGTGGCTCTTGTGTGCGTTGATGGCGATCGGTTTCGTGGCGCGCTTTATTCGCGGCCCGACCGCCGCGGAATTCTATCTGCTGGGCTACCTCGCGTTGCTGCTCGTCACGCCGTGGCTGGTCGAAACGCGATTCTACACCGTGCTCGCGCCGTGGCTCGTGCTCTATCTGATCGAGGGAACGGAATTTGTCGCGCGAGCGGTCTTACGCCGCGACGATCGCGCGCGCCTCGCCTCGCGAGCGCTGGTCGCGCTGTTGATCGCGATCAATTTGCTTTCCATCGCGCGCTATCACTTCGACGATCGCTGGAGCCGCCGCGACAACGAGCAGGCGCGCATGTTCGCGTGGGGCGCGGCGATGCTGCAACGCGACGATGTCTTGCTGACGCTCGATCCGTTCGCCTTTTACGTGCTCTATCGCCATCAGGGACTCAGCTACGCGGCGGGCGAGCAGAAGTATCCGCCGCGTTATCGCCTCGACGCGTATCTGGCCGGCGGCGGGCGCGTCGATGCGATTTTGTTTCCGGCGTCGGATCGGGACATGGTGACCGGCAGCCTGGCGCATTTCGGTCTCACGATGTTCGAGACCGTGCACAGCCTCGCGGGCTGGACCTTCGGCCGCCTGGCGCGCGCGCCCGCCGCGCCTTGACACGCCGCCGCACGCTGCGCTACATAGCGAACGCCCCTCAAGATGCGGCACGGGAGCGAATCATGATCGACCTGCGCAAATACAAAACGATCTACGTCGGCTCGGTGAAGAATCTGCGGCAGAAAAAGCGCCCGACGAAAAATCATCCGGGCGTGCTGCTCTTCGAATTCACCGACGACTTCTCGATCTTCGATTACGGCAAGATGCCCGACGCGATCCCGGGCAAGGGCGCGGCGACGGCGATCTCCACCGCTTACTTTTTCGAGCGCGTGGCCAGCGCCGAGGCGTGGCGGCGTTTCGCCGGCTCGGGAATCTGGCGCGTGGTGAAGGATCGGGCGCTGCGCGAAGAATTGCTCGCGTCGCCGGTGTTGAAGAAGCTGATCAAGACCGGTATGCCGACGCACTACCGCGGCATCGTCAACGAGCAGGGCAAGACGGTCAAACTCGACCGCCTGCGCGAACCCAGCAACGTGCTCGAAGTCGACGCGGTGCGCATTTTGCGGCCCGAGCCGATGTCGTTCGGCGGCGCGCGCATTTGGAACTACAACACGTTCACGCCGGGGATGAGCAACTATTTGATCCCGCTCGAATGCGTGTTTCGTTTCGGCCTGCCGGCGGGCAGTTCGCTGCTGTCGCGGCTCGACGACATTCCCGACTACCACCGCCAACTCGGCCTCGCGCAAAAACCGAAGGGCGGCGAAGCGCTGCCGCGGCCGGTAGTCGAGATGTTCAGCAAGCTGGAGCCGGCGGATCGCCATCTGCCCTACGAGTGGGCGCTGAATGTATCGGGTCTGAGCAACAGCGATTTCGTCGCCGTCTATCACTACACGCTGCTGCTCGCGCTGTTCCTGCGCCGCGAATTCGAAAAGGCGAAGGTCACGTTGTGGGACGGCAAGTTCGAATTCGTGCACCTGGGCCAGATCGCGCTCGGCGACGCGATCACGCCCGACGAACTGCGCCTGACCATGCGCGGCGTCCAGCTTTCGAAGGAGCCGATCCGCCAGTACTACCGCAAGCACGAACGCAAATTCGTCGCGGCGATGAACGAGGCGAAGAAGATCGCGGCGAAGGTCGACCGCGAATCGTCCGACCTGGTCAACAACGAATTGAAATCGCCGCCGCCGCCGATGCACCCGGATTTTCTCGCCGCGGTGGTGGACATGTACACCGGACTCACCGAGGCCGTCTGCGGCGTCGGGCTGTTCGGCCCCGCGCCGTCGCTGACCAAAGTGATGAAGGTGTTCGAGCGCTTCGGAATCGCCTGATGCCGACGTTCGACCCGAGCCAGTTCGATTTGTCGATCGACGTCGACGGCAATTGGCGCCACCAGGACGAAATCGTCACGCACCCGCGCATCCTGGCCATGCTCTACAACGGGCTGAAGAAATCGGGACCGCAGCACATCGTTTGCGCCGAGGGCCTGTGCCTGCCGGTGCGCGTCGCCGACTGCCCGTACGTCGTGCTCAGCGTGCGCCACGAGGCGGAAGGCGTCACGCTGCTGCTCACCGACGGCGCGCACGAGACGCTCGATCCGACCACGCTGACCATCGACGCGCACCACGTGCCGCGCGCGAAGGTGAAGCACGGCGCGTTCGACGTTCGCTTTTCGCGCACCGCCTGGATGCAACTCGCGGAAGCGGTCAAGGAAGACGGGCAGGGCGGATACGTGTTGCACGTGGCCGGCCGCGACGTTCCGCTCTCGGTCGGGTGATTCCTTTCTCAACCCCCAAACCTCAAACCTCAAACCTTCCTCCAGGGCTTGTCAGCATCGGGTGAGGCGGCTACAAGAGTGACTATTGGTTTAACCGCCGCGTAAGGAATCGCACCATGTCGGGATTGTTGTCGCGTCCGTGGGCCCGGGCGTTGCTGCCGATTGTCGTCGTCGCGTTGGTCGCGGGGCTTGCCGTCACGATCTTTGTCCTCAAGCGTCACCCGGGCAAGGGACACCGGGGCGACGACAACCGGCCGGTCAATCTGGCGAAGGACATCAAGAAGATACTCGCCAAAGACAAATGGTCGACTTACGCGGATGAGTTGTCGGGTGAGCCGCCCACGGCGCCCGACGAGGTGGCGAAGTACGACCAACTCAAGATGGACCGCGACCTGCTGACCAAATCGCTCGATCTCGGCGAGCGCTATCTGGACAACAACCAGAAGCCCGAGGGCAATTTCAATTATCTATACGATTGGCTGACCAAGAAGATGTCGGACAGCGACGAGCAGGTGCGGCAATCCGGCGCGCTGTGGGGCCTGGCGCTGCTGCACCAATATCGGCCATCGGCCGCCCGGCGCGCGGCGCTCGACAAAGGGCTCAAATACTTTTTCAAGTCCACGCACGAAGGCGCCAATGGGGCGCTCGTCATCGCGTACGGCTCGGACAAGCAATTGCGCATGGGCACGATCGCGCTGGTGTGCCTGAGCATCATCGACTACGTTTCGTCCGACCAGACGCTGTCGCCGGAATATCGGCAGGAGCTGCTGGCCAAGCTGGACGGCTACCTCAAGTTCGTCAAGTCGATGCAGATGCGCAACGGCCGTTTCCCGATCGGCTACGATCTGGCGAGCGGCAAACCCGCGGAGCATTCCAGCCCGTACTTCGACGGCGAGACGCTGCTCTGCATGTGCAAGGCCGCGCGGCAACTGAATCGCACCGACCTGATCCCGTTCATCGAAAAGGCGGCGAAGGGCATGGCCGAGTACTACACCATTCGCGCCTGGCGCAAGGACAAAGACTCGAAAGAAACGAAGGGCTTCTACCAGTGGGGCAGCATGTCGTACATCGAGTACTACCAGGCGAAATGGAAAAACTACGAAACCTTCGGCGACGTGACGCTCGCCCTGAGTTGGTGGATGATCCATACGCACCACTCGCTCAAGATGAAACGCAACCACGCCTACGCGCTCGAGGGCCTGATCAGCGCGTACCGCATCGCCAAGCTGCGCAACGACACCGCGGCGATGGTCGACCTGCTCTATGCGATCGACCGCACTTTGTACAAACTCACCGCGTGGCAGATCGGCGGGCCGCTGGTGAAAAATAATCCGTTCCTGATGAGCCACCCGACCGACGACCCGCTGGCCGTCGGCGGCGTGATGAACGCGGCGGAGCCCGGCATCGCGCACGAAGGCGATACGCAGCACGAACTGCGCATCGACGTGACGCAGCATCAGATGCACGCGATCATGATGGCGTTGACGAACGTGTATTAATATTGGTTGCGCCTACGCCGTAATTGGAGGTGGAGTTGGGATTTTCGGTCGAACTCAAGCCGCAGGCGATGAAAGACCTACGCCAGATCTCGTCCGAAAATCGCGGACGGATTTTCACGAAGCTGGCCGCGCTGGAAAAAGGATTGACGGGCGACGTGAAGAAATTGACCGGTTTTACTTTCGAATATCGACTGCGTGTAGGCGACTATCGAGTGCTATTTGAAATAGAAGGGGAAAGAGTTATCGTATATCGTGTGGTGCATCGAAGAGAGGCGTACCGGAGATGAAAAAAGAGTCCAACGCGGTTCATGCGAACGTTCTCACGACCAAGGATGGGAAAAAAGCGTTCGTAGTGTTGCCCTACGACGAATACGTGAGCCTGCAAGAGACGGTCGAGGACGCACGGGACTTGCTTATTCTGCGCAGAGCCAAGAAAAAGGAACGAAATGCACCGGCTTTGAGCCTTCGCGAGGCCAAGGCAGCTTTGTCTCGGTAGCGAACGAACCCCTCTCTCTTCTGCGAATCAACGTTTCCGACCTTTGAGAAGACGCATAGATCAAGTGGAGTTGGGACATCGGCGGCAGAGCGCGTCGATCAGTCCATTGGCAGCGAGATGAAGCGACCGAATTGGTCCTGCCCGACGGGGGCCAGCCGCGCAAATTCCGCGGCGTCGGCGGCCCGCTCGCTCAACTGGCGATAGGCGTCGGCGAATTCCGGTTCCTCGAGCAGGCGCGGCTGATAGTCGGTCAGGCGGTTGTCCGACAGCATCGGATACAGCTTCAGCGAACGCGCCGGTTTGCCGCCGCGGTTTTCAATCATCAGTGTCGCGATCAGGCCGTACGGCGGCGACTTCAACTTCTCGTAGCGTCCCGGCGCGTTGAACATGAAGTTGCCGAGGTTGTAAACGATCCACTTGCCGTTGTACTGCTCGATTTCCTGATAGCGATGCGCGCCGGTGCCGATGATCAGATCGGCGCCGCCGTCGAGAATCTTGTGCGCCCAATCGACTTGCCGGTTCGACCGCCACACGTAGTTGCCGCCCCAATGCGGGAAAAAGATGACGTAGGCGTCGGGGTATTTTTGGCGGATTTTTTTAATTTCGGCGACGATCCGTTCCGGTGACAAGCGCGCGGCGCCGGGCTTCTTGCCGCGGGCGTAGAAATGATATTGCGTGTCGTACGCCCGGCTGTATTCGAACGCGGACAGGATCGCGATACGCGACGGCGCGCCGCCGACCGACATCTCGGCGAGATACGGGCCCTGCGCTTCCGCCTCGGTGGCGCCCGCGCCGATCCAGGCGATGCCCGCCTGATGCAGCACCTCGAACGTCTGCGCGAGGCCGGGCAGGCCGTAGTCGAGCGTGTGGTTGTTGGCGAGATTCACCAGTCGCACGTGGTATTGCTTCAGCGTCGCCGGGGCCTTCACCGGGTCGGTCCAGTGCACGTAATCCTTTTTGCCGGTGAACGGCGATTTCTTCAGATTGGTCATCGGCGTTTCGAGATTGAGCACCGCGAAGTCGCTGGCCATCATCAGCGGTTTGAACTTGGCGAGCGCGAAATCGTAGCCGCGCGTGGCGAGCATCTTGCGAATCTCCGCCCCGTAGCTTTCGCCGAAGCTGACGTCGCCGCCGAAAAGAATCGTGACATGCTGATCAAAATTGCCGTAGGACTCGGCGACGGTTCGCGGCGGCGCGGTGAACTTCTCTTCGCGCGAAAAAACGGCGCCGATCAAGCCGAAGTGAAACAGGCCGGCCCCGATCAAGCACAGACCAATCAGGCCGACCGCGAGCAGGAGCAGGCGCTTCCGGTTCATGGCTTACATCTTTCCGCTGGCGCGCTTGGCTTGCAGATAGGCGTCGCGGCCCTCGTCGCGCAGCAGCGCCAAGGCGCCGGGCCGGTCCGACTTGGTGAACACGGCGATGATCTTGGCGATGACGTTGTTGACCTTCTTGCATTCGCGGTAGTCGCGCCCTTTGGCGAAGTCGGCGCATTCGGCGCAGGTGGTGATTCCCTTTTCGATCACGCATTGCCGAATCGTGCACTGCGCGAACCCCGGCTCGATCTGACACCCCTGGCAACGGCCTTTCTTGAACTTGCCGCACGCGGTGCAGAACAAACCGCAGGGGGCGATGTGCTCGTCCGCCTTGGGCTGGGAAATCGTCTGCGCCATGATCGAACTCCTTTCGCGCGGATCATCGGTCGCCTATTTAACACCGGAAAGCGCGATCTGCCAAACGGCGATTCACCGGCCCTGATAGTAATGAAAATTTTGCGTCAGCGTATCGACCACGCGGCGGTCGCGCTGACGGCGCGCGTCTTCGGCGAACCACCTGGTCAAATTGTCTTGCTTGGGGAGCTGCGGGGCATAGACGTAACAGACGCGAAAGTTCAAACCCAGGTATTTGTCTCGCTCGAGAAAATCATGGCCGGTGGTCCGCAGGTAAGCCAAGTCCGGTTTGAACAGCACGGCGCGGAAGTCCGCCGATTTTTCCGGCGGCGGCAGGAGATGATCTTTTTGCACGGTCTCGAAAATGAGCAGCGCCACCGCGAAGGCGCCGTCGATGTTCAGATGGCAATAGTCGAGCAGATAGTGGTCGGGCGCCGGGTCGAGCCAGTCGCCGAGCCCTTGCTCCACGTCGACGAGCGACGCGCCGCCGCGCCTGGCCGTCGCGCGGATGGTCTCGTTGAAGACCGGGTGCGCGATGGTGAAGCCCGTTTCGCTTTCCCAGAGTTCGCGGAACGCGCGGTGATACGTGGCGGCGTCCGCGAATTGCGCGCGCAGCAGGCGGATGATGCGCAGCGAATTGTCGCCCGCGTGCAAGTGAAGTTCTTCGTCCAGCCGGCGCAGCGTGGCGGCGAGCGCGGCTTCATCGCCGGCCAGGCGGTAGGCCAACGCCAGCAGCACGTAATCTTTCGGACGGATCGCCGACGACCCGGTGATGGCGCGAATCACCGCCGGCGCGGCGTCGGCCAAGTATCGGCGCGCCGCGGGCGAAAGCGCGTCGAGGCCGCGCACGCCGTCGGCCTCGAAAATACGCAGCAGCTTGAGCTGCGGGGCGGAGGCGATCATTCCCTGCACCGCCTCTTCGGCTTTGTCCCACCGTTGAAGACGAGCCCAGCCGATCGCCTGCGAAACCTGATGTTTCTCGGATTCCGACCATCGTTCATCAAAAAAATAGCTGTCAAAGGCCGTGGGCAGCGGATTGGCCAACAAGGTGCAAAAGATGAGCGGCGTGCGGCGCGCCTTGGCCGCGCGGGCGATCTCGACCAGATTTTTTTCATAGCGGGCCTGACCGGCCTGGATCTGTTGCTCGCTCAGGTGATTGCCGAGGTAATCGCCGAGCAGATTGTCGGAAACCTTTTTCTTCGCGTTCCGCGCCGGCCGCAAGCCGCGCAGGAAACGCGCCGCGGCCGAATGCCGTTCCAGCCAATCGCCGGGGGCGACCGCGGGCAACTTTACGCCGGCCTTTTCCAGTTCGAGGCGCGCTTTGACGTCGAGATACTCGTTGTGTCCCGAGTACACGACGAGCAGGTCGGGTTCGCCTTTGTCCAACACTTCCTGGACCAACACCTTCACCTGTTCGCTGGCGAAACCGATCTGCCCCATGTTCACGACTTCCATCTCGCGATCGGGGTAGGCGGCCTGCAACATGCGTTCGAGCCAGCGCGAGAAGGAGCCGTTGTGCGGAAACCCCATGCCCATCGTCGCCGAACCGCCGAACGCGAAAACGCGAAACGTATTCTTCGATTTCGGGTAGTGCAGGAAGGAGCGGCTGTCGACGTAGAGCATCAAGTGGATGCGCGATTCATTCGGCTCCACTTCGATCAGCGGCTGCGGAATTTGCTGGAAGAGGATCGGCGACTTGCTGGGCTTCATCGGGGGCGGCGCCGTATGAGGGCCGAAGGCGCGCGCGGCCAGCTCGATCACCAGGCAAAAGGCGACCACGACGACGAGCGAGAAAATGATTTTGCGTAACCAGGATCGCAATCCGCGCTTCATCAGTCACCTAGCGTTCGAACCAACGACGGTTGTCGGCGAACGCTTCGACCAGCTTTCGGTCGAGCTCGCCGCGCGCATCTTCCGCGGACCAACGACGATAATCCGGATCGTCGCTCCACGGTTGCGCGTAAACGTAGCACACGCGCCAATCCAAGCCCAGGTAGCGGTCGCGGTCCGGAAAGTCGTGCGCCGTGGCGCGAAGATAGGTCAGGTCCGGCGTCAACAAGTCGCGGCGGAAATCGACCGCCGGGGCCGGGAGCGGCAAAACCCGCGCGGCCGTCGCTGCTTCGAAAACGATGCGCGCGATCTCGAACGCGCCTTCGATGTTCGGGTGACAGTAATCGAGCAGATAGCGCTCCGGCGTCGGATCGCGCCAGTCGGGCAACGCGCGCTCGACGTCCGCCAGCAGAACGTGCTGGCTCGCGGCGACGCGCCGAACGATGTCGTTGACTTTCCAATGAGCGGTGATCAGCAACTCGTCGGCGTGACGGTAATTGTCGAAGGCCTGCTGAAATCGCGCGGCGTCATCGAACTGCGTGCGGACCAGCCGCCAGCCGAGCTGATCGGCGCGCTCCGGCCGGCCGGCGATGGCGCGATCCAGCTCGGCCAACGCCTGGCGCAAGCGCGCCTCGTCGCCGAGCAGGCGATAGGCGAGCGCGAGAGCGAACAGATCGTTGATTTCCAACTTCGTCTGTTTTTGGATTTCGCGTACGACCTGGCCGGCCGTTTGCCGAAGTTCGCGCCGGGTTCGCGGCGGCAGCCGGTCGATGCCGCGCACGCCGCCCGCTTCGTAAACGCGCAGCAATTGGTGGCGCGATCGCGGCTGAGTCATCTGACGCAGCGCCTGCTCCGCCTTGTCCCAGCGCACCAAACGCGCCCAACCCGCGGCTTGAAAGAAGAGGTGCTTTTGTTGTTCGGCGGCCCACTCCGGTCCGGTGAACGCGCCGGAAAACACGCCGTAAGCCGGATCGCCCAACAGCGTGCAGAACACCACCGGCACGTTTCTCCGCCGCGCCAGGCCGGCGATTTCGGTCAGGTTGTTTTCGTAACGGAGCAGACCCGCGTCGATTTGCTCCGGCGTCAGCCGCACGTGATGAAAGCCGAAGAGCAAACGCGGGTCGAACTTCGCCGGCGATCGCGGGTGCAGGAGTTCACGCGCCAGGCGGGCCGTCGCCAGGCGCCGATCGAGCCACGCGCTCAACGCCGTCAGCGGACGATGCGCGTTCTGCCGCGCCAAAACCTCGCGCGCTTTGACATCCAGGAACTCGTTGTGACCGGCGTAGATGACCAGCAGGTCCGGCTCGCCTTTCGCCAGCACTTCGCGAACCAGCTCCTTCACCTGTTCGCTGCAGTAGCCGACGCGCCCGAGGTTCACGACTTCCGCGCGCCGCTCGGGATAGGCCGCGCGCAGCATTCGCTCCAGCCAGCGCGAGAACGACCCATGGTGCGGAAATCCCGCGCCGCGCGTGGCCGAACCGCCGAACGAGAAAACGCGAAAAAGGCCCGGCGGCTTTGGCAGCGTTAGCGGATTTTGGCAGTCGTTGCAGATGCGCAGTTCCAGTCCCGAACCCGATCGATCGCCGACGAGCGCGGGCTGCGGTATCTGTTGAAACTCAATGGGCGAGGGCGAGGGCTTCGCGGCCGGCAAATGCAGTACGCGCAACGCCGCCTCGGTCAATCCGAGGAACGCGATCACGGCAGCCAGCGCGAAAACGAACCTCGCGCGCCGCCTGCGTCGTGTCGGTGATGATTGGTCCACGCGCCGATCCCCGGTTGATCGCCAAAATTACATTCACCTTAACACAGTCTGTTCCACGCCAGCCAGACGCGGGCCGGTCTGCCTTGACACCGGGCGCGCCAGTGCTTTTACTCGCGTTGGAGGAACGAAAACCGATGGGCTTCTCGACGATCCGCTGGGATGGTGATGCGGTGGTGCTGATCGATCAGCGCCGGCTGCCGACCGAGGAAGTCTACGTGCGCCTCACGACGGCGGAAGACGTGGCGCAGGCGATCCGCGAGATGGTCGTGCGCGGCGCGCCGG
>PMZC01000267.1 GCA_003170555.1 Deltaproteobacteria bacterium
CTAGGCAGACAGTACTTACTGAATTATTTTCTTGATTTGTAAGAATATTCAAAGAAGCGATCGCCGCAACAAAAGCGGAGCACGAGACACCAAAAAAAATTGAGCCGATAGTATTGAATATTGTTGCTTTCCAATTTTTCTCTGAAATAATCTTTTTTAGATAATCCCAGTCTTTATGGGGGAAAAGAAATCCCTGTTCTTTTTCGGGCTGAGAAAATTCATATTCCTTTGAAAAACTCAACGGAGGTTTTTGATCAGCCATTTTTTTTCTCTTGCGCTGGTGGTTCTACTAGACCTAGTTGTATGGCGCTAAAAAATAAGATATGACCACAATTAGAGCAAATCGCGACGGCGACCGGAAGTAACGAACCTCCGCCAAGAACCAGATTGCCTTTATTAAAGTTCCGAATTTCAAACAAGGTATCCGAAATAATCCAGTTCGAATGATGGCACACCGTGCAAACCTTTGGATTTTGCCACAATTCGTCTAATTTTTTTATTACCAGGTCTCGTTGGCTTTCCGTGAGTTTCATTTTTTCCCTTCAGCACGTTCGAAAGTTAACAAAACATTTTGCTCCTTGGGCGGCTTTATATCGAAACTATTCCAACAAAAGTAACCAAATTGATCGCAAATGTAAACTGAGTATAAACCTTTCCTGGGAACAGTACGAAATAATGTTTCGAGATGTTCATTCAGTGCCAGTGGTCTCACAAAAAAAGTCGAAAAATACGATAAGTTATATATATATGTCGAATACCGAAGATACCGCAATCTTTGATAATGTACAAAAGACGAGAACAAAACGCCGGTCGTTTTTCGACCAAATTCTTCGTGTTGACACCCGAACTTTCCTGCGTATACTTCCATGTTCGTTTCGCCGGGCGGAGGGAAAAAGCTCGTGAAAGTCACGATCCAAAGCATTCCCCCGTCCGGGCGTTCCGTGGAAGTGGTGGTGGACCCCGGCCTGCTGCGCACGCGGCTGGCCGACCGGCTCGACATCGAGCGTTTCGCCGCGTGTCGCGCGGAGTTGACGGCCGAGCGCATCGACCAGACGGTGGTGGTGCGCGGCGAGATTGCGGTCGATGTGCTGTTCGATTGCTCGCGCTGCGCCGAGGCGGTCGAGGCGACGCTGCGTTTTCTGCTGCACATGGTGCTGCTGCCGCGGCCGTCGCGGCCCGGACCGGTGGAGGACGACGTGGACACGGGCTACCACAACGGGCGGCAGATCGACCTGGATCGGCTGATCGTCGACCACGTCGCCCTGGCGATGCCGGATGTGCTGCTGTGCGATCCGAGTTGCCGGGGGCTCTGCCTGACCTGCGGCGCGAATTTTAATGAAGGTCCCTGCCGATGCGGGGACGAGCGAAAGGGATAGACGATGACCATTCCGAAAAGAAGATGCAGCCACTCGCGTACGGCCCGGCGTTGGGCGGGGTATCGCAAGCCCGCGGCGCCCACCATGGTGATCTGCCCCAACTGTCAGGAGTTGATGCTGGCGCACCGCATTTGCCCTGCTTGCGGATTCTACAGGGCCCGCGAAGTGGTAAAGGCCGAAGAGGAGTAGCCGGCGGCGATGGCGACTCGCGTCGCCCTGCTTTTCCCCGGACAAGGTGCGCAGTCCGTGGGCATGGGAATGGCGCTGGCCGAGCGTCACGCGAACGTCGCCGCGTGGTATCGCCGCGCCGAAGAAGCTTCCGGCCTGCCGCTCGGGCGCCTGCTGCGTGAAGGCCCGGACGAAGACCTCCAAAAAACCGAATATCTCCAACCGGCTTTGTTGACCGTCGAGATCGGCGCCTGGCTCGCGCTGCGCGAGTCGGTCGAACTCGAGATCGCGGCGGCGGCCGGTCATTCGCTCGGTGAGTATGCCGCGCTGGTCGCGGCCGGCGCGCTCGAACCCGAGGCGGCCGTGGCGCTGGTGCGGCGGCGCGGCTTGTACATGCAGGAAGCCGTGCCGCTTGGCGTCGGCGCGATGGCGGCGGTGGTCGGCTTGGACGCCGGGCCCGTCGCCGCGTGTTGCGCGCAGGCGTCCGACGGCGAGACGCGGGTCTGGCTCAGCAATGACAATAGCCCGGGGCAGGTGGTCGTCAGCGGACATCGCGCCGCGGTCGAACGCGCGACGCCGCTGCTCACCCAGGCCGGGGCGCGCCGCGTGATTCCGCTCAAGGTGAGCGCGCCGTTTCATTGCCCGCTGATGCAGCCCGCCGCCGATCGCCTCGCGCGCGATCTGGCGCAGCTCGCCATCCGCGATCCGGCGTTTCCGGTGTTCGCCAATTGCCGCGCCGAGGCTTACCGCGATGCGGCGGACGTGCGCGCCGGACTGCTCGCGCAGGTCGTCCAGCCGGTGCGGTTCCGCGAGTCGCTGCAGCGCATGGCGGAAGCTTCGCCGCGGGCGATGATCGAAGTGGGGCCGGGCACGGTGTTGACCGGCTTGGCCAGGCGCACGATCCCGGATATGCTCGTTTACCAAGTGAGCACTCCCGAGCAAATCGACGCGATGAAAAAAGGGATCGCATGAGCGAACGCAGAGTCGCACTGGTGACCGGCGCGTCCGGCGGCATCGGCGGGGCGTGCGCCGCGGCATTGGCGCGGCAGGGCTTCGACGTGGGCGTGCACTACCACGCGAACCGGGCCGGCGCCGAAGCGACGTTGGCGCGGGTGCGGCAGGACGGCGCCGACGGTTGGCTCGTTCCGTTCGATGTGACCGAGCCCGGCGAGATCGACGCGGCGATTCGCGCGTTCGCCAAGGAGCGCGGGCGGCTCGACGCGCTGGTGGCCGCCGCGGGCGTCGTGCACAACCAGATGCTCGCGCTGACCAGCGTCGCCGACCTCGAACGCCTGTGGTCGATCAACCTGCGCGGCGCGTTCCTCTGCGCGAAAGCGGCGGCGAAGCACATGCTCGCGCGGCGCTGGGGGCGGCTGGTGTTCATCGGCAGCGTGGTCGGACAACACGGCAACGCGGGGCAAAGCGCGTACGCGGCGACCAAGGCCGGGCTGGTCGGGCTGGCCAAAAGTTTGGCGCGCGAATTGGCGCCGCGCAACATCACGGTCAACGTCGTGGCGCCGGGGCTGGTGGAAACATCGGTGATCGGGGACTTGACTGCCGAGCAGCGAGACGGCATCTTGCGTCAGATACCGTTGCATCGGGTGGGAACAGCGGAGGAGGCGGCGGCGGCCGTCGCCTTCCTTTGTCAGGAAGCGGCCGGCTATCTGACCGGCGCGGTTTTGCCGGTCGACGGGGGCCTGGGGACCTGAGCGAAACGTGACAGGAGCAACGCGAGAATGAGCGAAGAAGTTTTTGCCAAGCTGCGCGGGATGATCGCCAAGAAGCTGGAAATCAGCGAAGACCAGATCACCAAGGAGAGCGAGTTCGTGAAGGACCTGGGCGCCGACAGCCTTGACCTGGTGGAGCTGATTGCGGACATTGAACTCGAGTACGATCTGCCGACCATCCCGGATGAAACGGCGCAGCAGATCAAGACCGTGGGCGATGCGTACAACAAACTGATGGAATTTCTCTCCAGAAAATTATGAGGACCGCCGGAGGAATCGATGGAGCCCGACGGGAAAATTCGACAAATTCTTGGTGACCTGTTGAGCGTCGACGAGGAAGACCTGTCCGACGACGCCTTCCTCTCCGACGATTTGGGTATGCTGCCCGACGACCTCGAGGAATTGATCAATACCCTCAACGAGGAGTTCGAGCTCGATATCCCCGACGTGGATGCGGAAGATTGGGAAACGGTCCGGGACGTGGTCAACTATGTGCTCGAAAAAATAGACCATGAGTGACCGAGGGCGAAAGACCCTTCAGCGCCTCAAAAACGATTTCGTCTTTCACGCGGCGCGCGGCGTCTTCTGGCTGGCGGGCCGGATTCCGCTGAAATACGGCCTGCCGCTCGGCGCGGCCCTCGGCGGCTTCGCCTGGCGCGTGCTGCGCCGCGACCGCGAAACCAGCCGGCTGCACCTGCGCGTCGCCTTTCCCGAATGGACCGAAGCGGAACGCGAAGCGGTCGGCTGTGAATCGTTTCGCAATCTCGGCCGCAGCCTGTTCGAGCTGTTCCACTTCGACGAACTGCTGGCGACGATCGACTCGCCGGCGCCGTACGTGCGTTGGATCGGCCACGAACACATGGACGAAGTGATGAAGCGCGGCCGCGGCGGCGTGCACGTCACCGGCCATCTCGACAACTTCGAACTGATGGGCGCGTGGTCGGCGCGGCGCGGCGATATGCTGCACGAAATCGTGCGGTCGGTTTACGACCAGCGCATCGATCGACTGCTCAACGACCACCGCAAGCGCTTCGGCTATATTCCGTTGTCTCGCGGCGGGCAGGAGCTGGTCGCCGACATCGCGCAGGTCTTTCAGAGCAACGGCTGGCTCGGCATTCTGATGGACCAGGATACGCGGGTGCGCGGCGTGTTCGCCGACTGGTTCGGCCGGCCCGCGTGGACGCCGTCGGGCCCGGCGTATCTCTGCTGCCAGGCCGGCATCGACGCGGTGGTGACGACCATCCATCGCGACGAACGCGGCGGGCACACCATCGTCACCAGTCCGCCGCTGCCGCGCCCGCAGACCGGCGACCTGAAGACCGACGTGCAGCTCTACACCGAGATGTTCAACCGCGAATTGTGCAACCGCATTCGCCAGCACCCGACGCAATGGGTGTGGATGCACCGCCGCTGGAAGACGCGCCCGCCCGGCGAAGCGCCGCGCAAGAATCCGGCGCCGTTGCCGGAACGGCCGCATCGCCTGGTGCGTTGGGCGGAGCGACTGCTCGCGCCGGCCGCCTGCGCGCTGTCATGGGAGGCGGCCGATCGGCTCGGCGCGCGATTGGGCCGGGCGTGGCGCCGGCTGCGGCCGTCGCACGCGAAAACGGTGCGCGCCAATCTCGCGCGCTGCTTTCCCGAACTGGATGACGCCGCCCGTCGCCGCCTCGCGCGCGAATCATTCGGCGAGCTCGGCCGCGCGTGGGTCAACCTGCTGCGACACTCGCGGATGGACAACCGCTTCTTCGCCGAGTGCGTCACCCTCGAAGGGCAGGACCGCCTCGACGCCGCGCTCGCGCAAGGCCGCGGCGTGATTCTGGCGACGGCCGAATGGGCCGCGGGCGATGTGGCGTTATGGAAGCTGGCCGCGCTCGGCTACGCGCTGCATCTGCCGGCCCGGCGGTTCAAGAACCCGCGCCTCAACGATCGGCTGGTCTGGATTCGCCGCGCGCACGGCGTCGAGTCGTACGGCGAAAAGCGCGCCGCGCTGCCGGTGGTGCACGCCTTGCGGCGCAACGAGACGGCGGCGATGGTGCTGGATCGACCGGCGAGCGCCGGACGCACCGTCGAGGCGAAGTTGTTCGGCGAGACGCTGGCGGTTTCTTCCGCCGTCGCGCGTCTGGCCGCACGGAACGGTTGCGTACTGCTCACCGCCCACGCGCAACGCACCGGTCCGCAGACCTGGCGGGCCGTGATCGGCGAACCGCTCGCGCCGCCGGAAAACGAAACGGCCGCGCAGTACACCCAGCGGGTGATCTCCGCGATCGAGCAGACCATCAGGCAGACGCCGGAGCAGTGGCTGGGATTGCATCATCGGTGAGTGACTGCGCGAGGGAGACTCGCCTCGTGACACGTGGTTGATCACACATAGCTGGTAGCAATCGTTTCTTGGGAGCCAAGAAAAGCTGATGAAGCGTTTGATTTGGCGAATCGCAAAACGAAAGAGCCGGATGCCGGAAGCCCGCGAAGCGGGCGAAAGCTGGATAGCCCAGCGCGCAAGCGCTGGGATAGGGCGAGGAAAAAACGCGAAGCCCGCGAAGCGGGCGAAAGAGTCTTCCGCCCCTTACCGGGGCTCGTTTTTGGCGAACGCCGATTCCACGGGCTTACGCCCGTG
>PMZC01000099.1 GCA_003170555.1 Deltaproteobacteria bacterium
TCCGAGATCGTCGGCAAGCGCCAATCGTCGTGGCCGTCAAGACTCAAATTGTCGCAATAGGCCTTCGCTTCTTCCCAGGTCAGGTCATCGCTCGTCGGCGTCACCTGCCACGTCAGGCCGGACGTTGTGTCGGTCCAGACGTCGCCCATGGTGTCGTCGTCCGTGGCGTCGTCGTCGCCTGCATTGTCATCATCGCCACTGCCTCCGCCACCGCTGCTACCGCCACAAGGGCCGACGCCGAGCAAAAGCACCGCCGCGAACGCCAAGAAGAAAAACTTTCTCATCTCTCTCTCCTGTCTTTCGTAAGGTTATGGTTTGATTTATGTTCTTCTCTCCCGGCAAAGTCAAGGCGAGCATTACGATGATGCCGTCATTTTACAAGCCGGACCGGGTCCTCATCAGGCCGCTTCATTCTTCTAAATTCATCCGCTATACTTCAGCCCTCTTTGGCTGAAAGGGAATGCCGATGCGCCGCCGTTCATTGTTCGCGTTGCTGTTGATTACGCTGCTGCTCGTCGCCACGTCCGCCTTCGCCGCCCAGGCCACCGTGGCCGAGCGGGTGGCGCAGGTGAACCAGGCCATTCGGGCCGCCCACGCCGATTGGCGCGCGGGCGAAAATTCATTCGTCGCAACGATGCCGCTGGAGGATTTCACGTCGATGCTGGGCGTCGATCGGTCGCGCCAGCCGGAGGTCCGCGACTGGTGGACGCCGGAAGCGCCGCTCGCGCTGCCCGCGCATTTCGATTGGCGCAACGTGGCCGGCGGCTACAACTTCATCACGCCGATCCGCTACCAGGGCCGCTGCGGCTCGTGCGTGGCGTTCGCCGCCGTCGCCGCGGTCGAGGCGGCCATTCTCATCCGCGACCAAACGCCGGGCATCGACGTCGACTTGTCCGAGCAGCAGGCCTTCGACTGCTCGTGGGGCGCCGGCTGCGATTACGGCTCGACCGCCGACGACGTGCTGTCGACCATCGCCAATCAGGGCGTCGTCGACGAAGACTGCTTCCCCTACATGTCCGGCGGCACGGTGTACGACTACGCATGCAGCGCCGCCTGCGCTGATGCATCGAGCCGCTCGTTCAAGATCGCCGGCTACCAGCACGTCTGGGGCGGCATCGGCGCGATCAAGCAGGCCATCCTGAACGGCGGGCCGGTCGCGGCGTCGCTCGATGTCTACGAAGACCTGAAGTACTACATCGACGGCGTGTACCAGCACGTGTGGGGCGATTATCTCGGCGGGCATGAGGTCGCGCTCATCGGTTGGGACGACGCGGACGGCGCCTGGATCGCGAAGAATTCGTGGTCCGCGAACTTCGGCGAAGACGGCTTCTTCCGCATCAAGTGGCGCACCTGCGGCATCAGCGCCGACACGGTGAAGGTCAACGTGGGCGCGGCCGCGTTCACCCCGGGTTCACCGCCGGGCGGCGATTGCGCAGGCGCGGGCGAAGCGCTGTATCAAAACTGTCACCTGACCTACGAGTATCAGGACCAGTCGTTGTCGCAGGATGGTTTCGTCGCCGCCTGCAACGCCGGCGAGCTGCCGCAGTGCGTGCACAACTGCCATGAGCAACACACCGACTGCAACCTGCTGGCGAGCTGCGTCGGTTTCTGCACCGACCAGTGGTGCGGCATGGATTTGACGTACCTCTATGACACGTGCGGTCTCGACGTCGAACTGACTGCCGGCGCGCCGCTGGCCAAGGACGACGCGATCGCATTGTGCAGCGAGGTCGGCTATGCCTCGGCCGCGATGAAGTGCGTGCTCGAATGCGTCGCGCGCAACGATACCTGCGGCTCACTCGCGACTTGCATGGCCGGTTGCCCGATGTGCCCGTTCCCGACCGTAGACTTCACCGCCGATGTCACCGCCGCCGCGCAGCCGCCGTTGACCGTGACCTTCACGCGCAACGTGGTCATTCCGTCCGGCTGCGATCCGACCGTCGCGCATTGGGATTTCGGCGACGGCTCGTCGAGCTACGCCAATGACAATCAGGTGACGCACACGTATACGACGAACGGTTCTTTCTCCGTCGAACTGCGGATCACCAACGCCGCGGGCCCGGGGATCAAGCTGGTTCCGGATATGATCACCGTCGGACCGACGCCGGACGACGACGCGGTGGATGATGACGCAATCGACGACGATGCAACTGATGACGACGCGACTGACGACGATGCCGCCGATGACGATTACAGCGCCGACGATGACAGCGCGTCGGATGACGATGTGACCGCCGACGATGACGCGTCAGGCGACAACAGCAGCGGTGACGACAGCGGCGGGTGCGGCTGTTAATCCGGGTTCCGGGTCTCGGGTTCCGGGTTTCGGATTTCGGATAGGGCGCACCGGCGGTTGGGTGGCACTGGCACACGGAGCCCGGCGCAGTTTGCCAGTGCTCGTCCGCGCGTATCACCGGCAAGCTGCGCGCTACCGGCGCCCTAAAGAATCTTTCATTCTTTGCTGATGCCCGTCGGCGCAGGCGTCGGACTTCGCGCGAACAGATCGGGCGGCAGTTCTTCGAGCGGCGTCGGCGTGGCGGCAGGCGTCTGGCCGGGCGCGGGCGTCGGCGTGGGCGCGCCGGCCTGGTCTTCTTCGTCGCGGATCGAATCAAGCAGATCCTGCTTCTGCTTCTCGTCGCGGTAATTGCCCAGCAGCCAACTCAGAATGATGCGCTGCCGGCGTTGCAGGTAGCTCGACGGCCGCCGAGGGTTCGAGCGCAGCGGCGACGGAATCGCGGCCACCAGCAGCGCCGACTGCTGCGGCGACAACGCCTGCGGCGGCAGATGAAAGTAGTATTGCGACGCCGCGGCCGCGCCGAAGATGCCGTCGCCCCACTCGATGACGTTGAGGTAGAGCTCCAGGATGCGGTCCTTCGGCAGCGCGAGCTCGAGACGCACGGTCAGCACCGCCTCGACGAGCTTGCGCCAGTAACTATGCTTCGGCGACAACCAGAGATTCTTGGCGAGTTGCTGGCTGATGGTCGACGCCCCGCGCACGATGCGGCCGCGCCGCTGGTTGAAGCGATATGCCTTCCGGATCGCCTCGAAGTCGAAGCCGTGGTGCTCGTAGAAATTGCCGTCCTCGGCCATCACCACGCCCTTGCGCAGCGACAACGCCACCTGCTTCAACGGGATCGGCTGATAGCGCAGCGTGAACGACCGGCCGCGCTCGGCCGCCTGGTCCGCGCGATAGTTCATCATCGCGGTTCGATGCGGCATGTTCCAGCGGTAGTACCACACGCTCGGGCACTTGATGTAGCTGTACCAGATCGGGCTGCTGACGATCAGCACCACCAGCAGCAGAAACAGCCGCCGCTTTCTTTTTGACCGATGAGGAGCGAGGTCAACCATGGGGCGCGATTCTAACGCAAGAGCGCCGGGCATCCAAGCGAAAGAACCCCGCTCCATATTTCGCCGTTGAAATGTTCAGCCCAACGTATCGCTGTTGGCAGTCATTTTTTGCCGCCAAGACCAACTGATGAAGCGATTGATTTGGCGAATCGCAAAACAAAAGAGCCGGATGCCGGAAGCCCGCGTAGCGGGCGAAAGCTGGATAGCCCAGCGCGCAAGCGCTGGGATAGGGCGAGGAAAAAACACGAAGCCCGCGAAGCGGGCGAAAGAGTCTTTCGCCCCTTTCCGGGGCTCGTTTTCGGCGAACGCCGATCCCACGGGCTCACGCCCGTGGCTAAATAACTTACGCCCGCTTCGCGGGCTGGCGAGCGGCAGACGCAAAATGGCGATCGGGTGCGTCGTTTGGCAACGACGAACTGAACTATCCGGAGAAATCGCCAGTCGCGGTTATGGGCGAGAAAACGCGAATCGGCGGCAGGAGCGTGACATTGAGGCGTTGAACCGTCGGCGCCGGCGACGTGAAGCCGGCGACATCGCCCAGGAACAGCCACACCTGATGGGCCACTTCGTAAACAGCCGAATTGTAACAGACGAAGTACGCGATCAGGCTGATCAACACCAGGCACAACATCACCGCGGTGGTGACGTTCAAGCGGTGAATCAAGATGGCTTGGCGCGCCAACCGGTCGCGCTCGATCTGCCGACGAGTCTGGATGGGCTCGCTTTGGCTCACATCGCCTCGCATGTGTTCACCCGTTGTTGATCGATGTTGACGATTGTTTTGCTAACAAATCCCGTGCCAAAATGCCGGCCGGACAATTATTCTTTTGATAATGCGTGGTTAGAAAATACTAGATTCGTTTACGGGAAGAAATCGTGGCGGTAGGGGAACAATCTTTTGACACAAACATGGCGAAAAGGTAATTAATACATCGGCATATTTCGCCCGCGGCGAAAGGAAAATTATGGATTTGCTCTCGAAACTTAAGACGATTACCGATCTGCCGACCATCCCCACCACCGTGGTCAAGGTGCTGCGCGTCGCCGGCAGCGAAACGGCGAGCGCGGCGGATCTCGCCAAAGTCATTATCGCCGACCAATCGCTCGCGGCGAAGATTCTCAAGGTCGCCAACAGCGCGCTGTATAGCCTGCCGCGTAAGGTGCACGACATCCAACACGCCGTGACGCTGCTCGGCTTCCGCGAAGTGCGCGACGTCGCGTTCGGCATGGGCGTGTTCGATTCGATGTACCTCGCCATGAATCGCGCCTACTGGAACCGCGCCAAATTCTGGGAGCACAGCTACGTGGTGGCCTATCTCACGCGCGAACTGGCGCGGCGGTCCGGCTCGGGCCAGGGCGAGAACGCGTTCGCCGCCGGGCTGCTGCACGACGTGGGCAAAGTCATTCTCGACCGCTACTTCGCCGGCTATTTTCGCCGCATCATCGAGATGGTCGACGCCACCCAGGCCTCGTACTACGACGTCGAAATCGACGTCCTGAGCGTCGGGCACGACACTATCGGCGGTTACGTGATGGGCACGTGGAGTCTGCCGGACNNGGTCGCCGGCGTCGCGGGACACCATCATCCGAGCCAGGACACCGAACCGATGGCGGCGTGGGTCTACCTGGCCAACCTGCTGGCCAACGCGAGCGGCTTCCCGGCGATGTCGGCCGAGCCGGCGCCCACTCTCGATGAGATTTGGGAATTGCCCGAAACCGTGGCGCTGCGCAACGCGGGCCGGTTCACCGACCGGACGTCGCTCGAGACTCTAATGATCCTGCTGGAAGAAAAGGCCGAGGAGCTTTCCGCCCAGGCGGCGATGTTGTATNNGTTTGAAACCCGCCCCTACGATTTCCCGAACCCCGAACCCCATCCCACCGATTGACTTCCGTTCTCGATTCCCTTAGACCAAGCCCAATCTGGTATCCGCCGTCGGCGGCAGCTTGAACCGTCGCGGCGCTTTTTTTACGGCAAGGACATGTACGCGTTCTTTCGTTCGCTATGGGTTTGGTTCGCCATCAGTCTGCTGCTGATCTTGTGGCTGCCGCTGCTCGCGGTGATCCGTCTGTTCGACCGCGATCCGGTCCGCTATCGCACCGGCCGCTGGTTTCGGCGGGTCGGCGTGATGATGACCAAGGTCGTGCCGACCTGGCGCTTCCACGTCGTCGGCGCGGACACGGTGACCGATCCGCGGCGGCCGTACGTCGTGGTGAGCAACCACCAATCGTTCGCCGACATTCCGATCATCTCGCGCCTGCCGTGGGAGATGAAATGGGTGGCGAAGCAGGCGGTGTTCAAGGTGCCGTTCGGCGGCTGGATGATGCGCCTGGCGGGCGACATCGAGGTCAAGCGCGACTGCCACCTGAGCCGCGGCGGCGTGCTGCCGCAAGCGCGGTGGTATCTGGATCGTCACTGCTCGGTGATGTTTTTCCCCGAGGGCACGCGCTCGCACGACGCCTTGGTCAGCCGCTTTCACGACGGCGCGTTTCGGCTGGCCATCGAGGCGCAGGCGCCGGTGCTGCCGCTCGCGCTCGACGGCACGATGAACTGCCTGCCCAAGCATTCGTGGATTCTTCGCGGCATCAGCGACATCCGCTTGCAGGTGCTGCCGCCGGTCGAAACCAAGGGCCTGACCGACGCCGACATCGGCGCGCTGCGCGACCGCGTGCGGCAGATGATCATGCGACAGGTCGCGGCGTGGCGCGGCGTCGACCCGGTCTGGCCGACCTGGTTCAT
>PMZC01000235.1 GCA_003170555.1 Deltaproteobacteria bacterium
GTCATGGGCAGCGACGCCGAAATGATGAAGTGCCGGCCGCTGGTCGGCATGAAGAAGGCTTCGGGGATGATCGACATGCCGCCCGCGCTGAAACCGGCCGTCTCGTTATAGTCGAGGAAGCTGCCGAATGAGTTCCAGTGAAAGTTCATCGAGCCGGAACCGGCGCCGAATGCCAGGCGACCGGTCATCACGAACCACGGCAGCACCGGCTGCGCTGCGGCGCCCGGGGCCGCGGGCGAAGTCGGCGGGGGCGCAGGGGCCGGCTGTGGCGCAGGGGCCGGAGTCGGGGTTGGCGCCGGCGCCGGTGTGGGCGTCGGGGTCGGTTGTCGGTCTTGAGCCGAGGCGACGGCCGCCGCGAAAAGAAGCAACGCGGCAATGATCACCACGAACCATACACGGTACTTCATTTTGTCTACCTCCCGGTTGGCGTTTATCATAGCACAACCGTTCGGCGGCGAAACCGTTTTGGCGGTCAATCATTGATTGACAGCCATCGGACGCGCCATTATCGTGCAAAATTGAGCGAAACCTTGACGACGAGGAGTGTACCGCGTGGCGACCGTGCTCGCCGTTATTCATAACCGCGCCGATCTGCGGCGGATCACCGAAGCGCTCGCGCAAGCAGGCTACGAGGTCGCCTCGGCCACCGACGGGCTGACCGGCTACGATTTGTTCCAACAGCGCCGGCCGGCGGCGGTGGTGATCAGCCTGCTGATTCCGAAGCTGACCGGCGGCGAACTTTGCCAGCGCATCAAGACCGATCCGCAAGGCGCCCGGGTCCCCGTGGTCATGATCGGGGGCGCGTTTAAAAAGACCGATATGTCGCGGGTCGCGCTCGAGAACTGGCGCGCCGACGCCTATGTGCCCTGGCCGTTCGAAACCGACGACGTGCTCGCCGCGCTGAAGGACGCGCTGAATCGGGCGCCTCAGGCGGCCCCGCCGCCACTCGCCGCGCCGACGACGCGCAAGTCCCTCGCCGCGGAAACGCTCGAGGAATTGCTGGCCGTCACTGTCGCGGAGCTGGAGGAATCCCCCCTGCTCGATCGTTCGCCCAGGGTGGCGCAGATCAACGAAGACATGGCGGCGCGCGGCGAAAGAAAAACCGGCGGCGGCGACAAGCTCGACGAACTGCTCAGCGAAATGGCTACGGAAGTGCTCGAGGGCGAGTCGCCGGAAGAAATGGCGGAACGGCCGTCGGTGACGGAGCCGACCGCGGACGAGGCGGATGAATTTCCGCGCGAAGGCCGGCTGGAGGACATCAGCGTCGTCGAACTGTTCGCGCAGTACTTTCTCTCGCGCGCCACGGGCATTCTCGAGCTCACCCATCGCGGCGCGGTGAAGAACGTCTACTTTTACGACGGCCGCGCGGTGTACGTCGAAAGCGAAGGACGCCAGGAAAGCCTCGGCCAGGTGTTGGTGCGGCGCGGCCTGGTCACCAACGACGATCTGCTGCTCAGCCTGGAAAACATGGCGGCGCACGGCCGGCGGCAGGGCGACGCGCTGGTCGAGATGGGGCGGCTCAACCCGCTGCAGCTCTACCACGGCCTGCGCTTGCAGATCCGCGAGAAGCTGCTGAACGCCCTGGGCTGGTTCGACGGCAAGTACTACTTCGACGACGCGCCGTATGACCTCAACGCCATCACCGTTTTCGAGCTGCCCATGCCGCTGCTCGTCTACGACGGCGTCGTGCAGCATTACGACGCCGACCGTTTGCGCGAGATGTTCGCCGAGGTCGCCGACCAGGTCATTCAACGCACGCAGCCCGCGCCCTTTTCGCGCGGCGCGGCGCAACTGCCCGCGGAAGTCTGGAAGGTGCTCGACCTGATCGACGGCCGCCGCACGATCGCCGAGGTCGTGACCGCTTCGGGGCTCGGCGAAGCGCGCGCGTATCCGATTCTGTACGCGTTCGTGGTGCTGCGCCTGGTCGATCACCAACGGGAGCAGGCGCCGCAGCCGGAAGCGCCCGCGCCGGTCCGGGCCGCAACGAAGATCGTCGCCGACGAGGCGCGCGAAATGGCGCCGCCGATCGTTGAGCCGCCGGGACCGCCGCGCAAATCGACCGCGCCGCGACCGCTGAAGCCGATCGACGACAAGCCCTATGTTCCACCGCCGGAACCGCCGGCCGCGGTCGGCGAACCGGCCGCCAAGGAAGAACCGGCCCTCGCGCTCGACGCGGAGATCGAACACGAGCTGCGCCAATTCGAGGAAGGCGGGCCGGCCGGGGCGCCCCACCGGATCGATCGCGACGAAGCGGCCGAAGCGGCGCTGCAGTCCGAGGTCCTCAACGCGTTTTTGAAACTGGACCGGGCGAACCACTACCAAGTGCTCGGCGTCGAACGCACCGCCGACGAAACCACCATCAAGTTCGCCTACCACGCGCGGGTCAAACGGTTCCACGCCGACAAACTGGCGCCCGGAGTCGATCCGTCGCTGAAAGCCAAAGCCAACGCCGTCATGCAGGCCATCACCCAGGCCTACGAGACGCTGGGCAACGCCGCGCGGCGCGCCGAATACGACAAGCGCCTGACGCCCGAAGGCGAGGAGCTCAAGGAGCGACGCATCACCACCATTCTCGCGGCCGAACGCGCGTTCAATCAGGGCGTGCTCGCGCTGCGCCGGCAGAATTTCGTCGACGGCGAAAAATATTTCGCGGAAGCCTGCGAGCTGTTTCCGGAAGAAGCGGAGTATCACGCCTACCTCGGCTGGGCGCACTGGAACAATCCGCGCCTGCCCCAGCAGCAGCGCGGCGTGCAGGCCAAGGAAGCGCTGGAGCGGTCGCTGAAGATCAACCCGAAGGGCGACAAAGCGAACTTTTTCCTCGCCAAACTGCTGCTCCAACACGGCCACAAGGATCGCGCGCGGCAGTTGTTCGCGCTGGCGCTGCGCTACAACAAAAACAACGAGGAAGCCAAGGCGGAGCTGCTCAAACTGCAGCGCGAGCGCGAACAGGAGCGCCAGGAAATCGCGGCCGGCGAACAGAAAGACAAGCTCGGCGGCCTGTTGAAAAAAGACGTCGATTTCCAGTCGGTTAAGAAAGTCATCAAGAAGATTTTCTGGTGACCGGATCGTGTCGGCCTGCCGCTTTCATCGCTTTTCCCCCTTGACCGTCGCCTTGGTTCTCGCGGCGGCGTGGTGCGCGGCGGGTTGTCATCGCGGCCCTTACGCCGGCCCGCGTCATTCGGTGCTGCTGCTCACGATCGACAGCCTGCGCGCCGATCACCTGGGTTGTTACGGCTATCGTCCGCCGACCAGCCCGCGGCTCGACGCCCTCGCCGCCCAGTCGATCTTGTTTCGCCGCGCTTACGCCACCGCGCCGTGGACGCTGCCCAGCCACGTGTCGATTCTCACCGGGCTCGACGCCGCGGCGCACGGGGTCGACACCGACCGGGCGGTGTTGGGTCCGCGCGCGGCGACGCTCGCCGGCGTGCTGCGGCGTCACGGCTACCACACCGGCGCGATCGTCTGCGCGCCGCTGCTGCGCGAGCGATACGGCCTGGCGCCGGGCTTCGACAATTACGACACCAGCCTGATCGCCGCGAGTTACCGCGCGGCCCGGCGGGTCAAGGTGGCGTCGAGCGTGACCAAGAAGGCGCTCGCCTTCCTCGACCAATCGACCGACCGGCCGTTTTTTCTGTGGCTGCACTATTGGGACCCGCATTACGACTACGACCCGCCGCCGCGGTACGTCGAGCTGTTCGATCCGGGCTACCGCGGCCGCCTCGACGGGTACGATATTCAGAATCGCACCGACATCGTCCCCGGCATGAATCCGGCCGACCTGCGCCACCTCATCGCGCTGTACGACGGCGAGATCCGCTACACCGACGACGGCATCGGCGCGCTGCTCGACGGGCTGCGGAAACGCGGTTTGCTCAACAACACGCTGATCGTCGTGGTGGGCGATCACGGCGAGGAGTTTCTCGACCACGGCGGCACCGGCCACACCTGGACCTGCTACGAAGAACTCGTGCACGTGCCGCTGATCCTGCACGCGCCGTGGCTCAAGCCGGCCGCCGCGTCCTTCGACGAGCAGGTCAGCATCACCGACATCTACCCGACCGTGCTGTCGCTGCTCGGCATCGCGTACGATCCGCTGAAGGTTCAGGGGCGCAGTCTCGTCAACCTCATCACGCGCGGCGAATCCCTGGGCGCGCGCTTCCTGCTGATGGAAACGCGCGCGGGCCGTTTGCACCCGAACGGCAAGGTCGGCCTGTGGACGGCGATGCTGACGCCGGCGGGCGCCAAGCTTCATCACTACGCGCGCGAGGAGACGGTGGAAATGTTGTTTGATCTGGCCGCTGATCCGCGCGAGCGCCGCGATTTGTCGGCCGAGCGGCCCGCGCAGGTCGAGGAGTTGCACGCGCAGTTGCTGCAAATGCGCCGCCGCGACCATCAGTTGTTCGAACGCCTGCGGCTCAGCCATGAGCAAGCCCTCGACCGGCAGCAGACCGACATGCTGCGCGGGCTGGGCTACCTGCAGTAATCTTTCGTCAGTGCGGCGGCGGCGCGGCGACCGGGCTCGGCGCGATCGGGAACGGATTCGCCGGCGCGGCCGGGCTCGGCGCGATCGGGAACGGATTCGCCGGCGCGGCCGGAGTCGGCGCGGGCGCCGGAGCCGCCGGGAACAACGACAACGGCTGACCACCCGCCGGCGTTTCTTCGCCGCCCTGGAAACGCCACGTGCCCAGGCTCATCTTGCGGAACGGGTTCAGCCGCGCCATCTTCGGCAAGCCGGTCAGCACGCGCTGCCGTGTGGCCTCGGGCAAGACCTGCCACTTCTCGTAGCCCGGTTGGCCGGCGAGGTCGCGCCGCAGATAGCCGTAAACGCCGAGGGGCACGAGCGCGGTGACCAGCTTCTTGTTCTTCAGCACCGGCAGGGTCTTCTTCTTGACCGACAACCACGCCAGCACGTAGTCCTGCGCCAGCTTCTCATGATCGTACATGCGGTACTGAATCGGGTTGATGGACGTCTGTATCATCCAGAGCTGCAGGCCGGTATCGGAGTTCGGCAGCAGAATCGGCAGTTGAATGATCAACTCCGGCAATTGCGTGAAGACGTAATTGTAATCGAACTTCTCGTGGCCCACGTTACGCAAGCCGGTGGGCATCGCCAGGTGCGCGGTGTGCTTGTCGGTCAGACCGGTGATGTCGAGAATCGGATGACCGGAGTAATAGCCGAAGGCGCCGATGGGGATGGTCGCGATGGTCGCGTTCTTGGGCAACTGCCTGGCCATCGCGCGGCCCACGTCGGCGAACTCGGGCACGATTCTCTCCAACAGCAGGTGTTGAATTATTTGCCCCTTAATCAGTAACGACCAGATCAGCAGCGGAATCAACACCAGCACCGCAACCAACAGCGGATGGCGCCGCAGTGGTTCCGCCGGCGCCGGTTCCTCGTACGTCGCGGCCGGCGCGACACCCGCCGGCGCCGCCGCGGCTTCCGCCTGCGCCCTTTCCTGCTCCTGTGCGTCCTCGAGCGCCTTGGCCGCCCGACGGCGATACCACAGGTCCCACGTCGCCAGCAGCAGGAACGGGAAGATCGGCAGCAGGAAGCGCTGGAACGAGAAGTAGTCGCCGCCCACCGCGATGTTGTATGCCAGCAGCACGCCGATCGACGCCAAGGCCAAGACCAACCAGCGCGGCCAGGTCTTGATTTCGTGCCACTGGCGGATGATCAGGTACAGCAACACGAGCGGTAAGATGTTGGCCACCGCGGCGATCCACACGTAGCGCAGGCCGGTCACGGCCAGGCCGCCGCCGACGCCCACCTTCGCATAGAAGGTGTTGGGCATCAGTTCGCCGAAGTAGCTCCAGCGCCAAAGCCAGTAGCCGCCGAACAGGACGGCGACCAGCGCCGCGTAAAGCAGGCCGTTCTTCACGCGTTTTTTATCCAGCGGAATAAACCACGACAGCCCGAGCACCGCGCCGATCAGAATTCCTTCCGGGTGCAGCAGTCCGGCCGCCACGGTGCACAAGGCCGACGCCACCGGAAGCGTGTTGTCTTCGCGTTCGCGCAAATGGAAATACCACGCGGCGACCCACGCCAGCGCCAGGATCGCGGTCTCCATGCCGGACCAGACCCAGATCACCGCCGGATGACACAAACCGAGGTAGAGCAAAACAAACCACTCGGGGCGGTCGAGCTCGCCGGGCCGTAGCCCGCGCATGAATTTCCAGAGCAGCGCCACGGCGAGCGCCCACGCCACGACCGCGAGCAGGATCGTGCCCTTGGCCGCGACGCCCAGATAGTTCTGGTTCCTGGCGTTGGCCGTCTGACCGTTGTCGTCCAGCGCCACGAACGGCAGGCTGAGCAAAATCTGGCCGAAGCTGGTGTACCCTTCCACCCGCGGGCCGTTCGGGTTGAACACCAACCCCCGGCCGGCCAGCAGGTTCGCGGCATAGCGATAGGTGATGAACGCGTCGTCCACCGGCCGCGCCGCTTTGTTGATCGCCCCGCTGAGCAGCACCAACAGCGCGACGAGCAAAAAGACGTTCCGCGGCGTCCAGGTGATCCAGCGCTTCTTTTTCCTGGCGACCGGCGCGGGTTTCGTTTCGGCCGGCGGCTGCTCCGGCGTGGTCGTTTCCGCAGCGGTCGATGCCGAGGTCGCGGTTTCCGGGGCCAGGTCGTGATGTTCGGTCATCTTCGCCTCCGTGGCGCGGTCCATCGGGACTGGGTGAATTTAGCGCGCGTTATCTTACGGCTAGCTTACGCTGGTTCTAAAGGTCGGCGCGGAAGTTGTCAACTACGGCCGCGCGGCGTCGGCGGCGAAAACGGCGCCGAGGTTGCACCGCGGCGGGCCCCAGCGCCGCGCCAGTTGTTCAACAATCGCCCGCGCGAGCAACTGATGCCCATACGCATTGGGATGCACGAAATCGGCGAACGGCAGCCGCCCCGCCCGGTACTCGCCGCTGAAGAGCGCCACCTCGTCGACTTCATCCGGCCCCGCCGCATAGTCGAGATAGCAGGTCATCGGCACGACCTTGAAGTGCGTGACGCCGGCGCTGACGATGGGAATCTGAAAACCGCCGGCGGCCACGATCCGGTCGCGCAGGGCGTCGCGGTTGGCGAAGAAATCCGGCACGGTCACCCTCATGCGGACGTCCGGTTCGCGCCGTTTGCCGACCGCCAGCGAAATGCGGCGGCTCACGTAGTTCAGATTGATGTTGCGCAGCATCCGATAGAGCACGCTGCGCGTGTAAAGAAACTGGTGCAGGCGCAGGCTCCAGCGCGGGATTTTCACCCAGTCCTTGTCTTCGCGGAACGGCGCGATGGTCATGTCGTTGGCGCCGAAATAAAAAACCAGCACGTCGGGTCGCACCAGGTCCCACGTCTGCTCCATCAGCAGCCGGCCCTGGTAGCTCGTGTAGCCGTGGCGGCCGAAGTTGAGCACTTCGATTTTCCGGTCGGGCCAGCACTGCGGCAGGATGCGTTGCAGCACCTGCGGATAAGGCTGATCGCGCCGCACCTCCGCGCCGATCGTCGAGCTGTCGCCGAGGCAGACGACGCGCGTCACGCCGGGCGGCTTCGGGCGCACCGGTTGATCGAGGTTGTATTCGCGCGGCGACAGCGGATAAACGTGCACCCCGAGCGTGATGTACTCGTCCCACTTGTAGTCGCCCTTGCCGACCGGGTTGTAGAGAAAGCGGTCGGTGTAGGTGATGTCGCCGGTGTTGATGCCCAGCCCCGAGCGTCGCAGCGCCAGCTCCGCGCCGCCGAACACGAGCACGAGCACGACCAGCGCGAAGACCAGCCGCAGGATGATCTTGCGCCGCTGATGCTCGCTCATCGAATGCTCGGAGGGGCTAGGGTCTGGGGTCTAGGGTCTAGGGGGAATGAAAAGTGAAAAGTGAAAAGTGAAAAATTGAAAGCCATGAAAGTCGCCGTCATCTTCAACTCGTAACTCGTGAACCGGGTCGTTCGCCTCACAAGTATTTCTCGATCAGCACTTGCGCGATCTGCACCGCATTGGTGGCCGCGCCCTTGCGCAGGTTGTCGGCGACCACCCACAGGTTCAGGCCGTGCTCGACCGTTTCGTCGCGGCGGATGCGGCCGACGAACACTTCGTCGCGCCCGGCGGCGATGCTGTTGAACGGGTAGAGCTTCTGCGCCGGATCGTCGACCACCTTCACGCCGGGAAACGCGGCGAGCAGTTCGCGCGCGCGATCGGGCGTGATGTCGCGCTCGAATTCCACGTTCACCGCCTCGGCGTGACAAGTGAACGTCGGCACGCGGCACGTCACCACGGGCGAAACCTTGATCGCCGGGTCGAGAATCTTGTGCGTCTCCCACACCATCTTCATTTCTTCCTTGGTGTAGGCGTTCTCGAGAAAGAGGTCGATCTGCGGCAGGCAGTTGAAGGCGATCTGGTACGGAAACACCTCGACCTTGATCGGCTTCTGGTTGAACAGCGCCACCGTTTGGCTCGCCAGTTCGTCCATCGCGCGCCGCCCCGCGCCGGAAGTGGACTGATACGTCGCCACCACCACGCGCTTCGCCCGGGCCTCGTCGTGCAGCGGCTTCAGCGCGACGACCATCTGCACCGTCGAACAATTCGGATTGGCGATGATGCGCCGTTTCGGATACTGCGCGATCGCGAGCGGATTGACTTCGGGCACGACCAGCGGCACGTCGTCGTCGTAGCGGAACGCCGAGGTGTTGTCGACCACCACCGCGCCGGCCGCCGCCGCGAGGGGCGCGAACTGTAGACTGACCTTCGCCCCGGCCGAGAACAGCGCGATGTCGATGCCCCGGAAGCTGTCTTCCTTCAACTCCTGCACGCGCGCGCTGAGCTCGCCGCAATCGACCATCTCGCCCGCGCTGCGACTGCTCGCCAGCGGCCGCAGCTCGTCGATCGGAAATTTTCTTTCGGCCAACACGTTCAACATTTCGCGGCCGACCGCGCCGGTCGCGCCGACCACCGCCACGTTGTACTTCGCCTTCTTGCCCACGCCTTACCTCCGGTCGAGATGGTTGAAAAACCTCAGCTTGGATTGACCTGTGCGGCGGCCGCTTTGTTCCGTTTGCCGCGCAGCAGCCAGCGGACGGGCGCCCAGGCGGCATAGCCCGTCGCCAGCAGGAACAGCGTCTTCACCGGCTCCTCGAAAATGACGATCAGCGCCAGGATGATCAGGATCAGCGTCCCGAACGGATGGCGGCGATGCAGATCGAGGTTCTTGAAGCTGGGGTAGTGAAAGCGGCTGACCATCAGCAAGGCCAGCGCCAGGGTGAGAATCATGAACGGCCAGAACACCGGCGCGGTGCACTGGTCGTTGAGCCAGCCCAGATCGATCATCAACAGCACGGTGAACAGCACGACCGCGGAAGCGGCCGGCGTGGCCAGACCCTGAAACACGCCCTTGGGCAGGTTCTCGGTCGTGACGTTGAACCGCGCGAGCCGCAACGCCGCGCAGATCACGAACAGCAACGCGACGGCCCAGCCGAAGCCGGCGCGCGGTCCCCAGCGCAGCGCGAAGTTGTACATCAGCGCCGCCGGCGCGACGCCGAAGCTGATCAGGTCGGCCAGCGAATCGTATTGCATGCCGAACGAGCTGGTCGTGCGCGTCAGGCGAGCCACGCGGCCGTCGAGACTATCGAAGATCGCCGCCGCGAAAATCGCCCACGCCGCGCGGAAGAAGTAATCCACGCCCGGCTTCGGGTTGATGAAGGCGCCGAACGACATGCTCACGCTGTAAAAGCCGAGGATCAGGCTGATCGTGGTCAGCAGGTTCGGCAGCAGATAAAACCCGCGGCGCGGGCCTTCGCGCAACTGCTCGTCGGCGGCCGCCGCGCCGTCGACCGGCGGCAGTCCCTGTTCCTTGAGCTTGCGCCGGGCGAACCGGCCGCGCAGTCTACCCTTGGGTCGCTGCGGTCTTTCCGTCATGAGGCATCCTCCCGATGACCGTCGAACCGCCGAAGACGCGGTCGCCGCGCACCACGTCGATCGTCGATTCGAACGGCAGGTACAAATCCACCCGCGAGCCGAAGCGAATCAGGCCGAAGCGCTGGCCTTTGACCAGCTCATCGCCCGGGCGCGGGTAAGTGACAATGCGCCGCGCCAACATGCCGGCGATCTGCACGACCAGCACGCGCCGGCGATCCGGCGTTTCCAGCACCAGCGCGCATTGCTCGTTGTGCTCCGAGGCTTTCGCGTCGGAGGCGACGTAATAACGGCCGGGCCGGTAACGGACTTCGCTCACCCGGCCGCCGACCGGCGCGCGGTTCACGTGCACATTGAACGGGCTCATGAAAATGCAAACGCGGCGACAGCGGCCCAGCCCGAAGCGCTGTTCGTCCACTTCGTCCACCACCACGACCTCGCCGTCGGCCGGGCACGCGATCAACTCCTCGCCCGGCGGGATGCGGCGTTCCGGATTACGAAAGAACGCGACGACGAACACCGTGAGCAGCAGCCAGATCGCCGTCAGCCACGCCGGCGCGTGCAGCACGACCAGCAGCGCGAGGACGATCAGAGCCGGGATGATGAACGGCCATCCCTCGCGCAGAATCGGCGTGTTTTCGTTGCGCACCAGCGTGAACCATTCTCCCCGCGACGGCTGTTCCGCCGCTTCGCTCGTCGGCGAGGTCCGACTACGCCGGAAACTGTTTCTTCAGCTCGCCCGCCAGCCGGGCGATCCGGTCGCGGCTGGCCAGCTTGTGCTTGCTGAGCTGCTTGCGCTCCATCTCCTCGGCCGGCGTGCGCACGTGGCGTTTATCGAGCGCGGTCACCTTTTTGTCAAGTTCCGCGTGTTCCTGGAGCAGGCGGCGCAGTTCGTCGCTGTGCGCGGCCAGACGCTGGATTTCCGGATCGTCACGCAACGACATCACGACTCCTTTTCGGCGAGTTTCGGGTTCAACTCCGCATCGGAGGCCCGCACGTAATGCGCCACCAGCCCCCGCTCTCCCTCACGAAACTGACGCGCGCCCAACAGCCCGACCGCGGCCGCCCGCGGAACACACCGGGCCGCGGGAACCAGCAGCGCGTCGGGCTTGGCGGCCGCGATCTCGGCGGCGAACAGCTCGGCCCCGTCGCCGACAAACAGGCACGGCCCTTCGACGCCGCGCGCGTATGCCTCCGCCCGCACGGATTCGTCTTCGCGCAAACGAGCGACGCCGCCTTGGCCGTCGGGCGCGAACAGCGCGGCGAAAACCTGCCGCTTGCGCGCGTCGATCATCGGGCAAATCGCCGTGGCGCCGTAGCCGAAGCCCAGCGCGGTCGCTTCGAGGCTGTCGACGCCGACCAGCGGCTTATGCGCGGCGAACGCCAACCCCTTTGCGGTCGACAGGCCGATGCGCAATCCGGTGAAGCTGCCGGGCCCTTTCGCGCAGGCGATGAGATCGAGGCCGTCCACCTTCCAGCCGGCGTCGGCCAGCAGGCGGTCGATCGACGGCAGCAATCGTTCGGAATGGGTCGCGGTCACGTCGAGCACATACGCGCCGACCAGCGCGCCGTCTTGCAGCAGGGCCACGGAACCGGCGCGCGTGCAGGTGTCCAGCGCGAGCACCCTCATCCGAAGAAGCGATCCTTCATTTCGAACCAGACTCGCGACAGGTCGTTGTAGAAGACGAGCAGAATCAGCGCGCCGATCAGCGTCAGGCCGACGCGCTGCGCGATGCCGATGGCGCGCTCGCTCATCGGGCGGCGCCGTACGGCTTCGATGGTCAGCAGAAACAGGTGGCCGCCGTCGAGCACGGGAATCGGAAACAGGTTGATGAAGGCGAGGTTCAGGCTGATCACCGCCATGAAGAAGACGAACGGGATCCAGCCCATCCGCGCGGATTCGCCGGCGAGTTGCGCGATGAGAATCGGCCCGCCAAGACTCGAGGTGGGCGCCTTGCCGACGATGAGGTAGAAGAACCCTTTCACCGTGACGATCATCCAGTGCCACGATTCCTGGAAGCCGCGCGCCACGATTTTCACCGGGTTGTAATAGCGCTCGATTTTCGTGTCGACCGCCGAGTAGATCACTTGCGGCGCCAGGCCCAGGCGGCCGAAGCGTTTGATTTGGCCGAGCAGGTCGCGATCGACTTTCAATTCGGGTTTGGCGTTGAGCGCGACGGTCTGCCAATCGCGCCGGACAGTCACGGTGAGCGGTTTGTCCACGCTTTCGCGCACCGCTTTCGAGAACGTCTCCCACGAAGTGACCGGCTGGCCGCTCAGCGTGAGCAGCCGGTCGCCCGGACGAAATCCCGCGCGCTCCGCCGGCGTGTTCGGGATAACCAGTTGCACATAGAACTCGCCCGACTCGAGCCCGAGCGTTTGCATCGACCACGGCGCCGGGTTGTTCGCCGCCGGCAGATGCGCGGTGAACGAGGGTCGCGGTTCGGCCAGCTCAATATTGTCGGTCCCGCGCGCAACCGCGATGGCGAGCGGCGCGGCGCTCTGTGCGGCCAGCACGCGATCCACGTCCGCCAGAAAACGAACGGGCCGGCCGTTGATCGACAGCAGCAGGTCTCCGCTCCGCAGACCGCCCACATACGCCGGCGAAAGCGGGTCGTTCACGCCGACCCACGCCTTGCGCCCCACCTGCGACACGCCGATGCTGCCGCGCTCGGAATTGAAGCCGAAGATATTCAGCGCGTTGACGCGACGGGTCGTCACATCCAGCGTGAGCGTCTGCCCGTCGCGGTCAACGGTCAGGCGCAGCGTTTGTTCGGGGTGTTTGGAAATCCACTCGGAGAGTTGTTCCCAGAACTCGACCGGCGCGCCGTTCACCGCGGTGATGCGATCGCCCGGCTGCAATCCGGCCGCAGCGGCGGGGCTGCCCGGATCGACTTCGGCGATGAGCGCCGTCGGGTTGGGCTGGCCGACCAGATAGACCAGGCAGAACAGCACGAAGGCGAGCACGAGGTTCATCAGCGGTCCGGCCGCGGCGATGATCGCGCGCTTGTACACCGGCGCCGTGTTGAACGCGACGGCCCGCAGTTCCGGCGCCACCGGCTGGCCTGGTTCGTCGCCGACGAACTTGACGTAACCGCCGAAGGGAATCCAGTTCACGCGGTATTCGACGCCGTTCTTCGTCTTGCGGTACAACGCGCGGCCGAAGCCGAGGGCGAAGCGTTCGACGCCGATGCCCATTCGCCGCCCGGCCATAAAGTGGCCGAACTCGTGCACGAACACGACGATCGAAAGCAGAATGATGAAACCCACGATACTGAACAGAAACGCCATTACCCTCTTCGCTCCCCGCCGATTCGCGCGACCAACTCCCGCGCGCCGTCCCGGGCCCGTGCGTCGGCGTCCAAGACGGCGGACAGGTCTTTGGCTGGCCCGCCTGCTGTCATCATAAGCACATCGTCGATGATTTGCGAGATGTCATAAAACCCGATCCGGCCGCCGAGAAAGGCCTGCACGGCGATCTCGTTGGCGGCGTTGAGCACCGCCGGGGCCAGTTCGCTCATCGCCAACGCGCGATAGGCCAGATCGAGGCATGGGAATTTGACCCGGTCGACCTCGTGGAAGTTCAGCCGCCCGACGCGCGGCAGGTCGAGCCGCGGCACGACGTCCGGCAGGCGCTCCGGATAGGTCAGCGCGTAAGCGATGGGCGCCTTCATGTCGGGCATGCCGAGTTGCGCGACCACCTGCCCGTCGTGGTATTCGACCATGCTGTGCACGATCGACTCGGGGTGGATGATCACGTCGATGCGCTCCGGCGGGACATCGAACAGCCAATGCGCCTCGATGACCTCCAGGCCCTTGTTCATCAGCGTCGCCGAGTCGATGGTGATCTTCGGCCCCATGTTCCACGTCGGGTGATTGAGCGCCTCGTCCTTCGTCACGCGCGCGATGCGTTCGCGGTCCCACGTGCGCAGCGGTCCGCCGCTCGCCGTGAGCACGATGCGTCGCACTTCCTCGCGGCGATGCCCTTCGAGCGACTGCATCACCGCCGCGTGTTCCGAATCGACCGGCAGCAGCCGCACGCCGCGCCGCTGCACCTCGCGCAACACCAGCGCGCCGGCCATGACCAGCGTTTCCTTGTTGGCCAGCGCGATGTCCTTACCCGCTTCGATGGCCTGCCAGGTCGGCAACAAGCCCGCCCCGCCGACGATAGCCGAGACCACGATCCGGGCCCGCGGACATTGCGCGACCGCGCGCGCGCCTTCATCGCCGTGGCCGATCACCGGAGCTTCCGCGCCCAACAACGCGCGCAATTTCGCCGCGCCTTCCGCGGTGCGCGTACTGACGACCTCGGGCCGAAACGCGCGCACCTGCCGCGCCAGCAGTTCGACGTTGTCGCCCGCGGCCAGCGCGACGACGCACAGGCGGTCCGGATGCTGCGCCGCCACCTCGAGCGTGGAAACGCCGATGCTGCCGGTCGAACCGAGAATGGCGAGGTGCTTGGTCATCACCAAACGTCGTTCAACATGCGGAGGATGGGCGCATGTTGCATGTGGAAGACATAGAAATAGAACACCGGCGCGCAGAAGATGACGCTGTCGATGCGGTCGAGCACGCCGCCGTGGCCGGGCAGCAGCGTTCCGGAATCCTTTACGCCGGCGCCGCGCTTGATGGCCGATTCGAGCAGATCGCCGATCGGCGCGATAACACCCAGCAGCACGCCGAGAAACAGGCCCTGCCGGAAAGTGAAGATCGACGAGTAGCCGCCGATGAACATCCCCAGAATCACCGTGGCGAGAAAGCCGCCGATCGCGCCTTCCCACGTTTTGTTCGGGCTGATCACCGGCGCGAACTTGCGTTTGCCCAGCGATTTGCCCGCGAAATACGCGCCCGCATCGTTGATCCAGACTAGCGCGAACAGCATCAGCAGCAACTTGCTGCCGTGCTCGCACACTTCGTACTCTTTGGTCGCGAGCAAATACCCGCAGAGCAAGCCCGGATAGATCGCCACGAACATCAGCTTCGCGGCGCGCGCCAGGGTCAACGACAAATCGGGCAGAAATACCGTCGACACCGTGAACGCAACCATGAACACGAACGCCAGACCGGCGAGCGCCACGGCGCCGTTGCCTGACGCGACGAAATAGCACAAAAACACCGAGAACAAAGCGCCCACGCGGCGATATTTCTGCTCGTTCTCGCCGAACGCGAGCCGCGCGCTCTCCCAGCCGCCGAGTCCCGCGCCGAGCACGAGCACGATCACCTTGAGCAGCCAGATCGGCGCCCAACCGATCAGCCAAATGAAAATCGGCAGCAGCACCACCGCGGCGATGATCTTCTTCTTATCCATGACCTGTTCCCTCCCGGTCGGTTAATCCGCCCCGCCGAGCTGTTCGCTGGTTTGCCCGAAGCGGCGTTCGCGCCCGGCGAAATCGAGCAGCGCGGCGCGCAGTTGCTCCGGGCCGAAATCGGGCCAGAGCACGTCGGTGACGTAAATCTCGGTGTAGGCGATCTGCCACAACAAAAAATTCGATACGCGCCTTTCGCCGCTGGTGCGAATGAGCAAATCGGGATCGGGCATGCCCGCGGTCAGCAGGTGCGCGGCGACGAGCGCTTCGTCGATCTGCTCCGGCTTCAGTTTTCCCGCGACGGCCTCGGCGGCGATGCGGCGGACGGCCTCGGTCAGTTCGTCGCGGCCGGAGTACGACAACGCCACGGTCATCGTCAGCCGCGTGTTCCGGCTGGTGCGCTCGACGGCGTCGGCGATCTCATCGCGCACCGCTTGCGGCAGGCGTTCGAGGCGGCCGATCACGCGCAGCCGGATTTCGTTCTTCTCCAGCTCGGGCAATTCCTTGCGCAGAAAATGCACGAGCAGGCCGAACAGCGCCTCGACTTCCGCGCGCGGCCGGTTCCAGTTTTCAGTCGAAAAGGCGTAGAGCGTGAGGTACGGGATATCGAGTTTGCGGCAGGCGCGCACCATCTCGCGCACGGCGTCGATGCCCTTCGCGTGGCCTTCGATGCGCGGCAGATCGCGCTGCTTCGCCCAGCGCCCGTTGCCGTCCATGATGACGGCGATGTGCCGCGGCAGGCGTTGAGGATCGAGGTCGGCCAGGGGATCTTTGGCGCGCCGGCGAGCCACTAGATCTCCATAATCTCTTTTTCTTTTTTGGTCACCAGCTCGTCGACTTTCTTGATGTACTCGTCGTGCAGCTTCTGGACGCGGTCGTTCCCTTTGTGCATGTCGTCTTCGGTGATGTCGCCGTCCTTCTCCAACTCCTTGAGCATGTCGTTGGCGTCGCGGCGTTCCTTGCGGACGACGATCTTGTGGTCCTCGCCCATCTTGCGCACGGTCTTGGCCAGTTCCTTGCGCCGGTCCTCGGACAACGGCGGAATCGGAATGCGCACCACGCGGCCGTCGGTCTGCGGGTTGAGACCCAGGTCCGCCGACTGAATCGCCGAGGCGATGTCCTTGCTCTTGGGTTGCTCCCACGGCGCAATGACGATCAGCCGGCTTTCCGGCACGCTGATCGTCGCCATCTGGTTGATCGGCGTGGGCGTGCCGTAATAGTCGACGCGAATACCGTCGAGAATCGCCGGGTTCGCGCGGCCGGTGCGCACCTTGGACAGTTCATGCAGCAGGTTGCTGATCGCCTTGTCCATCCCGCCTTTACAACTGTCGTAAACCTCGTTTACCACGGCTCACTCCTTGATCAACGTGCCGATCGGTTGGCCCTTCACGGCGCGAAGGATGTTGCCCGCTTTGGTCAGGTTGAACACGATAATCGGAATGGAATTGTCGCGGCACAGGCTGACCGCCGCGATATCCATCACCCGCAGATAGTTCGACATCACTTCCTGGAACGTGATCGTGCGGAAAAGTTTGGCCTGCGGGTTGGTCACCGGGTCGCTGTCGTACACGCCGTCCACCTTGGTCGCTTTCATCACGACTTCCGCGCCGATCTCGGCGGCGCGCAGCGCGGCGGTGGTGTCGGTGGTGAAGAACGGACTGCCGGTGCCCGCGGCGAAGATGACCACGTAACCGCATTCGAGGTGGTGGATCGCCCGCTGGCGGATATACGGCTCGGCGACCGCCTGCATCGGCAGCGCGCTCATCACGCGGGTCGGGCAGCCGGCCTGCTCGAGGGCGTGTTGCAGCGCCAGGGCGTTGAGCACCGTGGCCAACATGCCCATGTAGTCGGCGCTCGCGCGGTCCATGCCCTTGCTGGCGCCCTTCATGCCGCGAAAGATATTGCCGCCGCCGATGACGATGCCGAGCTGCACGCCGGTCTTCGCCGCTTTCGCCACGTCGCCCGCGACCTGGGTCAGCACGTCGTCATCGATGCCGTAGCCGCCCTCGCCCATCAGCGCCTCGCCCGACAGCTTGAGCAACACGCGCTGATACCGCTTCCTTGCCTTGGCCATGCCATTCTCCCACGTCATCATAAGCGATGGGCATCGTAGCGAACGAAAAACGAGTGGGCAATAGGCCCCGGCCGACGGCCCTTGCCACCTGTCATTCGGTGGTTAGGTTTAGTTACTGATATAAAAAGAAGAAGCTAAAACCAAAGATGGAGGAAAACATCATGGCCGCGAAAGTTTATGTCGTTTTTCATAGCTTCTACGGGCACATCTACGAGCTGGCCAAGGCTGAGGTCGAGGGCGCGAAGTCGGTTCCCGGCGTCGAAGTGAAGCTGTTCCGCGTGGCCGAGACCGTGCCGGAGGATATTCTGGTCAAGTCGGGCGCCAAAGCCGCGCAAGCCGCGTTCGCCGATGTGCCGGTGATTCAGCCCGACCAGCTTGCCGAAGCGGACGGCATCATTTTCGGCACACCCACCCGCTACGGCAACGCCACTTCGCAGATGCGCAGCTTCATCGATCAGACCGGCCCGCTGTTCGCCAAAGGGCTGCTGGTCAACAAGATCGGCGGCGTCTTCACCAGCTCCAACACGCAGCACGGCGGCCAGGAAACGACGATCATCACCATGGCGATCACGCTGTTGCACCACGGGATGATCGTGGTCGGTATTCCGTACAGCGAAGCGGGCCTCTTTGAAGCCAAGGAAGTTTCCGGCGGTTCGCCCTACGGCGCGTCGACCATCGCCGGCGCCGACGGTTCGCGCCAGCCGAGCGCAAACGAGCTGAATCTGGCGCGCGCGCAAGGCAAACGCGTCGCCGAACTGGCGAAAAAGTTCAAAGGATAGATGAAAGGACGATCGCTCGTTCGTCGGGCGGCTACTTCGAGAGTTTCTTCACGCGTTCATACGCTTCGGGATTGTTTTCCAACCGGGGCAATACGCCGCGCAGCAGGAAGTCGGTTTCGTCCCGCGCATTGGTCTCGGCGTACAACTCGTGCAGATAGCCGACCACCTTCGTCACCTGCGGATCATCGGGAAAACGCTCGATGAAGTCGGTATACGTCGCCAGCGCCTTCTGCGGATCGTGCGCCATAAAACGATAAGTCCCGGCCAGCACTAACATGGCCTGCCGGGCCTGCGGCGATTGGGGATCGTCTTGCAGCACCTGCTGCAGGCGCTGGATTCCGCCGGCGAGATCGCCCGACCGCAACACCTTGCGGGCGTCGTTCAACTCCGCGCGAGCTTTTTGGTGCGGGTCCTCGCCGGTGGACCGCGGGATCACGCGATGCGCGACGCCCGGCGGCGACCCGGTCGTCGGTCCGTGCGCGAACACGCGGTAGATCGACCGCGCCGCCCACACGACCACGACGATGGTGATCGACCATACGGCGATGCGCTTCAGCCAAATCGTCACGGCGTTCGGTGGAGAAGCCGGTTCGCTCATGTCGGCAAGGTACGAGGCCGCGTGAAAATTGTCAACAAACGCCGGCCGCAACCCCACGACGCCTTGACAGCCAAACCAAGGTGTCGTAAGGAAAGGCGATCCCGACTTTCAACTGAGAATAAATCCGGCTCGCGCAACTTATCGGGCGGGTCAACGCTTGCTATCCGAGGAGGCAGTGGGCGCGTGCGACGGTCTTTCAAGACAGCGCTAACTTCTTTTTTCGCCGTGGCGTTGTTGCTCGGCTTGACGGCGTGTCGCGAATCCGTCCGCCGGGCGAACGGCGCTCCCGCGTCCGGACCCGTGTTCGAGGCGCGAGACTTGTGCTTCACGCGGTATGTGGAAAACGCCGCCATCATCAGCGTCAAGGTTCGCGAGGTGCAGGTAGCCAAAAAGCGCTTCGGCAAGTTGCAATTCAATCCGTGGAATATCGTGTCGGCGACGGACCTTGAACTTTGGTTCAAATCGCCGGAAGCGGGAGCGGCCGACCCGGCGTCCGCCGCGCGCGCCGGGAAAACCGTGCGGGCGAGCGGAACCACTCTGCTCCGCAGCCTGGCGGCGACCCTGACCGATTGGGCCGACGTGGGACCGATCCAGGAACTGCGGGTCACGAATCTCACCATCCGCCTGCAAACCTCGCCAAACGAAGAGCGGTCGCTGCGCGCCGGACGCGCCACGGTGACCCGCGACGGGGTTCGGCTGGGCGGCGGCGTCACCTTTTTCAACGGCGACCGGGTCATCTCCGCGAAGCAAGCGTTGTTGTCCGCGAACCCACCCGAACTGCGATTTCCCAGCGGTGAGGTTTTTCGGGTGGACGCGACCGCGGGCCCGATTCGAATTGAGCAAAACCACGAATCCGTAAATTGAACGAAAGGAGCAGACGGCCATGAAAGCGAGTCGACGGAACAGGTGGTGGATATTGGCGGCGATGTTGTTCGCCGCGTCGGCGTTCGGCTGCGCCGGCGGCGGCGGGGG
>PMZC01000344.1 GCA_003170555.1 Deltaproteobacteria bacterium
CTCAAGCCCCAAGCCTCAAGCCTCAAGGCCCAACCGAGGACGCCATGCCCGCTTCGTATGACGAGCTGCTCGTATTACTGCGCTCTGTGGGCGGCGCATTAGTGGCGTTTTCCGGGGGGGTCGATAGTACGCTGCTGCTTGCGGCCGCGCATGACGCGCTGGGCGAGCGGGTGCTGGCGGTGACCGCGGTTTCGCCGACGCTGCCGGCGTCCGATCTGGCGTCGGCCAACGCCATGGCGGCGCAGCTCGGCGCGCGTTGGATCACGCTGCAAACCGACGAACTCGCCGACCCGTGCTTTCGCGCCAATCCGCCGGACCGCTGCTATTACTGCAAGAAGGAGCTGTTCGCCAAGCTGCTCGACATCGCGCGGCGCGAAGGGCTGCCGGTCGTGCTCGATGGCGCGAACGCCGATGATCTGTCCGACTATCGCCCCGGCATGAACGCCACGCGCGAGTTGGGCGTGCGTTCGCCGTTCATCGAGCTGGGTATCGGCAAGAACGACATCCGCCGCATGGCGCGCGAACGCGGTCTGCCTGATTGGGAGCGGCCGTCGTCGGCGTGCCTGGCCTCGCGCATTCCGTACGGCGAGGAAATCACCGTCGAGCGGCTGGAGCGCATCGGCCGCAGCGAAGACGCGTTGCGCGCGCTCGGCTTCCGGCAGGTGCGCGTGCGCGATCACGGCGCGGTCGCGCGCATCGAAGTCGGCCGCGACGAGATGAACAAGCTGCTCGATGAAGCGATGCGCGACGCCGCGCTGGCCGCGTGCAAGCAAGCCGGCTATCGCTACGTGACGCTCGACCTGCAAGGCTATCGCACCGGCGCGATGAACGAGACCCTGCCGCCCGAGAAGAAAAAATGATCGCCGCGCGCGAACGGGTGGTGGTGGCGATGAGCGGCGGCGTCGATTCCACCGTGGCCGCGGCGCTGCTCGTCGAGCGCGGCTGCGAGGTGATCGGCGTGACGTTGCGGTTGCTGCAAGGTGAAGAGACCGCCGGCGACGCTGTGCATGAAGCGCGCGCGGCGGCGGACCGCCTGGGCATCGCCCATCACGTGCTCGACGGCCGCCGCGAATTCGAAGAGCTTGTGCTGCGACGGAGTTGGGACGAATACGCGCGCGGCCGCACGCCGAACCCGTGCGTCGTCTGCAACGCGCGCATCAAGTTCGGCCTGCTGCTCGATCACGCGCGCAGTCTCGGCGCGACCAAGATCGCCACCGGGCATTACGCGCGTCTGGATGCGACGCCGACGATCCGCCGCGGCGTCGACCGGCGAAAAGACCAGTCGTATTTTCTGTGGGCGCTCGACGCGCGGCAATTGGCGGCGGTGCTGTTTCCGCTCGGCGAATTGACCAAGCAGCAGGTGCGGGACCGGGCGCGGTCGCTGGGTTTGCCCAACGCCGAACGCGCGGAAAGCCAGGACGCGTGCTTCGTCCGCGATGACCAGCAATTCGCGGAAGAGCTGCGCCGCCATTTCGGCGAGCCGGCGCGGAGCGGCGTGATCGTGGATGAAGCAGGAAAAGTTCTCGGCGCGCATCAGGGCATTCATCATTTCACCATCGGGCAACGACGCGGACTGGGCGTCGCGCTCGGCCGCCCGGCGTGGGTGGCGGCGATTGACGCGCCTGACGCGCGCGTCGTGCTGGCCGACGATGAGCACGCGTTGCTCGCGCACGGGCTGGAAGCCGGCGGCGTCGTATGGCACGCTACGCCGAGCAACGAACCAACGACTTGTGAAGTGCAGATTCGTTACCGGCATCCGCCCGCGGCCGCCGTGGTGGAACACACGGGCGGCGCGACCGTGCGCGTGCGGTTCGCGCAACCGGTCAAGGCGGTGACGCCGGGCCAGGCGGTCGTGTTTTACGACGGCGACCGCGTGCTCGGCGGCGGCTGGATCGAGCGCGCGCTGGAGGTCGGCGAATGAGCAGCGAGAAAGATCGTTTTCAGCGGCACCTGGTCTTACCCGAAATCGGCGCGGCCGGGCAACAGAAGCTCGCGGCGAGCGCGGCGCTGATCGTCGGCTGCGGCGGCCTCGGCGGTTTTCAGGCCGAGCTGCTGGCCCGCGCCGGCGTCGGGCGACTGCGGCTGGCCGACCGCGACCGCGTGGATTGGTCGAACCTGCCGCGACAAATTCTTTACGATGAACGCGACGCCGCCGCTCATGCGGTGAAGGCGGAGCGAGCCGCGGCGCGGTTGCACGCCATCAACTCGGCGGTCGTCGTCGAGGCGCACGAGATCGACGTTTTCGCCGGCAACATCGAGGCGCTGATCGACGGCGTCGATCTTGTCCTCGACGCCACCGACAATTTCGAAACGCGCTACCTGATCAACGACGTCTGCGTGAAGCACGGCCGGCCGTGGATTTACGGCGGCGTCGTCGGCACGAGTGGGATGGTCATGCTCGTGCTGCCCGGCGTCGGTCCATGTCTGCGCTGCCTGCTGCCGCAGCCGCCCGCGCCCGGCGCGGCGCCGACGACGGCGACGGCGGGCGTGCTCAACGCCGCGGTGGCGATCGTCGCCGCCTGGCAAACGACGCTGGCGCTGCGCGTGCTCACCGGCGCGCCGGCCGAGGAGCGCTGCCTGATCTCGATCGATCCGTGGCAGGGTTCGTTTCGCGCCCTCCACGTCAAACGCGCGGAGCACTGTCCGTGCTGCGTGGAACACGATTTCGTTTTTCTGCAAAATCGAGTACGGCAATTCGGATCGTCCGAAGCGTAAATCTACCGCGCCCGCCGATAAACGACGTCATTCTTCAGCAGATACTGATTATAGGCGTTCAGGTCGAGGCCGAATTCACGCAGGCCGCGCAAGGTCGAATCGGGTTTCGGCAGGTTGATCACCGGGTCGCGCAGCAGGTCGCCGTGGTAGCGGAAGCAATACATCTGGCCCGGGCGATAGTTCCGCGGGCGTTTGGGGCCGTAGAATTTGACTTCGACGAACTGGCCGGTCGAGTCGTAGCAGTAATCGTCGCCGCGCCGGATGTTCCATTGGTCGTCGTGCACCATCAGCACGTAGCGCGGCCGACCGTCGGGGGCCAGCAGGCTGCGGCCCGCGAAGCCGTTGGGAACTTCGAGACCGAGGATATCGAGGATGGTCGGCGGAATGTCGATCTGACTGCCCAGCGTGTGGTTGACGCCCGGCGCGACCATGCCGTTCGGCGTGTAGAGGATCAGCGCGTTGCGGAAATAGACTTCGAGCTTCTTCGTCATGTCGTTCTGCACGTCGGGCGGGAAACGCCAGATGCCGTGGTCGCCGAGCACGACCAGCAGCGTGTCCTTGAACCACGGCCGCTTTTCCAGTTCGTCCATCAGCTTGCCGAAGGCGAAGTCGGTGTAATACAAACCGCGCGCGAGATTGCGGTAATCGCCGTCGGGCAATTGCAGCGGGAACGAGCCGTCGGTCGGGTACGATTGTGTATACGGAAAGTGATTGGAGAGGGACATGATCTCGGCGAAGAACGGTTTGCGCGCGCGGTCGAGCAGGTCCACCGAGTGGCGGAAATGATCTTCGTCGGCGGGTCCCCAGCCGATATCCTGATGCGATATTTTTGCGTAGTCGGCGACGTCGTGAAGCTCCTGCATGCCGTGGTTGGCGAAGAACGTGCGGGAGTTGGCGTAGTTGCCTTGATATGATTTGAGCAACAGCGTGTGGTAGCCCTGCGCGCCGAAAACGCTCGGCAGGCAACTGGCGTGAATTTTGGGATAGAGGGTGAAGATGGCACCGGCCTGCACCCGCTCGTAGAGCGAGCAGTGGATGGCGGCTTCGGCCCGTTGCGTCTGCGGCGTGCTGGCGTAGAACGGATCGAAGACCAGCGCGCGTTTGCCGAGCCGGTCGAGGTTGGGCGTGAGCGAATGGGCGGAGCCGTAGACGCCCATTTCGTACGCGCGCATCGATTCGAGCAGCACGATCAGCACGTTCATCTTCTTGAATTCGCGCGGCGGGCGATCGGGACGCGGCGTTTTGCCCAAGCGCGCGGTGTCGGCGCGCTGGTAGCGGTAAACGCGCTCGTCGGTCGGATAGTAGCGGTCGACGCGCTGGTCGACGCGCAACACGCGATCGCTGGGGAAAAAGCGGTCCACGACCAGCGACGAAACCGACTCGCGCAACACGTACATCAGCGGCTCGTTCTGCGCCCGCACGTACGGATGATTGGCTTTCACCTCGAACCCGATTTCGCCGGCCAGCACCAGGGCGAACAGCGCCAGACCGACCGGCAGGCGGCGCAGATGCCGCGTGGCGCGCAATGCGAGCAGCAACAGGCCGAAGGCCAGCAGACCGCCGACGAAAATATCGCCGGCGCGGACCAGGTGCGCGGGATGTACCGCATGTTCGAGTTCGANNAAGCTGGTGCCCAGCCCGCCAGCGTCGCGCCATTGGAAAAACACGTCCGCCGTGGGCCACGATTGATAAAAGCGAACGTAGAAATCAAACCCGACGTTCATGGCGATGAAGTACCCGCCGATGACGACGGCGAGCGGAATGCGCACCCAGGGCGTGCGCGGCAGAATGACGATGAGCAGCGAAACGAAGAACACGTAGGTTGCCAGGTCGAGCGTTTGCAGCCAGGTCGGCGACCAACCGACGCTGAAGCGCGAGTACAGCCCCGTGACGAGGCCGAAGCCGAGCAGCGCCAGCAAGGCGACAATCGTCTTGGCCGGTTGTTTTTCGGGAAAAGCCGGCAGTCGTTTGATCACGCGCGTTTCCTCACCCGCTCCGGTCCGGGCCGGACCGACTTGAATACCGCCGCGGCGGCTCGCGAAAGAACGACATTCTTGAGAAAATCGCGCCGCTGTCAATCGCGCCGACGCGCGGGAACGGCGACGGCCGGCCGATCAACGGGGGCGAAACTTGCATTGACCCGCGATTTGTGCGAAAAACCAGCGGTTGGTTAAGGTTCTTCAGCCGAGCGGCTTTGTGTAACGAAAGGAGTACGACGTTGAAGTGGAGAATACTACCGCTGTTGCTTTTGGTCGCGGTGTTGGCGGCGGCCCTGCCCGCCTACGCCGGGAGTTCCTACTTCAGCGCCAATGTCATCATGCGGGTGGACACGCAAACCCCCGAGGATCGCACCGCGGTCGATCAGGCCGGCTTCGACATCCTGAGCGTCGATCTGCCCAGCGGTTCGATTTTGGTCGGCGTGCCGATCGAACAGATGATGGACGTGGTGCGGCTCGGCTTCAACACCGACGTGATCGAAGTCAAAGGGATGCCGTCGGGCTACGGGCCGTATCACGATTACTCGGAACAGCACGCCGAGTTGCTCGACCTGAACGCGACGTACCCCGATCTGACCAAGGTCTTTTCCCTCGGTAAATCGGTGGAAGGCCGCGAGTTGTGGTGCATCAAGATCAGCACCAATCCGGAATTCGATGACCCCGACAAGCCGGCGTATTTCGAGTTCGCGCAGCATCATGCCCGCGAAATTCTCGGCCCCGAACTGGCGCTGTACACGGCCAAGACGTTGCTCGACAGCTACGGCAAAGACGAACAACTGACGGCCTACGTCGACCAACACGAGATTTACGTCGCGCCGACCGTCAACCCCGACGGCGCCGAGTACGACCAGTCGAACAACACGTTCCATATGTGGCGCAAGAACCGCGAGATCAACGCGGGCACGTCGTGCATCGGCGTCGATTTGAACCGCAATTACAACTACCATTGGATCGGCCCGGGCTCGACCAGCGGTCCGTGCACCGAAACCTACCGCGGCCCGTCGGCGTTTTCCGAGCCGGAAACCCAGCACCTTCGCGACTTCATCAACGCGCACGCGAACATTCACATGATCCTCAGCATCCACACGTATCAGAAGCTCGTGCTTTATCCGTGGGGTTATACGTACGACCCCATCGCCGACCAAACCGACTTCCTGGCGTACCGGACGCTGGCCGAAGCCATGGCCAAGCTCAACGGCTACACGCCGACGCAGGCCTCGGGTCTGTACATCACCAACGGCGACTCCGACGACTGGGAATACGGCGCGAAGGGCATTTTCGCGTTCACCTTCGAACTCGAACCCGGCCAACTGGACCCGCTGGGGTTCTATCCGCCGCCGTCGATCATCCCCGGCGCGTGTAAGCGCAACTTCGAGGCGATCAAGTTGATGATCGGCCTGTCGCGCGACCCGCACCTCGCCGTATCCGCCGAGCTGTGGCGCCTCGAAGCGACGCTGCACGGCCACGCCGCGACGATTCACTGGAACTCGGTCATCGAGTCCACGCCCAAGGGTTGGAACGTGTTGCGGGCGATCGGGTCGAGCGAAAATTACCAGCCGATCAACAGCAAGCTCATCAAGGCCGGCCAGGCCGACTACCAGTTCGTCGATGACGGCCTCGCCGACGGGGAGACCTACCAGTACAAAGTCGAATTTGTTTCGCAGTACCCGAGCGCCAATGTGCAATTCGGCCCGGTCAGCGTCACGGTGGGCGGCGGCGACGACGACGTTTCGCCGGATGATGACGCGACGGATGACGACGCGGCCGACGAG
>PMZC01000007.1 GCA_003170555.1 Deltaproteobacteria bacterium
TGCTCGGCGCCAAAGAAACGAAAACCTATCGCGACCTGCTCGCCGACTTTCGTTTTCTCGCCCGGCTGATGGCGCGCGAACTGGTGCTCGGCCAGCAGCCCGAACGATCCGTCGACGATGACGAACGCGACTTCGCCGCCGCCTGGCGTCTGTTTCGCGAACGCGATTGGATCGAAACCGCCGACGCCGGCTTTGCGCTGACGATGACCGGTCGCTCGGCCGCGGAAACCTTCGCCGCGATGGTCGCCGCCTACGTGGAAAGTTACGGCCTGGCCGCGCACGCGCTGCTGGGCCGCAAGGCGGAGCATTTCACCGAGAAGGAATTCGTGAAAAGCACCATGGCCAAGGGACAGCGCGCGGTCGGCGTCGGCGAGATTCAGCATCCCGAAGCCGTGCACAAGGTGCTGCTGGAAAACGCGCTGCGCCTCTTCGTCGATCTGGGTCTGGTGCGTTCCGAGCGCGTGCCCGCCGGCGAGAAAACGAAAACCGCGTCGCACACGCACCAGGTCGCCGACTTCGTCGGATTGCGCGAAATCGTCGAGCGCCTCAAAACCTACTCGCCCCTCGCGTAAAACATCTCCGACGATTTGCGTCCGTAGTCCGTGCGGGCTAAGTTGGCGGGCATGGCGCGCAAGACGATCAAACAACATGCGATGTGGCGCGAGGCGGAAGTCGGGGACGCTCCGCCGCGGCGCGGGAAGCGGCGCGCGTGCGTGGTGTATCCGGGCCCATATGCCGTGGCGATGGCCAACCTCGGCTATCAATGGTTGATGCACGCGCTGGCGAACGCGGACTTCGCCGTGGCCCGCGTGGTCTGGCCCGAGGCGGAGCTGCTTGAAGAGGCGACCGCCGAGACGCTGCGCGCGATTGACGACGATCGCCCGGCGCGCGCGGCCGACGTGTGGTTCGTTTCCGTTTCGTTCGAGAACGATCTGTCGCGCCTCGCAGGCCTGCTGCGCCTCGCCGGCCTGTCGCCGTGGGCCGAGCAGCGGCGCGAGGACGATCCGCTCATCGTGGCCGGCGGCGTCGCGCCGAGTTTGAATCCGGAGCCGATTTCCGCTTTCGCCGATGTGTGCCTGCTGGGCGAAGGCCCCGCCGCGCTCGATCCGTTTCTCGCGTACTTCGCGACGCACGATCCGCGACCGCGCGAGTCGTTTCTGCGCGGGTTGTCGGAGCTGCCGAACGCGTATGTCGGCCGTTACTACCAGTCGTCGTACGACGAAGATGGCCGGCTGACGCGCCTCGAACCGCTCGCCGGATTTCGCGACCGCGTCGTCGTCGTCAAGGAAAAACAAATCGACCCGCGCGTCAACCGCACGCACCTACGCGCGCCGGAGTCGGCGTTCGGCGACGCGTTGCTCGTCGAGACCGCGCGCGGCTGCGTGCAGCGCTGCCGTTTCTGCGCGGCCGGGCATTTGTTCCTGCCCTACCGCCCCGCCCCGCCGCCGGACGACGCGTGGTCGCTCGGCCAGGAAGCCGTCGGGCTGGTCGGCTCGAATGTCTCGGGCCATCCGCAGCTCGACGCGTGGCTCGAATGGAGCGGCGACGCGCGACCGGCGTTGTCGTCGATTCGCTTCAACACGCTGACGGCCGCGCAGTGGCGTCATCTGGCCGCGCGCGGTTTGTTGACCGCCGCGCTCGCCCCCGAAACCGGCGCCGAGCGTTTGCGCCGCGTATGCAACAAGCCGATTACGGACGAGGCGATTGTCGCCGAGGTCGAGCGCGCGGTCGAAGCCGGCGTGCGCAGCCTCAAGTTGTATTTCATGATCGGCCTGCCCACCGAAACGCCGGACGACGTGCAGGCCATCGTCGAGCTCACGCGCCGCTGTCGCGAGGCGGCGATGCGTGCGTGGAAAGGCCACGGCCGCGCCGGCGCGCTGACCGTCAGCCTCAATCCGTTCGTGCCCAAACCGCACACGCCGTTTCAGTGGAGCCCGTTCGGCGACCCGGCCGAGCTGCGCGCGAAGATCGGCCAGGTCCGCAGCGCGTTGCGTCGGCTGCCTAACATCGAGTTGCAGGCCGAATCGCTGCCCGCCGCGATGTTGCAGGCGATCTTGTCGATCGGCGACCGCCGCGTCGCGGAACTGGCGGTGCTGGTCGATCAGCGCGGCTCGGTCCGCCCGGCGTTGCGCGCGTGGTCCGGCGATTTGGATCGCTATCTCCTCCGGCCGCGCACATTCGGCGACGTGCTGCCGTGGGACCGCGTCGACCCCGGCGTCTCGCGCCGCTATCTCGAGCGCGAATACGAAGCCGCGCTGGCCGGCCGCGTTTCGCCGGTGTGTTTCACGCGTCCGGCCTGCCGTTTGTGCGGCGCCTGCTGACGATTGCTTTCTTTTCCCATTGGCCTTAACTAAACGAAGGCGCGGAAGCGCGGAGCGAAATTGAACGACGATTGCACTTTTGACGAGGCCCTGCGGCGGGCGTCGGCCGGCGACGCGCCGACGGAGTCGTGGCTCGTCCCCTTGCTCGCCGCGTCGGATGACGATGCGCCGCGCCTGTTCGCCGCCGCCGACCGCGTACGCGCCGCGAACCTGGGCGACGCGGTTCACTTGCGCGCGCTGATCGAGTTCTCCAACCACTGCCGCCGCAACTGCCGTTACTGCGGGCTGCGCCGCGACAACCGCGTGGTCCGGCGTTACCGCATGACGCCCGAAGAGATCGTACAGACCGCGCGCGACGCGGCCGCGCTCGGCTATCGCACGGTGGTCATGCAGTCGGGTGAGGACCTGTGGTTCACCGGCGAACGGCTGGCCGCGATCGTTCGCGAGATCAAACGCACAACCGACCTGGCGATCACGCTCAGCGTCGGCGAACGCGACCCCGACGACTATCGCCAATGGCGCGCGGCCGGCGCCGATCGATATCTGCTGCGCATCGAAACGACCGATCCGCATTTGTTCGCGGCGCTCCATCCGGATGATGACCTCCTACAACGCCAGGCGGCGTTGCGCACGCTGAAGGAGCTCGGCTATCAGCTCGGGTCGGGCGTGATGGTCGGCCTGCCCGGACAAACCGCGGCGATGCTCGCGCGTGACGTGATCTGGCTGCGCGAACTCGGCGCCGAGATGATCGGCATCGGCCCGTTCATTCCGCACCCCGGCACGCCGCTCGGCGAATCGCCGGGTGGCACGGTCGGGCAGGCGTTGCGGCTCGTCGCCGTGCTGCGGCTGGTTTTTCCGCACGCGCATCTGCCGGCCACGACCGCGGCCGGGACCGTCGATCCGGCGGGCCGCGAGCGCATGTTGCAGGCCGGCGCGAATGTGATGATGCCCAACGTTACGCCGCCACAGTACCGCGTCGATTACGAGATCTACCCCAACAAAATCTGCCTCACCGAAGACGCCGACGCGTGCCACGGCTGCGTGCAAGTGCGGCTCGACGCGATCGGGCGGAGCGTCGCGAGAGGACGGGGAGATGTCGAACGGAAATAGGCTTGAGGCTTGGGGCTTGAGGCTTGAGG
>PMZC01000317.1 GCA_003170555.1 Deltaproteobacteria bacterium
CGCCGAATCCTTTGCCATGACCGGCATCTACCCCCGGCCCACCGTGCTGCCGCTGGCCAAGGACCGGCCCCTGCACGAGGTCGCGGCGCGGCTGCGCGCGATCTGGGCCCCGGAGACGCTCCTCATCAGCCTCGGCGCCGAGGGCATGGCGCTGTTCGGCAACGACGGTTCGCTGCACCACATCCCGACCATGGCCCGCGAGGTCTACGACCTGACGGGCGCTGGTGACACCGTGATCGCCGTGGCCACTGTCGCCCTGCTGGCCGGGGCCACGCCGCTGGAGGCGGCCGAACTCGCCAACCACGCGGCCGGTATCGTCGTCGGCCGGCTCGGCACCGCCTGCGTCACCGTCCCGGAACTGCTCGCCAGCTTTGCCGGCCGCGAGCGTGCCTGACCCGGGTTCAACGCCACCCCACGCGCGCCGCGGCGACTGGCTGGCCGCGGCAGGCTTGGCGCTGGCGGTGGCACTGTTCTACGGCCGCTGTGCCACCTTCGCGTTCACTAACTGGGACGACATCCCGCTGCTCACGGACAACCCGCTCACGCGCACGCCAGGCCTCGAAACGGCGCTGGCGCTATTGCGGCCCGGCGCCGTGCCCCAGGAGCACCTCTACATCCCGCTGACCTACCTCTCCCACTGGCTGGAAAACGCGCTCTTCGGCATCCAGCCTGCCGTCGTTCACTCGGTGAATGTGTTTCTGCACACACTGAACGCGGCGCTGGTGTTCGGGCTCGGCCGCCGACTCGGTGCCAGCCGGCCTGCCGCCACGCTCGCCGCCCTGCTCTTCGCGCTGCACCCGCTGCAGGTGGAAGCGGTGGCCTGGGGCATGGGCCGCAAGGATCTGCTGGCCACCGCGTTCGCCCTGGCCGCGCTCCTGGCCTGGTGCCGCTGGCGGGATGACGGCCGGCACCGGTGGTACGCCCTGGGCGTCGGCGCCTGGGCGCTGTCGTTGCTCGCCAAGCCCGCCACCATCGTTCTGCCGGGCGTCTTTGTCCTGCTCGACCTTTGCCGCGGGCGGCGCGTCACGGCCTGCTGGCGGCCGCAGGTGCCCACGCTCGTCATTGGCGTCCTCGTCCTCGTCGTGAACCTCGGCCTGGGCAAGGAGATCACCGGCAAGGTGCCGCTGATCGAACGGCTGGCCGCCATCCCGCCCGTCATCCACGGCTGGGTCGCGCGGCTGGCGCTGGCCGAAGCACCGTCAGCCTTCTACCCGTGGCCGCCGCCGGAGTTCAGCCTGCGGCTGGTCAGCGGCTGCCTGGTCGTCGCCGGCCTGGCCGCCGCCATCACCATTGCCTGGCGGCGTCGCCAGCCGGAGTGGTGGCTCGGCCTCGGCTTTGCCGCCCTCACCTTCCTGCCGGCCATCGGCATCGTCATCAGCTATCGCAAGTTCGTGACGGCCGACCGCTACGGCTATCTGCCGTTCGTCGGCGTGGCGCTGGCGGTCGCGCTGTCGCAGAAGCCGGCTGAGACGCAAATTCTGGCCATGGCCGCTTACGGCGCCGGCGCCGAGGTGGGCTTCCTGCTGCCGTACAGCCGCCTGCACGAATCGGAGGCCGACCATCTGGGCCTGATCTTCATGGCGATCGCCGGCTACGATCCGCATCGGGCGATCCAACTCTGGAAGGACATGGAGAAGTTGAGCCATACGCCGGACGCGTTGAACTTCCTCAGCACCCACCCGACGAACGCGGAGCGCGTCAAGGCCATCGAACACTTCGTGCCCGAGGCGATGCGCTATTACCAGGGGCCGAAGGCCTAGCCGGCCGGCGCGAAGAACGAAATCGCGACGCAAAACGTTTTTCATCTTGACACGTCAACGCAACTCTCTACCATGAAATTCGCTGATCAAATCGGTGAGGAGTGATCCGGCGATCAGCTTCAATCGATCGCCGGAGCGGCGGACAAACGATGGGCAAAGCAACGACAAAACGCCGGTCGCCGCGGGTGGCGGTGATCCACAACGTGGACTTTTTATCGCGTCCGGGCGAAGACGACGCGGTCGCGCCGCCGTCGATGGAGGCGGACGAAGAAGTCGCGGCGACCGCCGAAGGCATTGCGTCGATTCTGCGCGACAACGGGATGCGGACCTTCATCTTGCAGGTCGACGATTCGCTGGACGGGCTGTTGGCGCGGTTGAACGACTTGCGCATCACCGCGGTGTTCAATCTCGTCGAGTCGCTCGGCAACGACTCGGCGCGCGAACCGGAACTGCCGATCCTGCTCGAAAAAGCGAAAATCCCTTACACCGGCAATTCGCCGACGGCGCTGCGGCTCGCGCACTGCAAAGAAAACGCGCGGCGCTTGCTGACCGCGCACGGCCTGCCGGTCGCGGCGGGGCTGGCGGTCGATCGCGTCGACGAACTGACCGACGAGGTGGTGGCGCCGTTGGCGTTTCCGCTGTTCGTGAAACCGGCCCACACCGACGCCTCGATCGGCATCGACCAGAACTCCGTGGTGCGGGACATCGACGCATTACGCGCGCGGGTCGGCTGGCTGCGGCAGCATATCAAAGGGCCGGTGTTGGTCGAAGAATATTTGCCGGGCCGCGAAATCAACGTGGCTATTTTTCCCGATCCGTTCACCGGCGTCGCGGTTCCGACGGAGATCGATTTCTCGCCGTATCCGCCGGGCTACGAGCCGATCGTCACCTACAACTGCAAATGGCTGCCGGCGACGCCCGAGTACGCCGCCATGTCCCATCCGTGTGCGGATCGCTTGCCGCGCGAGTTGTACGACGAGGTGCGGCGTCTGGCCATGGCCGCTTTTCTGACCCTCGGCGGCGCCAGCTACGGCCGCGTGGACATGCGCCTGGACAAGCACGGGCGGCCGCACATCATCGACGTCAATCCCAACAACGATCTGGATCGCGAAGCCGGTCTGGCCATCGCCGCCCGCTCGGTCGGGGTGGACTATGCGGCCCTCGTCGCCGCGATCATGGCCGGCGCCCGGGTGAAGGAGCAGCATGTATTTGCGACCGGTGACCCCGCGTGATCGTGATCAGCTCTTGGCGCTGTTGCAGCGCATCGAGAACTTCACGGACGCCGAGAAACAAGTGGCGCGAGATCTCATCCATGACGCGCTCGACCGGCCGGAAAGCGGCTATCGCTGTTTGGTCGCGCTGGACGCAGACGGCGAAAACGAAATCTGCCTCGGCTATCTTTGTTTCGGCCAGACGCCGATGACCAGGCACACCTACGACCTGTACTGGATTGTGGTCGACCCGGCCCAACGCCGGCGCGGCGTCGCGCATCGCTTGCTGGTCGCGTTCGAGGAGCTGTTGCGGCAGACCGGCGGCAAGATCGTGCGCGTCGAAACCTCGACGCAAGAGAGCTACGGCGGCACCTTGCAGTTCTACAAGCGCGAAGGGTTCGCGCCGGGCGGCCGCATTCCCCACTTCTACAAACAGAATGACGATCTGCTGATCTTCTACAAGGTCGTGGAGTAGCCGCCCTACGATCCGTTTTTTATCGGCGGCGGCGCGGCCTTCCTTTTCTCCCGCAAACGTTGAATCGCCGGCGCCATGATTTCGCCGATCAGCGTGCGGTAGTCCATGCCCGCTTTGTCGGAAATCAGGCAGAGGTCGGACCAGCCGGGGGTCAGACCGGGCAGGGGGTTGCATTCGATGAAATACACCTTGCCGTTGCGGTTGAGGCGCAGGTCGATGCGCGCCACGTCGCGGCAGCCCAACGCGATGAACGCCGCGCGCGCCACGCGTTCGAGTTCGCGCGCCAGCTTCGGTTCGACGTTGGCCGGCACGTCGTAGCGGATTTCATCGTTGTACTGGAGTTTGTGTTCGAAGGTGTACACCGACCATTTGGACTGCGGGTTGTTGAAGACGATTTCCATCGGCGGCAGCACTTTGGGTCGCATACCGCCGAGCAGGCCGATGGTGAACTCGCGCCCGGAGAGAAATTCCTCGACCAGCGCGGGCTGCTTATACCGGGCGACGAGGGCCGACACCGTTTCGCGTAGTTGCTCTTCCGTCTCCATCACGCTCAGAACGCCCACGCCTTTCGAACTGCCTTCGGCGACCGGCTTGACGATCACCGGAAACGACAGCGAGCGCGGCAATCGCTCCTTGCCGGTGCGCATGATGGTGAACTTCGCGTTCGGAATGCCGGCCTGGGTCAGGATTTTTTTCGACAGCGCTTTGTCCAGCGTGATGGACAACGTCGCGGGATCGGAGCCGGTGTAGGGAATACCCAGCAATTCGAGAATCGCGGGCACCTGCGCCTCGCGGTTGCGCCCTTGAATCCCCTCCGCGATGTTGAACACGAAGTCGACCTGCGTCGAAGCGAGGATCGACGGCAGTTCCGGAGTGGCCTCGAGATAAACCACTTCATGCCCGTAAGACGCGATCGCGTTGCCCACCGCCTCGACGGTGTACGGCGCGTCGTACTCGGCCTCGCGGTCATCGTCGCCGGCGGCTTTCGGCACGACCCGCTTGAGGTTATACGTCAGGCCCACGCGATAGTTCAGCTTGCGTCGCGCGCGCAGGTGATTCTTGACGATCGGGACGTTCTGCCGGTCGGCCGCGCTGCGGATCACCGTGTCGAGCACGGCGTCCATGTTCTGGAGTCCGACCTGCTGCGCCGCGACGTACGTCACCGCGCCCGGATCGAGGCTCGGCAGCGCGTTGACCTCGATGAAAAAGATCTTGCCGTCGGGGGTGAGGCGAAAGTCGGTGCGGCCGAGATCGCGCACGCCGGTCAGTCGGTAGACTTTTTTCGACAACCGGCAGAACTCCGTGGCCTGCTCCGGCGTGATGTCGGCCGGCGCCTTGACCCGCACCGCCTGGGGCGACAAGTGCTTCAAGGAAAAGTCATAGATGTTGTATTTGCGCCCCGCGATCGCGTCGGCCGCGATGATGAATTCCGCCGCGGGCAACACGCCGCCGGTTCTCGTCGAGGCCTTTTCCAGCAGCGACACCGTGACGTCGCGGCCGTCGATGTACTCCTCGATGATGACGCCCGACGGATATCGCGCGAGCAGCGCCTTGGCCTGTTCGAACAGCGCTTCCGGCGTTTCCACCACCGAATCCTGCGTGATCCCCTTCGAGCTGCCTTCGAAGTTGGGCTTGACGATCACCGGATAAGCGAGCGGCGGCGGCGTCCAGTGCTTGAGGTCGCTGACGAACACCCAGCGCGGGGTGGGAATGCCTTCGGCCGCGAGTTGCAGTTTGGTCAGGTGCTTATCCAGCGTCAGCGCGCAGACGTAAGCGTCGGAACCGGTGTAGGGCAGCCCCAGTTGTTCGAAGAGGGCGGGGTAAAACGCTTCGCGGTAGCGGTTGTGTCGGCCTTCCGCGGTGTTGAAGATCAGCGCCGGGTTGAGCGCTTCGAGGCGCGCCACCAGCCGCGAGGCCGGGCCGGAAACTTCGATCTGCTCGACTTCGTGGCCGATGCGCTCGAGCGACTCGGCGATCGCCTTGACGGTGTCCAGGCGGTCAAACTCGGCCTCTTCCTCGCCTTGCATGACCTGCAGGTTATAGGTGAATGCGATTCTCATCGCCGCAGCTCCCCAACGATCAACATGGCTACGCTTTGCTCGCGGTCGGACGCCAGGCGCCCGGCTAAATTGGTTTTTTGGGGTTCATACGATGCAGGGGTAGATCGTGATTCGTTCGCTTCGGTCTTCGGTCGGGTAAGATTTCTTCCATTTTCTTTCGAGCCCTGACTACCTGGATTGTTGATCAAGAACCGCTACCGCACCTTCTCGGTCGGGGATTATAGTTCGTTCGTTTTCAGATGCAATCAAATTGTGTCGGCGGCGCATTTTTTTTGCCGCGCGGGTCCGCCTTCTCTTTACAATGACCCCCACTCGTCGTTTATTATCATCGCGGTTGAGGGAGGTGAACTTTGCAACGATTCACGTGGTGCGTCGCGCTGGTGCTGCTGGCCGCGATCACGGTGGGGGCCGAGGAGCCGACTCCGCCGCCGGCCACGCTGGAGCAAGCCGCGCCGGATATGACGCTGTCGGTCGAGCGGCTGTACGGCTCGTTCACCTTCTGGCGCCAGACCGCGGAAGGATACGAAGCCGGGTTCGTCGAGTTCGCCGTCGACCAGACCTGGACGATGGTCGTGCACCTCGACGTCGATCGCGACCGCTATCCCGACCGCATTACCGTGACGCGCGGGCAGTACTCGGTCGGCAAGCGCGAAGACGGCGCGTTCGGCTACTGGCTGGAAGGCGAACACCTGCCGCGCACGTTCCTCGGCGACGTGGTGATCGTCGGCGGTCACGTCAAATCGTTCACCTGGCAGGGCCGCTCGTTCACGGCGCGCACCGGCGACATGCCGTACTTCGTCATGGATCAGGATACGCCGCTGTTGGCCGGAGACCTGACGGTCAACACCACGCCGGTCGGCGCCGCCGTGTCGGTGGATGGCGTGCGCATCCCGGGGCGCACTCCGCTGGTCATCAAGAAGCTCAAGGCCGGCGCGCCGCTGCGCATTCGCGTGGAGCTGACCGATCACCTGCCGACGGAGCAAGTGATCACGCTGGCCCAGGGCGAGAACCGCACGCTCACCTTTGAACTGTCGCGCGGCGGTCTCGGCCTGCACGTCGAGAGCAATCCGCGGGTCAAAGTGAAACTGGACGGCCAATGGCTTGGCTATACGCCCCTCGACCAAGGCGGTCTCGCGCCCGGCCGCCACGTGCTCGAACTGGTCAATGAACCGCTGGGCATCTATCGCCGCGAGGAAATCGACGTGCCGGCGGATCGGCAATGGCGGCGCGCATACGAGTTCAACGGGCGGCTGATCATCGACGTCGGCCGGCCGTGCAAAATCTACCGGCGCGATCGGCTGGCCGGACAAACGCCGTTCGATCAGGCCGTACCCGTGGGGGCGCACGTGCTGACGCTGGTCGACGAGCACGGCCGCAAAAAGCGTTTGCTGGTCGACGTTCCTCTTGACGGCACGGTGCGAATTGATCGACCCTTTGATTCCTTGCCCGATGCAGACTAACGACGGCGTCGCGCGGCGCGGCGTCGCGTGCTGAGGAGAGCGAGATGGCGGTCAGAACGAAATACGCGGAGAAGGTTTACTTCCCGGACAAATGGGGCGCCGGGTATTTCAGCATCAATCATCGCGGCCACGTGCAGGTCGACGTCAACGCCGACGGCCATCAGAAGCTGGATTTGTACGAGCTCGTCGAAATGGCGCGCCAGAAGGGCCTGACGCCGCCGTACCTCTTTCGCTTCCCGCAGATTCTCGAACACCGCCTCGAACAATTGCATTGGGCGTTCGCCAGCGCGATCCGCGAATTCAAATACAAGAACCGCTATCTCGGCGTGTTCCCCATGAAGGTGAATCACCGGCGCGAGGTGATCGATTCAATTTTAAAAGCGGGCAAGCGGTTCAGCTACGGCGTCGAGGTCGGTTCGAAGCCGGAGATGTACGTCGCCATTTCGCTGCCGCTCGCGGAAGACAGCCTGCTGATCTGCAACGGCTTCAAAGACAGCAACTACCACGCCCTGGCGTTGCAGGCGAAAAAGCTCGGGCGCAACGTGATCGTCGTGCTCGAATCGGTCGTCGAGGCGACGCGGTTTATCGCGCTCACCGCCAAGGAAGGCATTCGCGTGCCGCTCGGCATGCGCGTGCGCCTGAACGCGCGCGGCTCCGGCCGCTGGGAAGAATCGGGCGGCGACCGCAGCAAGTTCGGCCTGAGCACGGCCGAGGTGCTCGAGGTCGTTCGTTTGTTGCGGGAATCGGACAAGCTGGAATGGCTCGAATTGCTGCACTTCCACGTCGGCAGCCAGATCACCGAAATCAAACGCATCAAGAACGCGATCAAGGAAGCGGCGCGCGTCTACGCCAAGCTGAAGAAGGAAGTGCGCTCGCTGAAGTACCTCAACGTCGGCGGCGGCCTGGGCGTCGACTACGACGGTTCGAAAACCAGCAGCGACAGTTCGATCAATTACAGCATCGAGGAATACGCCAACGACGTGGTTTACACGATCATGGACGTTTGCGAGAACGAGGACATCGAACCGCCGGTGCTGGTCAGTGAATCCGGTCGCGCGGTGACCGCCCATCACGCGGTGCTGGTCATGAACGTGCACCGGGTTCCGCAGACGTATCTCGACCCCGCGACGATCAAAATCCAGGGCGACGATCCGCAGGTGGTGACCGAGCTCTACGACCTGTGGGAGAACATCTCGCGCAAGAACTACCGCGAGTATTACCACGACGCGCTCGAACACCGCGACGAACTGTTCTCGCTGTTCAGCCTCGGCTACCTGAATCTCGAGGACCGCGCGCGCGGCGAAGCGCTGTACTGGGATGTCTGCCGGCGCGCCGTCCACTTCGCGCACCGCGAGCCGGGTCCGTTGCGCGAGGAGTTCGCCGATCTGCAGCGCGACCTGGCCCTGCGTTACATCTGCAATTTTTCGGTCTTTCAATCGATCCCCGACAGTTGGGCCATCGAGCAGCTATTTCCGATCATGCCCATCCACCGGCTGAACGAGCAGCCCACCCGCCTGGGCACCCTGGCCGACATCACCTGCGACTGCGACGGCAAGATCGACCAGTTCATCGACCTGCACGACGTCCGCCGCACCCTGCCCCTGCACGAGGTGCATGCCAACGAGGACTACCTGCTGGGCGTCTTCCTGGTGGGCGCCTACCAGGAGACCCTGGGCGACCTGCACAACCTCTTCGGCGACACCAACATCG
>PMZC01000314.1 GCA_003170555.1 Deltaproteobacteria bacterium
GTGTTCCACGACGATCAGCACGGCACCGCGATCATCAGTGCGGCGGCGCTGCTCAACGCCTGCGAACTCACCGGGCGCAAGCTGTCGAAGATCAAGCTGGTGGTCAACGGCGCGGGCGCGGCGGGCATCGCGTGCACCGCTCTTTACGTCAAGCTGGGCGTGAACAAGGCGAACGTCATTTTCTGCGACACGACCGGCGTCATCTACAAAGGCCGCACAAAGGGCATGAACCCGTACAAAGAGTTGTGGGCGGCCGACACCCCCGCGCGCACGCTCGCCGACGCGCTGGTCGGCGCCGATGTCTTCGTCGGTCTCTCGGTCGCCGGCGCGCTCACGCCCGATTTGCTCAAGGCGATGAAGCCCCAGCCGATCGTGTTCGCCATGGCGAATCCCGATCCGGAAATCACGCCGGAGGACGCGCGCCGCGTGCGGCCGGACGTGGTCATCGCCACGGGCCGTTCGGATTACCCGAACCAGGTCAACAACGTGCTGGGCTTCCCGTTCATCTTTCGCGGCGCGCTCGATGTACGCGCCCGCAAGATCAACGACGAAATGAAAATCGCCGCGGTGAAGGCGCTGGTCGATCTGACCCGCGAAGAGGTGCCCGAGTCGGTGGCCAAGGCCTACGAGGGCGAACACTTCGCGTTCGGGCCGGAATACATCATTCCCAAGCCGTTCGACCGCCGCGTCCTGCTGTGGGTGGCGCCGGCGGTGGCGCAGGCGGCGATCGACAGCGGCGTCGCGCGCATCACCGATTTCGACCTCGAAGCCTATCGCGATCGGCTGGAACGGCTGCTCGGCCCGGCGCAATCGATCATGCGCAACGTGATCAACATCGCCCGCACCAAGCCCGCGCGCATCGTGCTGCCCGAGGGCGACGATCCGAACGTGCTGCGCGCCGCGCACGCGATGACGGAAGAAGGATTCGCCCTGCCGGTGCGGCTGGGGCCGGAAGAGGTTATTCGCGAAGAGGCCGCCGCGATCAATTTCGATCTGCAGGGCGTCGAGATCATCGACCCCGATCACGTGCCGGACTTTCGCCGCTACGTCACGGCCTTCTTCGAGCTGCGCCAGCGCAAAGGGATGACGCTGAACGAGGCGGACCGGCTGATCCGCATCAACCGCTCGTACCTCGGCGCGTTGATGGTGCGCATGGGCGAGGCCGACGGTATGGTCGGCGGCACGACGCGCAACTACCCCGACGCCATCCGCCCCGCGTTGCAGGTGCTCGGCCGCGCGCCCGACGCCAAGGTCGCGCTCGGCGTCTACATGATGCTGTTCAAAAACAAGGTGCTCTTCCTGGGCGACTGCACGGTCAACCACCATCCCAATGTCGAGGAGCTGGCCTGCATCGCCGTGAAGACCGCCAACCTGGCCGCGTTCTTCGGCTTGAAGCCGCGGGTGGCGATGCTTTGCTACGGCAACTTCGGCTCGACGCGCGGCGANNGACCTGGAAATCGACGGCGAAATGCAGGCCGACACCGCGGTGAACTACGGCATCCTCAAAGACAACTTCCCGTTCGCCAAACTCACCAAGGAAGCGAACGTGCTGATCTTCCCCGATCTGATGAGCGGCAACGCGGGCTACAAGCTGCTCAAGGAGCTCGGCGGCGCGGTCGCGGTCGGCCCGCTGCTGCTCGGCATCAACGGCTGCTTCAACGTGCTGCAGCGCGGCTCCGATCCCGAGGCCATCGTCAACCTCACCGCCGTGACCGTTTGCCAGGCGCGCAAGCTCACCAGCCTGGGGGTGGTGAAAGATTAGGGATGGGGCTTGAGGCTTGAGGCTTGAGGGGTGAGCGTCGTTCCGTGTGCCATAGACTTGGCCGCGAGGCCGAGGCTGTGCGGGTTTGAAAACAAGTACACAGCTTTGAGCCTGACGGCTCAAAACTATGGCACATAGGGTCGGGCCCCCTTCAGCTCCCCCCGTATTATGGTGGGAGCGTCGTCGCTCGCGTCAGCGTCTTACCTTCCCCCTCCGCAATCCGGAGAGGGCTGGGGGAGGTCAGACGATGGCCGCCATCCCTGTGGAAAACCTGTGCATAACTTCGACGAACGCCGGTCGCCGTTTACGCCCAGGCCCAATTCATGCCGATTTGGTGCGGGTTTGAGCGCACGACCTCATTTTTTGCTGGCATCTTGACCATCCAAGGCTCCTAACCTCTTGTTCCCACTGAAGATTTGCTTTGAAAAAGATCGCGGTGCGGGCCCGACAGGGATAAATACCCCCGCCTCGCCGCCTTGAAAATCGCCGGATTTCGGAGTCTTATGATCCGCCAAGAAAGCCGGTGTGTTTTTGTCCACAGATTGAGTTAGGGGCTAGGGTCTGGGGTCTGGGGGCTAGGGTCTAGCTGAGGTGACGGCGACGACTGAAAAACTTACGACTGCTGCCTCGCCATACAGCGCTGATCCGCCGCCGTCGGTCGTGCGCCGTTGGCGTCTGCGGCTGGGCCTGGTGTTGGCGGCGGTCTTTGTCTTGTATTCCACCAGCTTCGATCTGCGGCTGTTCGCCGACGATTACATCGCCTGGACCAAAGTGGTCAACAGCATGAAGCAGCCATGGTGGACGCTGTTCTCCGCCTATTACAACCCGGAGTTCTATCGGCCGTTCGAGCACTTGCTGATCCGGCTCAATATCTGGCTGATCGGCGCCGATCCGCTCATGTATCGCGTCGTCACGGTGATCGGCCACCTGCTGACGGTCTGGAGCGTGTTTTGGCTGGGGCGCCGCTGGCGGCTGAGCCACGCCGAATCTCTCTGCGCCGCGCTGTTCTTCGGCTTGAGCCACGCGAACACGATGGCCGTGGCTTCCAACGACTCCGCGAGCCTCGTGTTTTCGACCCTTTTCGGTGTCGTGGCGCTGGGCGCCGTGCTGCGGCAGCGGGACGACCAAATGCTGCCGTGGCGACAGGCGTGGTTCTCGGCGCTTTGGCTGCTCGGTTCCCTGCTGTGGAAGGATTCGGCCATCGGCTACGTGCCGGCGCTGGCGCTGATTCTGGCCCTGGAAGTGTTTCGTCTCCGGCCCGCCCGCCGACCGCTGCGCGCGCTCGCCCTGGCCGGGCCGTACGTGGCGGTGCTGGTGCTCTACTTCGGTTTGCGCTGGCACGCTCACGCCACGGCGGTTCACTTCGGGGCGGTCGGACGCTACGGCATCTCGTTCGGCCCAAACGTACTGGCGAACGTCTGCTTGTTCCTGCTCGGCCTGCTGACGCCGGTGGGCAGTTCGATCATCGCGCTGCGTCATCACGACGACCTTTTCCTCAGCATGAGCGCGATCGCGGCGATAGTCACGACGGTGGCGTTTGTGCTCGGGCTGCTACAGATGTGGATCGACCGCGCGGACCGGCGCCGGAATCTGGTTTTGCTCGTGGCTTTGATGTTCGTGCTCATGGCGCCCGATGTGCTGATGAACCGGATCAGCGAACTCTACGTCTACAAAGTGAACGCGGTCTTCGCGCTGCTTTTCGGCCCCGCCCTCCTGGCTCTGTTTCGACAGGCCTGGAAGGCGCGGCGCCGCCTGGGGCTCGGCTTCCTTGCGCTGTTTCTGATCGCCCTGGTCGTCAGCGACACGTTTTCGGTCATGCACAAGCTTCATCGCATGCGCGACAACGGCCTGCGCGCCCAGCGGCTGATGCAGGAAATCAAAGCGCAGATGCCCGCGCTGGCCAGCCGGAAAGTCATCGCCGTCAACCGCTATCCCGGCCCGGCGCCGCTCTATTCGATCTACTACATGGAGGGCGTGTACGTGCTGGGCGGCGTGAAGGCGCTGGAGTTTCTCTACGGCGCGAAGATCGACGACTTCCGCTACTACGCGTTCGACAAGCTCGAAGACGGCCTGGCGCACATGTCCGGCCGCAAGGTGGTCATCCTCTACCTGCGCGACCACGTCTATGTCGTCACGACCGTCGACGCCATCAACCCCTTCGACCCGGGAAAATACAAGTAACACGATTTCGCAGACGAAGTTGCGAATTCGCTGGTTCGAACTTCGGCAAGAGGTTCGGCACCCGCGACCTAAAAACTTTTTCGAAAAATCTTCTTGACAACCAAGGGGGGGGGGGGTGATATACATTTAAATGGAGTGTTTCGGCTAGACGCAACGAAATCATTATTTGGAGGTCATCATGTCACTGGCGGGCGATTATTACGTCGATTCAACCAAGGCAAACGATTCGAACGATCCAGTTTATTCCGTTGGAGAGTATGTAATTCCCGGAGATACAAAGTATCCAGATATTCTATGGTCGTGGGATAATATGCTAACTGAGGGTTTTGGCGACACAAGTTTGTAAACGGAGATGTATCATGATTTTTTTTCGCAATTCTTTTTTCCGTTTTTTATTCGCGACTATTCTTTTTTTTGTAGTTGCTTGTTCAACGCCAAACGGGAACAATAAAAAAACGGTCGCGGACGATGATTCCGCCTCAGATGATGACTTTTTCGACGATGATAGCCAAAATATTTCCTGCGCACCAGGCGCTTGTGACGATTTGGCTTTTATAAATACCGGTGTTGAAGAGGTTATTTTGGCGGGGCCGATAGGATATTATAATTCTAATATTCGCTCAAATCAGCCTGGCGAGGAATGGGCCGAACTCGGCGCCGGCGATCTTGATGGAGATGGGCTTTTCGACTTGGTTTTTACTGTCCTGAGCGACAGTCCGTCTCCATTCTACGTTGCTTTGAATGAAGGAGGGGGCAATTTCAAATGGCAAAAACAAGCGACGCTAACTTGTCAATCCGTCGAATACTCCAATCGAGGAGTTGCATTGGCCGATATCAACCACGATGGCTGCATTGATGTGGCGTTCGCCGGCAACCAATGTTTGGCGTATTCCTTTGGTGATTGTTCCGGTCAATTCGGCGACGTTACCTTAGTCAAGACAGATCTTGCGGCGACTACCGTCGCGTTCGGCGATTTCAATCACGACGGCTACCTAGATATGGTAATTGGCGGAACAGGCGGTATCGAAGTGTTTTTAAATGACGGCCAAGACGGGTTGCAGCTTGGCAATACGTACGACGTAAGTGCATCTTGGTTAGCAACGGCCGATTTTAATGAAGACGGCAAGATGGATATCGTAGCTGCCTCAACCGCAGAAACATCGATATTACTGGGGCACGGGGATGGCACATTTTCTGTTTCGCCCAAAAAGTATCCGGGCGCTTTTTCCGTCTCGGTCGCCGATCTTAATAACGATGGTCACCTCGATTATCTTCTCAGTGGCGCCGGAGGCAAACGCGCAATTGCGGTATATTTGGGAAAAGGAAACGGGAGTTTTGTTCCTGGTTTTTCCTACGACGACCTATGCGTCCAAATTACATTTATGGCGACCGTCGGCGAATTCGACGGCGACGGTAATGTCGACATCATCGCTGCATGTCATGATTTGTTCAAATCTAAAACATCTTCCTACGATTCAGCGTTGTTGACGATTCTATCGGGCAACGGAGACGGTTCGTTCCATAATCCCTTTTCGTTAGACACCTACCAAGCGGATTCGATAATCGCCAGCAAATTCCATTGACATTACCGGCCATGGCAACGCCGGTCTGGCCCTGGCCGAGCTGATGTTCGCCATCGGGTTCGCGGCGCTGCTCATCGCGCGCAAAAGGTAACCCGTCTTTCGGCTATTGTGGTTTTTTACGACTTCTTGATTCTCCGGGGCGGTTCTGCTATAGGAGGTCCCAGGCTGAGTTATTGCGGAAGCAGCATTCAACATTTTAATAGATCGTAAGGGAGGAATCATGTCACGAACTACTCGGTTGATGATGTTGATAGTTTTGGCGCTGTTCGCCATTTGGCTGTCGGGTTGCGCCGCGGCCGCCGAGAAGGCGCTCGAAGAGGCGACGGGCTTCGAGTGGGATATCGACAACAGCAACAACGCGCCGGTGCCCGAAAATTGGCACTATCTGTTCGCGATCAAACTCGACAAAGACCAGGCCTCGGTGATCGATCAGAGTTTCGATTACGATTTCAGCAAATTGAAGGACCTCGGCGTCGATACCAGCGAATGGACCCAGTTCAATTTGCAGTTCGTCTTCGCCAAGACGGATACCGTGCCCAACGGCAGCGCGGGTCTGCGTTACGCCAACAAGATCATTATCAACAACGACGAGATCAAGCTGGACGGCGACTCGCTGACCAAGCTGGGCCCGAGCATCGGCTCATCCGGCGCGGGTTGGTACGTGTGCTACGCGGCGACCAAGCCCGTCGGCTTCATCAAAGGCGAAGTGACCGACTGCTCCGGCGCCAACCCGGCCGACGGCACGGTGCTGGTCACCGCCTCGGACGGCCCGTTCTTCACTTTCGCCAAGGGCGCGGGCTCCTGGGCGCTGCCCAGCCTGAACGGCAAACCGGCGATGATCAACTTCGACGCGGGCGATTGCACCGGCCAGACCAACTCCCCGGTCACCGACCCGAACCTCAACCCCGATCCGAAAGATGATAGCGCCACGCCCACCGGCGACAAGTTCGACGACGGCACGAACAACGGCGATCTGCCCGGCGGTCAACAGGACACGGGCACCAACATCCTCCCCACCGCGAAGGTCAACCTGAGCAACCAGGGCCAGCAGACCCCGCCGGCCAACGGCACGGATGTTCGCTATGAATTCGACGACACCACCGCGGACTGGCCGAACACCGGTGATTGTTTCACGATTATCGACAACGCTACTCAACACGACCTGCTTTTCCCCGGCAATAAAGCGGACGCACACTTCGCCTATATCTCGACTGGTTCGCCGACGCACAGCATCCAGGCATGCAACATCATGCGCACCTTCACCGTCCCGTCCGGGAAGACCAAGATCGTCGTGTCGTACGACTTCGTCACCCAGGAATACCCGGAATGGGTCGGCTCGGCCTACAACGACGTGGCCACCGTGCAGATTCAGGGCGAACCCGATTACATCGTGCACCGCACGGTCAACGGCGACAACAACTGGGCCGATCTGTCCCCGACCGCGGGCGGCACCGGCGATATCGGGTTTGTCGGCGACGCCGGCGACACTGACGCCAGTTACAACGCGACCGGCCACTACTTTGACGGCCACCTGAAATATACCGGCACCGGCCCGACCACGCCGCGCGGCGAAAACGACGGCGGCGACTTGATGAGCCTGACCGCGGAATATGATATTCCGACCGGCGCCACCACGATCACCGTGCTGTTCACCATCAGCGACGTCGCCGATGCGTTCTGGGACAGCGTGCTGGCCGTCGACTACGTCGAGTTCCAATAGCAGAATCGTTTCGGCCAAACACCCGGGGCGGGCTTCGGCTCGCCCCTTTTGTTTTTCCCGCGTTTTGTAGGAGCGCGTTTCCAGGCGCGATCTGAATCTCCGATTGTAGGGGCAGGCCCCCGCGCCTGCCCTCATATTGGGCAACCACGGGGGGTTGCCCCTACCAGGTCACAGGCGAGGCCTGCCCTGAGCGAAGCCGAACGGGGCGCCTGTGCCACATCGGAAGGGCACGACATGACGTGCTCCTACGATCCCCAATCCCCCAAACCTCAACCCCCAAACCTCATGTCTGTCCCCGCTCCCGCATCCTTGCCGCCCCGGCCCCCATCTGTTAACGTCGGCCGCGAAAGGGGCAATGCATGTCGTTGTGGCG
>PMZC01000018.1 GCA_003170555.1 Deltaproteobacteria bacterium
GTGGACTTGCCCGAGCCGGAGGCGCCCATGACCGCGACGAATTCGCCGCTCTGAATCGCCAGGCTTACCTCGGTGAGCACGGTCAGCGGCGCGCCGCCCGATGTATAGGTGCGGCTGACCGCCTTCAATTCGAGCAATGGCGTCGAAATCAAGGGCCTCTCCGAGCGCTCAACGGGCTCTGCGTATTACTCTGTGCCGTGATTTTTCTGATGATGACCCGTTCTTTCTCTTTGAGACCCGCCGTGACCTCCGCGGAGATTTCGCTCTTGATGCCGATCTTGATCGTGCGCACCTCGACGGCGCCATTGGCTTTCAGCACCTGCACCTTGATTTCCGCGCCCTCGCCGGCGTTGCCGATGGCGGCAGCCGGTATCAGCAAAACGCCCTTCGCCTGCGCCAACACGATGAAGACCTGCGCCGTCATCTGAATCTTCAGTTCACGCTCCGGATTCGGAATATCAAACAGCACGTCGTAGAACACCACATTGTTGATCAGTTCCGGGGTGGGGAGGATCTGTCTGATTTTTCCGTTCCAGCGCCGGGGCTCGCCCAGGACAGTGAAATAGACGTCCTGGCCGGGCTTGACGCGGACAATGTCCGCTTCCGAGACTTGCGCCCAGACCGTTACGGTGCTCATGTCGGCGATCCGCAGGATATTCGGCGCCTGCTGATTGGCGTTGAGTGTTTGCCCTTCCAACATGCTGATCGAAACGACTTCGCCGGCGATCGGCGCCGTGATTTTGGTATAACCCAGATTGGCGATGGCGGTGTCGATCGCCGCCGTGGCTTGCTTCATCTGCGCCGAGAGCGAAGCGACGTCGGCGAACGCGACGTCGTACGCGGCTCGGGTGATGTCACGGTCGCTGGCGGAGATTAGCCGGCGGGCAAAGAGTTCGTCGTTGCGGGCCCGCTGAACTGTGGCGAGCACGAGCACCGCTTGCTTCAGAGAACGCTGGGCGGTCATATTTTCGAGCGTTGCTCTGGCCGCCGTGAGCGCCGTGTCCGCCAAAGCCGGATCAATTTCCGCGAGCAACTGGTTCTGTTCCACCTGATCGCCGCGCTTGACCTTCAGCGATTTCAGCTTGCCGGAGGTCTGAGCGCCGACATCGACGTAATTGATCGGCTGCACGATGCCCGCCGCCACGACCGTGCTTTCTAAGTCGCCGCGTTCGACGGTAGCGGTGGTATAAACGACCTTGGCTTTGCCAAACACCCAGTGATACCCGAACGCGCCGGCGCCGGCGACGAGAAGTGCGCCGATCAACCACAGGCTGCGTCGCCGCAGCAGCGCTCGAAATTTCGAACGACGACCCTGCGGAGGCGTTGCCGGCGCATCATTAGGTGTTGCTGCGGATTCGGCCATGCTATTCATTGAAAGCCTTTTCGAATGCGGAAACACGATGTCCCGTGGCGCCGAAGGCAACCCGTTGTTCCGGCGCCTGAAGGGTCACGCACCTCCCTATCGTAGGCCGTGACGAGTCTGGGCGGCCTGCGCCAGGATCTGGATCGGGGCGCTCGACAAGGATCGGTCGGCTCATCGATCGCCCTTCAAAGCCTCGCCAACCGCGGCGCCCAGGTGGATATCCATTTGCGGGTACGCGAACATGATTCCCGCTTCCTTGAGCGCCCACCAGATTCTCTCGTTGAAGTCGAAGACGGACGCGAGCCAGGGGTCATCGACCCAGACCAGCACGCGGAAGCGAACGGCGGAATCGGCGAATTCGTCCATCAGAACCAAGGGGTCCTTCTCCTTTTTTCGCCACGGGATGTCCCGCGCAACGGCACGCAGAACCTCCAACACCTGTTTCATGTCGGAGGTGTAGCTGACCCCCACGCGCGCTTCGAGCCGATAGAGGGAGTCCTTCATCGTGTAGTTCTTTACCGTGGACTGAACCAGGATGGAGTTGGGGATGATGATATCTTCCTCGTTTTGCGTCCGGGCGATCGTGGCGCGAATTCCCATTTCGGTGATCTTGACCAGGTTTCCTTCGACTTCCAGGACGTCGCCCGGCTGGATTTTCCGCTCGAACAGGAGGATGAACCCCGAGACGAAGTTCTGCACGGTGTTCTGCATCGCGAAACCGATCGCCACAACGAACACGGCCCCCGCGGTGAACAAGGCTTGCGTCCGAATGCCAATGGTTTGCAACGCGATGCCCAGACCGATTAACAGTACGACATAATGTACGAGCCGCTTCAGCGCGACCGACGCGCCCGCCTTTTGCAGCTCCATCGCGCCCAGGATGCGGCCCAGCACCCGTTGGAGCACCCGCGACATTGCGTAGAAAAAGACGACGATGACGGCGAACGTGATTAGAGAATTCAGGGTGACCGACGTCCCGGCGATTTGAAACAGATTCGCGGTGAACTTTTGCTTATACCAGTCGAGGATGTCTGCCCAGTTCATGAACGCCTCCGCTAACTAGCGCGGAGCACATCGGCCAACGGCGCCAACCAATTCGTTGAGCTCGAAGGGTTTGCACAAAAACCCCGCCAGCTCCGCGACTGGGAGGCGATGCTCGTATTTCTCCGGCGCGGAACCCGAGGCGACGATCACCGGGATGTCGCTACGAATGGCCTTCATCCCCCAGAACGCGTCGATTCCGTTCATCCGCGGCATCTCGATGTCCATGACCACCACGTGATACCGGTGCGGGTCGCGGCGAAACATCTCGAGGCCGTCCAGGCCGTCCTTCGCCTCAAAGACAGTGTGACCATTATCTTCGAGGATTCGACGGACGATCAGCCGAATGGTGGAGTTGTCATCGACGACAAGAACGGTTCTCCGATCGCCGGGATCCCGTCTGGGTTCTCCGTCCAAGGGATTTCGTTCCGGCATAGTTTCTCCTTGCAGTTCGTGATCTCCTGCTTCCGTTTTCGGAACGCAATCGCCGTGCCGCTTAGATCGACTCACGTAAGTGTTTGAAATCACTGCGCCTCAATGACATAAAGCCGAAAAGATCGTTTTCAAACTTCCATCAATATGATCTAGCATCAATCAAAATGAGAAGATCTCGAAACAGATCGACGACCAGAACATTCTGGAATCGGTGGAGTCGGACTCCTACGACGATTGGGCGGACGGCGTTTCATTGAGGAAGACCGCGACGTCGACAAGAAATTTTTTTGCGTCCAATGGCTTGGTGATGTAACCGTCACAGCCGGCGGCAAAAAACCGCTCGCGATCGCCGGCCGAGGCGTATCCGGTGACCGCCACAATAGGAATGTCCTTTGTTTCCGGGTGTTGCCTGAGAATCTTGATTGCATCCTGCCCATTAATATCCGGCAGCTCGATGTCCATGAGAATCAGGTCCGGCTTCTCCGCGAGCGCGAGGGCCACCGTCTGTTTGCCGGTGGTCGCTTCGAAGACAACATAGTCCTTCATTTTCAAAAGCACCGACGCAAGATGCATACTGTTTGGGTCATCTTCGGCAACCAGAACTTTTTTCGGCGGCATGTCACTACCTCCCTTCGAACGAATCGGCTACCTAATCTTCTTCGCCTGATAAGTTTTCTCCAGCACCTCCAGCAATTGCTCCTTCGCAGCTTTCGGAACAATGGTTCGCGCGTACCGCAGAAGTCTGGCCTCATCCTCGGCTGACAGTTTCGCATCGGTGAATACGGCGACGGGTATGTCGCGCGTTTCCGCGGCGCCATGAAGCGCCTCAATCACTTCGAACCCGCCCATCTCCGGGGCAAATAGATCGACCACGACGAAATCGGGGCGGTTGGCTTTTGCCAGTCTAATTCCCTGTCGGCCGCTATAAGTTTCGAGTACGTCGTAGTTTCGTTCTTTGGCCGCGCTTATTAGGACGTCACGTGTTTCCTCGCCGTCGATGACCAACACCTTTAGCCGTGGATGGCCGCGTTCGGCGACGGCGCGCTCCAAAACGTCGATGAATCGTTTTCGCTCCACCGGCTTGACCAACCACTCCATCGCTCCCAGGGCGAATGCCGCTTCGTGCGGTTCGGCCATCGAAACGAAAACGACCGGCGTGTCTCGTGTCTCCGCATGCCTCCGAATCTCCGCCAGTACTTGAAGACCATTCTTCTTCGGCAAAATAAAGTCCAGGATAATCGTCCAGGGCCGGCATTCCCGGGCCAGCCGCACGCCTTCGTCTCCGTCGACGGCGAAAACTGCGTCGAAACCTCCCAGCCGCAGGTATTCGGCCAGAAGCCGCCTAGAATTGCGGTCGTCCTCGACCACCAAGACCAGCGGTCTGTCTCTCGCGCCCTCTTTACACTGAATGACTTGTTCTTCCGCGACATTTGATCCGACGGCGTCGCCCGGCAAGTGTTTTACTCCGCCCTCGACTTTCCTGACGGGGATCGAGAAAGTAAAGGCGCTTCCTTTCATACGGCCTTCGCTGGTCACCGAAATTCTACCTCCGTGCAGCTCCACCAGCTTGCGGGTCAAAGCCAAGCCAAGCCCGGTTCCAGGCCGGTTTTTTCCGTCCGCTCCTTCAACACGCTCGAACTCCCCAAAGAGACGCGCTTGGTCTTTCGCGTCGATGCCTGCCCCGGAATCGCTTACCTGCACGAAGAGTTGATCATCGGAAAGCCAGCTCGTCACCATGATCGAGCCTCCTTCCGGCGTAAATTTGATGGCGTTTGACAGCAAATTGAGCATGATCTGTTTTATTTTTCGTTCGTCGACCTGGAGTCTAACCCCCTTCAATTCCAGCGCCGTTTCCATCCGCAAATCCAGGCAGTTGACCACGGCTTCGTTGGTCATCATGGAAACGCATTCCACCAAAAGGGCGCTCACGTCGGTATCCGAAACCACCAGTTCCATTTTTCCCGCTTCAATGCGAGAAAGATCCAGATTATCGTTGATCATCCGAAGTAAGTGTTTTCCGCTGCTGATAATCATGTTGATGTAGTCGGCTTGGCGTTCGGTCAATGGACCAAACAGTTTTTCCTCCAGCAGTCCGGAAAAACCGATAATGGAATTCAAGGGCGTGCGAAACTCGTGGTTCATCGCCGTGAAAAACGCGTTCCGGTTCTTGTCGGCGGCTTCCGCCGTATCCTTGGCGGCCAGCAGTTCCTGTTCGATCTCGCGGCGCAAGTCGACTTCCTTGTGCAATTCGTCAAGGCGCAGGGCCAACTCCGCCGTACATTCCTGAAGATCGTTTGTCCGAGTTTTCATGAGGTCTTCCTGGGTGATCTTCGATTTCTCCAGTTCCTCATTCTGATCTTGGATACGTGGCTCATTGAATCCTTCTCTTTCAAAGTATCAATTTCTCTTTCTCATTCTTTTCGCACGCGCCGTGCCATTTCCACACGTTCACGTAGGTGCTTGATTTCCCGGCTTCCCGACAAAAACAGACCGAAAAAAGCAGCCGAAAACCTCCATCAATATGATCTTGCATCGATCAAAATGAGTGGATCGCTTTACACTGAAAATTCAGGTAATGGTGGAGTTTGCCGGATGCTACTCGGCGAAATATTCTCGAACCTTCGCCGCAATCTGGGGATTCGTCATCTTGTCAACGGTCTCAACAGATACCACACGTCCGCCGAGGTTGTTTCTTTCGAGACATTTTTTCAATTCGCCTTTTGCCTCACCAGGACCGAATATCAAAATGGATTCCGCATCGCCAATGCCCGCCATGACCGCATCGTAGTAGAGCTTGAGATGCCCCGTAAGGGTTCTCTGACGGCTGTCGTCTGCTCCTACCTGCAGTGATTCATAGCGACCTTTGAGCGGTGAATCACCAGAACGCCGGGGTTGTTTTTGCACCTTCGAGACGATCAGTCTGATCTCTTCCCCTTGGTCCGTAACCACCACGATCAGGGCCTTCCGGTGATCGATCCATAAACCCACTCGTGTTTTCATCAGCCTTTCCTTTGTCCATTTGACTCGTGCGGCGTTCCGACTTTTTTGTCCTTCTTGTGGTCGAAGTTGGCGAACTCATATTCGATGACGTTGGTGCGAATCTCGCCGCGGAACAACCGGTAAAAGAAGATGTGCATCCCTTTGAGAAAGAACCTCAACCGGCCTTCTTTCACGAAACGCCGGGTGCTCATGACGAAGTAGGTCGACTTGAGAATCTGCAGCGGACGATAACGCGACGCGCGTTTCACGAAATCGCAGTCCTCGGCCAGGATGACGGTTTCATCAAACCCGCCGATTTTCTCGAAGAGCGTTCTGGCGACCAGAATGCACGCGCCGAAAGACTCCGGATTGATCTTCCGCACGATGCCGATCACCAGGTTGATCAGCCAATAAAAAATCCGGTCGAGCAGCAGCATCGATCGAATTCTGAATTTACAAGTCGCGAGGTCGTAAAGGTTATCGGTCATCTCCCGATAGGCATTCGCCAAAAAGGTCACCGGAATCTTGACATCCGCATCGAGGAAGAACAGGAAGTCGACGCCCGACTCCTCCGCTCCCGCATTTCTTCCGACGCTCGGGAGTCCGCCCTTCACTATCGTGGCGCCGTACTGTTTGGCGATCTTGATCGTGTCGTCGGTGGAACCCGCATCGGAAACGATGCTCTCAAAATCCTGGAAGGTTTGTTTTTTCAGACAAGTCAGCAACCGCGGAAGATTTTTCTCTTCATTCAGGGTTGGGATGATCACGCTGATCTTGCTTGTCTGACGACTCATTGGCTGAGAACGCTCCTTTTTGCCGTCGGCAAAATTGGCCGTTTAGGCCGCATCCTCTGCGGCGCCTGGCGCCTGCTACTAAGTTAAGGCGACTATCCGTTGAGACAACCGCCGTCGCACTTGAAAAAGTCGATCCCGCAGTTGTTCAAGCAGCGGTCCCAGTCGGGCCGGCCGCCGGAGCCGAGGCAATTCAGCGCGCAATCGCCGGCAGTTTGGGAGCAATCGGCGACACATCCGCCGGGGAACCACGACCCACAATCCGCGGCTTGGTCCGCGCAGCCGACATTGCAATCGCCGAGGGTCTTCCCGCAGTCGAACTGACAACCCCAGTCGTTGCCGCACGCGGTTGCACAGTCGCCATACGAACTGCCGCATGTGGCGAGGCAATCGAACGATTTCTTGAGGCAGCCGTCGCATTGGCTCGCACAATCGAGCCCCTGGTCCGCCGCCTGCACGCCGCACGACGCCGCCGTTCCGGTGCAGCCGCCGCTGCACGAATTATACGAATTGTCCGTCGGACAGCCGCTAAGGCACGAGCCTTCGTCGGTCGAGCACGACAAATCCGCGCTGTTCAAATCCTGAAGGCAGCCCAACGCGCAGTTGTTCGAACCGCTGTCGTCGTCGCCTCCGCTGCCGCCGCTGGAGCATGACGGGGCGATCAGCATGACGAGAATGACCGCTGACAATAGCAGGATACCAAATAGGTTCTTCATCGATTCCTCCGCCTTTCGCAAGGTCTTGGTTCGCGCGCCCGTATCTTGACGTCTTGATTTCATGTCTTAGAGAGAAGGCAGCGTGATGGTATTGGACAGCAGCGTGATTTGTCCGGTCGTACATAAGAGCCTGCCCACTACCACGGAGCCCGTGCCCACCGAGTTTGACGCACCCGCCAGAATGTTTCCCTGGAAGCTGACGTTCGATCCCAGCGTCGACGACGCGAAGATCGCCCAGAAGACGTTCTCGGCCTTGGCGCCGTTGATCAGGAGAACCTGGGCGTTATTGTTCACGGTGAGTGACGAGCCGATCTGGAAGATCCAGATGGCGTTCGCGTCACCCTGGCCGTCGAGCGTGACGGTCCCGCCCACCGCGATGCTCATCGTGGAGCCGGAGGTGTAGACGCCGGGAGGTAGAACCATGCCGGAGATATCATTGACCGTCGTGCCCACCGGTCGCGCCATGGCATCGACATACGCGGCCGTCAAGTCCGTTTTGGCCTGGGCCGCCACGCCCTCAGGATCGTCCGCGTACAACGTCCCGTTGATGATCGGATCGGTCGGCGTACAGGGAGAACCATCACCGAGGCACGTCGCCGTGGGGTACAGCCCGACATCTCCATTCAGCGTGGTCGCGCCACCCGAGTTGGAGTTGGTAAGGCCCGCGCCAGCCACCGCCACGAACGTGCTCAGCGTTCCGAGATCGACGGGAATCAAATTCAAGAGGGCGGCTCCCGTCGAGAAGCTCCACACGTAATCCGCTGCCAGTGCATTGCCTGCCACGTCCGTAGCCCCGGTGGTGATCGTGGCCGTATACGTGGTGTCCGGCAGGAGGTCGCTCTCCGGCGTGAAAGAGCCAATCAGACTCAACACATCGTAGAGCACCGTCCCCGTCACCTCGGTGGCGCCAGGCCCGGTCACCTTGAAGGTCGCCGTGGTGATTGTCAGGGGGTCCATCGCCTCGCTGAAGGTGGCGTTTACCGTTGCGTTGAGCGCCACGTCGGGTGCAGTATCCGCGGGGGTGGTGGAACTCACCTGGGGTGCGGTGGTGTCCAGTATCGTCCCGGTGGTGAAACTCCACACATAGTCACTGGTCAGTGCATTGCCGGCCAGGTCCGTGGCCCCGGTGGTAATCGTGGCGGTATACAGGGTGTTGAGGTCGAGATTGATTACCGGTTTGAAGAGCGCGGTGACGCCAACGTAGGTCACGGCGCCTGAGATCGACGTCGTCCCGTCAAACAAGGTGAAGGTGGCCGTGGAGATCGTCAGAGGGTTCATCGCCTCACTGAAGGTGGCGGTGATAGCGGCGTTGAGCGCCACGTCCGGCGCATTATCCTCAGGGGTAGTAGAAATCACCTGGGGTGCGGTGGTGTCCAGTACCGTCCCGGTGGTGAAGCTCCAC
>PMZC01000006.1 GCA_003170555.1 Deltaproteobacteria bacterium
CGCATCGCGGGCTCGCCGCACGGAAATCCCGACCTTTGGAGTTCCATTTTCTGAGCAGTGCTACGCGGTGGTTTATCGTGCGCCTTTGCCGGTGAGCACGACGGGGATGGTGCGCAGCAGGATGATCAGATCGACCTTCAGCGACCAGTTGTCGATGTACTTCAGATCGAGCTCCATCCATTCGTCGAAGTCGATTTCGTTGCGGCCGCCGATCTGCCAGAAACACGTCANNNTGCGGCAGTTCGTCGAGGCTGTACCGGCGCAGCCAGCGACCGACCCAGGTGACGCGCGGATCGTCGGCGATCTTGAACACGGGGCCGGACATCTCGTTGCGCGCGGCGAGCCCGTCTTTCATTTCCTCGGCGTGCTCGACCATCGTGCGGAACTTGTAGAAGTTGAACACACGGCCGTTCAAGCCGGAGCGGCGCTGGACGAAAAGCACCGGGCCCGCGCTGGTCAGCTTGATCAGCAGCGCGATGGCGGCCAGCAGCGGCGACAGCACCAGCAGCCCGACGGCCGCGGCGACGCGATCGAGCAGCGTCTTGAGCAGCAGTTGGCCGATCTGGCTCGGCGTCGTCGAGAAGGTGAGCAGCGGCGTGTCGTCGAGGTTGCGCAGGCTCGTGCGCGCGATGTTGGGCTTGAACCAGTCGGCGATCACGGAAAAGCGCACGCCCACCTCTTCGCAGGCGAACACCATCTCGTTGATGTTCGTCGCTTCCTCGATGGGCAGCGCGAAGAACACCTCGTCGATGCTGTGGTGGGTGAGCAGGTCGTACAGATCGCCGATCCGGCCGATCACCGGCGCGCCTTCCACCGTGCGTTCGGCCGCGCCGGGCTCGTCGGCCAGCACGCCGGTGATTTCGTAGCCCAGTTCGGGCCGCGCGCGCAGCCGCCGCACGAACGCCGCCGCGTGTTCGCTCGCGCCGATCACCAGCGCGTTGATGCGGTTGTAGCCGTGCTCCTGGAGTTTCGCGAGCACCGCCTTGGTCGCCGATTTTTCCCCGATCAGCAGCAGCAGCTTGACCAGCGAATAGGCGCCGAGCAGCAGACGCGAGACGTCTTGAATGCGCAGAATGAACAACCAGGCGATCAGCAGCAGGAAGGCGACGACCACGGCCTTGACCACGTTGATCAGAATGTCGAAGTAGCTCAGCGTGCGGCCGAACGTGTAGAAACCGAAGAGGTAGAGCAGCACGAGGCTGGCGCTCAAGTCGAGCACGAACAGCCAGCCGTAGTGGCTGAGTTCGAAAAGTTGTTTGGCGAGGGAGGGCTCGGGCAGGTACGCCTTGAACGCGTTGACCAGGAAATGCGCGAAGAAAAACGCGACGAACATCACCAGGGCGTCCGTCACGACAGTGAAAGCGGCCAGACCGGAAAACCGTTCGCGGTGCATCGCACTCCCGAACCACGGGTCGCCGCGGGCCGGCGCCGCCGCGGACAACCATCGCTGAGAATATACCTGCGGCAGTCAGTTTAGGCGCGCGGGACAGGCGTGGCAACGGCCAGCATGATATCGCCGAGATTCAACGCGAGCGTGCGGTCGGTCCAGCCGAGCCGGTCGAACCCGCGATGCAGCACGCGCCCCGCCGCGCCGCTGTAGTAGCGCTCGACGCGATCGGCCAGCAGCCGCAGGCTGGCGATCTTGCCGACCGTGCGGATCGTGCGCGGCGCGAAGCCGGTGCGCTCGAGCAGGCGGCGCAGCGAATCGGGTTCGAAGAACTGCGCGTGGTCGTGGATGAACTGCCGCCAACGCCGGCCGAGCAGGCGACGGCTCAGGCAAGCGAAGTTCGGCGTTTCGATCAACAACGCGCCGCGGTCGCTGAGTAGACTTCGCGCGCGTTCGAGCGCGGCCCACGGGTCGGGCAGATGCTCGAGGCTGTGGATCAGCGCGACCACGTCGAACGGCCCTCGCAGATCGGCGTCTTCGAACGTGGATTGCTGCACCGACAATCCGCGCGCGCGCGCTTCCGCCGCGGGCTCGGCTTCCGGTTCGAGGCCTTCGACATCAAAACCCAGCCGCTGCGCCGCGAGCATGAACGAGCCGTCGAAGCAGCCCACGTCGAGCAGCCGGCCGCGATCAATCCCCGTGATCGTCTTCAGCACCGCGAGACGATGCGCCGCGTTCAGCTCGTAGACTTCGACGCTGTCTTTGCAATGCGGCAGACGCGGCCCCGCGGATTCGCCGGTGGGGTCGGCGTAGACGAAGCCGCACGCGGTGCAGCGGTGCACGTCGCCGCTGCGCGTGGCGCGGTAGAGCGTGGTGCGGTGCACGGCGCGGCACAGCGGACACGGACGCATCAGCGTCCCTCGACGGCGAGGCGGTATTGCTCCTCGACGCGCACGGCGATCGCGTCCCAGCCGTAGTGCGCCAGCACGTGTTCGCGCGCAGCGGCGCCCATCGCGCGGGCTTGCGGATCGGCCGGCAGCGCGGTCAGCAGCGCGGCGAGACGCGCCCGGTCGCCCGGCGGAAAATAGCGGCAGCGTACGCCGTCGTCGCCGCCGACCTCGCGGTTCGGTTCGATGTCGCTCACCAGGCACGGCAGGCCGTAGCTCCACGCTTCGAGCAGCACGACCGGCAGTCCTTCGATGTACGACGGCAGCACGAACGCGGCGGCGTTGCTGTACAACTCGGCCTGCGCTTCGTCGTGTTGATAGCCGACGAACAGCGTGCGCGCATCGCCCGCGGCTTGTAGCTCGCGCACGTATTGGTCGGTGTGGCTCGTGCCGCCCGCGATGACCAACCGCCGGTCGCCGGGAACATCGCGCCACGCGGCGAGCAGATCGTGCAACCCTTTTTCCGGGCTGATGCGCCCGAGGTAGAGC
>PMZC01000246.1 GCA_003170555.1 Deltaproteobacteria bacterium
GGTACGGCCTTGGCCTCGCGGCCGAGACTAAATCCAAGTTGAAATTCCGTTTGAATCGGAGTATGTAGAACTAACATCTTTGCAACCACACTTCTGAAAAACTGATTGGGCTTGGCGAAACGTAATTTGTAAGGAGGGTTCGATGCAGTTCGGCAAATTAGTTTTGGTCGCGGTGGTTTGCGCTTTGGCGACGGGACTTTTCGTGGCGGCCTGCTCCAGCGGGGGCGGCGGCGGCAGCAGCGGCGANNGACGATGACAGCGGCGGCGGCGACGATGACAGCGGCGGCGGCGATGGCAGCTTCTGCAGCGGCTTTTGCGACAAGATCTACGAATGCGGCGGGCAGGAGGTGCTTGACGAAAACGGCTATTCCACTGTTTCCGATTGCGTTGATGACTGCGCCGCCAACGGCGGCAACAGCGACTCTGACGCGCAGGCGCTGGAGCAACAATGCCCGTTCTCGGAGACTTGCGGCGACTGGCTGACCTGTTCCTGCGATTACATCGGCGGCTGTGACTGAACAGCGTCGTCCGGCGGCCGCGTCCCCCGTTTTGTTTGCGATAACTATTATCCGCGCGTCGCAATCTGCCGAAAAGCTTAAACGGAGGAAGTAGCCATGAAGCGTATTTTTGTCGCAATTTTTGTTTTGGCGTTGGTTATTGCGGTCGGCCATTCGGCTTGGGCGTTGGAACTGGCCTACAAACACGATCCGGTCATGGAGTTCGAAGGCTTTCAGGCCAGCGCGACGACGGCCATCGTGACGTTCACGCCTTCGTTTTCGCTGAAGAAGATCGTCAGGGAGGTCGAAAGCATCGGCTTCACGGTCGAATCGTTCTCGACCCAGGACGGGATGGCGTATCGCCCGGCGGAGTTATTGAAAGTTCGCGGCATGATCTCGGCGGACCTCTCGCACACGGTGGTGCGCTTTGAGGATTTGAGCCTGGAAGACGCGCTGCGGATTTTATGCGAAACGCCCGGCGTCACCGAAGTCACGCCGAACTGGGTGCACCAGCTTTACTGGACGCCGAACGATCCGTACTACGCCGGCTACCAGGGCAACTTCCGCCAGATCTATGTGGACAAAGCCTGGGGCTCGGTCAGCGGAACGAATGTGACGGTCGCGGTGATCGACACCGGCATTCGCAAAACCGGGATGAAGGACTCGCCGGTCACGATCCTCGCCGGCTACAATTTCTATCTGAACAACACCGACACCACCGATCACCTGGCCCACGGCACCCACGTGTCCAACACGATCGCCGAGCACACCAACAACGCCGTCGGCATGGCGGGCATCGCCTACAACGCCAAGATTCTGCCGCTGAAGGTTTTCCCCGACAACGGCGGCGGCGCGTATGAAAGCGACATCATCGACGCCATCAACTACGCGACCAGCCACGGCGCCAATGTGATCAACATGAGCCTGGGCGGCAGCGGTTACTCGGCGCAGACCGACGCGGCGATCACCAACGCATACAACCACAACGTGCTGCCCTTCGCCGCTTCCGGCAACGACGGCAAGGCCACGGTCTCCTACCCGGCGGCGTACACGAACTGCGTCGCGGTGGGTTCGGTCAAGCAGCACGCGGTGGGCGCCGCGGCGGTGCGCTCGACCTTTTCGAATTACGGCACGGCGCTGGACATCGTCGCCCCGGGCGAAAACATCGCGCAGGAGACCTTCGATCCGAACACCGGCGTGGTGGGCTACTATTACATGAGCGGCACGAGTATGGCCTGCCCGCACGCCGTGGCCGTCGCGGCGTTACTCGTATCGCACGCCGGCGCGAACGCGGCGAAGATCCGCGCCGCGATCCTGACCACCGCGCACAATCCGGCCGGCGCGGGCAAATGGACCAACACCCTCGGGTACGGCGAAATCGACGCCTATCAGGCGCTGCAGCACTATTGATCCTCGACGGGGCCCGAAACAAACCGTGAGGGCGGATGAAAATGTCCGCCTTTTTTTTGACAGTTGCGTTTGAACCTTCGGTTGATCCCGACGAATGAAAATCCGTCGCGGCCGAACCCACGAAGTGGGCGACAGTTCGGTAGCCAGGGACGTGAGTCCCTGGAACCGGAGCGTCGCCGACGACGAGCCCCGGGACGGGGCGGCAGATGTTTCTCGTTCGCCAAACTCGGTGACGAGGCGATCGTGACACAGCTTTGAGCTTGCGGCTCAAAACTATGGCACACCGAACTACCGCCCGCGTCGCGGGCTCGCGGCATGCGAATCCCGGATTGCGGATTTCCATTTTCTGAGCAAGTGGTTTTCAAACTCGCGGCGGCCGAATAAGGGGAAGCAAACGGTCGCGGCCGGCTAATCCGACCGTGACAGGCGCGGCGGAATATCATATTCGGTTTTCTCGCCGGTGTCGGGGTCATAATAAAAATTCGGCGGGAGCGCATCGCCCAGGTCGACGAATTCAGTGGTCGGCGTGAAATCCGCCCATTGCGGACTCGGATCGGCCGCGCATCGAAAACCGTCGTCGGGCACCGCGACATTCCAATAGTCGTGCGCGTGTTCGCCGTCGGCGCTGGCGGCGTATTCGCTGGTGATCCAGCAATCCGGGTGATCGGGATCGGGTCGCTGGCGGTTGATGCCCAGGTGATCCAAAGCCTGCGCGCCGAAGGCGAGGGAAAACACCGTGAAGCCGTAGCACTCCGGCTCCCACGGGGTCGCCGTCCATTCCGCCTCGTTGCCGCAAAGATCGAAGACGCCGAGGTCGTAATCCGAATGACCGGTCGGGCCGCCAGTCACGCCGACGCCCCACCCGCGCGGACCATCGCAGGTTTCGAACCAGGACAATTCCGACTGCTCGCAATCCCAGTCCGGCCCCCAATACCACAAACGTTCTTCCCCCGCGCCCGCCGTGGCCGCGAATTGCAGTTCCTCGAACGCGGGCAAGCGATAGCCCTGTTCACGGCAGGCGTAATTCGCGTGCCACCAAGTCGGATACCAGGGCAACACCCCCGGCTTTTCCTGCGCGGGCGGGACCTCATCGCCGAAGGTATAGTCGCCGCGCGATTCGGCAGTCGCCGTCGGCTGGCTGACTTCGTATTGTCCGAGGCAAAAGGCGTCGAGATAAACGACATATCTGACGGTATATGACTTCTCCTGGCCGTCGGGCGACGATTTCACTTCCAGAATTTTCCCGCCGCGGCGGCTGGTCAGCAGCGCCTCTTCCCATCTTTCGCCGGAGCGAAAAACCTCGTACTCGCCGCCGGCGAAGTAGGTGAAGTTCGGCGGGCACCAAGCGGCGCTGGTGTCGTCGTCAACGATGGTATCGTCATCGGGCGTGATGTCGTCATCGGGCGTCAGATCGTCATCGGGCGTCAGGTCGTCATCGGGCGTGATGTCGTCATCGGGCGTGATGTCGTCATCCGGCGTCGCGTCATCGTCGCCGGCCGTGTCATCGTCCGCCGCGTCGTCGTCATCCGCGGATGCATCGTCGTCCGACTTCAGGTAGTCGTCGGCTTTTGTCGAGTCGTCATCGGCGGAGTGGTCGTCATCGGCGCCCGCGTCATCATCGACGGAAGCGTGGTCGTCGTCGCCGGGTCCGGCGGAGGTGCATGACAAGCCAAGCGCCAAAGACAGGAATAGCGCACACCAAGCGGAATACCTGCGCTTCATACCAACGTCTCCCCTCTACGTCGATATGGAAACAACAGGGATCAGCGGCTTTGCGTTTTTTGCCGGCGCTTCTCCGCAAAGGAGCTTTACCCGCTACCCGACGCATGGCCTGCGCGCGCCAGGCAGTCGTTGCCCCGCGGCCACATAGCCCCCACCTTCGGGCCCAAATCCGTTGGAAAAAAAGAGATTGGTCTGGATCAGACTCGTTACCATTCAAAACATACTCCTGTGTCGCGGGCATAAGCAAGGAAAAAACCGGGGCGGGTCATTTCATTTTCGAGGGTTGATCGCGGCGCCACTATCCACGATTTCGGATGATGTCTATCATTACCTGACATTGTCGGACGGAAGAAGGACGAGAAAATGCCCCGCTGGTTGCAGTTCGCGCTCTTCATCTCGGTTTTTCTGAGCATCTACGCCGTATTCCATTTCTATCTATACACGCGAATCGTCGCCATGCTCGGTTTGACCGCGCCGCGCGCGCTGTGGACGCTGCGGATCTTTATCATCGTCATGATCTTCTCTTTTGTGCTCAGCCGGATGCTGCTCTCGTGGCAACTTAATTGGCTGTCGCGCGCGGCGTATTGGGCCGCGTGCCTCTGGATGGGCTTCGCGCTCTACATCATGCTCTGCGCCGCGGTCGCGCATTTGTTCACCGGCGTGCTGATGGTCACCGGCCTGTGGAACCGTCTGGAGACCGCGCTCGGTTTTTCGCCCGGCCGTTTGCTTTTCGTCGCGGTGACCGCCGTCGCTCTCGCGCTCAGCGCAGCGGCGGTTCGCGAAGCGCGCGGCGATTTCAAGATTACGCGGTTGGATGTGCCGGTCAAAAACGCCGCGCCCGAATTGGACGGCTTCACCATCGTGCAGATCAGCGACATCCACCTGGGCGTGTTGGTCGGCGAGGAGCAATGTCGGAAGATCGTCGATGCGGTCAACGCGGAACATCCCGATCTGTTGCTCATCACCGGCGACCTGGTGGACGAAAACGCCGACCGCTTGCTGGCGCTGGCCGATCCGCTGCGCCGCGTGAACGCTCGCTACGGCATGTTCGCGGTCACCGGCAATCACGAGTACTACGCCGGCGCGCCGCAGGTCATCAAGCACGCGGCGACGCTCGGCATCCGCTTTTTGCAAAACGAAAAGATCGTCTTCCCGAACGGGCTGATCCTCTACGGCCTGAACGATCCGACCGCCGCGCGCATGAATCTGCCGGTGGCGTCGTTCGAACAGGTGATCGGCCCCGAAGCGCAAACCGCGCCGGCCGTGCTGATGTGGCATCAGCCGGTGCGCTACGAGCAGATCGCGGCGCTCGGCGTCGACCTGACGCTCAGCGGTCATACCCACCACGGACAGATGTGGCCGCTCTCCTACGTCTCAGCGCAATTCTACCCGCACCAGCACGGCCTCTATACCATCGGCGCCAGCCGCTTCTACGTCTCCGGCGGCCTCGGCACCTGGGGCCCGCCGATGCGCCTCGCCTCGCCGCCGGAAATGGTGGTGGTCAAGTTACGGAAGATGTAGGCCGTCGGAAGTTGAACGAAAAGTCATACTCCGCCGCGTTGCGGATGTTCGCGGAGTGCGCGGTCATCTAAGGGGTCGAATCGTTCTTGCCCTCGGCGGCCAGTTCGCGCTGATAGGCTTTCCAGCCGGGGCACCAGGTGATGTGCCACTTCCAGAGCCGGGCGAAGAACTTCGTCGGGTTGGCCTCTGACCACTTACGCCATTTACATTCCGCGCATTTGGATTTCATGTCGTCGCCCCCTGGTGAAAACGGAAATTAGAAAACGAGTGTCCTCTCTCATTTCGTATTCATGCTGACCGTTTCGTCACGCTCGGGGTTGTCGCTAGTCTTTCGCCGGCGCTACTGGCCCGGGCACTGGCGGATTTCCCAGCCGCAGCTTCCGTCGGATTGGCGCAGGCAGCGGCCCGTCGGTCCGCCCCAGGTGCCGTTGGGGCATTGCCAGATCGGGATCATCAACGCGGGGCCGCATTCCTGATCGGGGCACAGGACCTCGTCGCAGGCGCCCTGGGCCAGGACGCTGCTGCCGGCGGCATTCGCATAGCAGACGTTGACGTAGGTCTGGTCGTCGCACGCGCATACCGGCGCATAAAGCTGGTTGCAAATCAGCGGGCGCGTTTCGCACAGACCCCAACCCTCGCAGTTGCCGTCGGCTTTCTGACAGAAGTCCTTGGCCGAGCAATCGCTGTTGTCGATGCATGGCGGATGTTGGCACTGCGGCGCGGCGAGCAGGAAGAACGCCAGCAGAGCCAACGCGATGACGGCCAGCCTGGTCCACGGTTTGAACAGCTTCATGACGTTTCCCTCCCGAGGACACGTTTTCTTCGCTAAAGATGATAGCACAAAAAGCCGGACCGGGTGTATAGCAATACGCGCCTACGGGCGGGTCGGCGGCGGGCCCCAGAGCGTCGCGCATTCGGGCAGGCGAACGGTCGAGCGTTCCTGCTGCGCGACCCACCCGGCGACCAGACAAGCCAGCAGATGATGGCCGGCCTGGTTGGGATGAACGTTGTCGATCCACAGCAGCTTTTTTCTCTGCGCGCCGAAGGCCTCGTACGCGCCGAGATAATGCACCTGGGCGTTTCTCGCCTGGGCCTGGACCGTGTAATACACCTTTCCTTCAATCACATCCGACGGATAGCTGATCAGCGCCACGATGCCGCCGCCGCGTTTCGCTTCCTTCACGAGTTTGCCGAGGGTCTCCATCCACCGGCGATAGGCGTCGTTTTTCTCCGCGGCGGAGGTCAGCGCGAGGCGCGGCTGCAGCAATGTCGTCAGCCAGTACAGCCCGCGCAACGGCGCGACGTAGGGCAAGAAGTAGCGCGAACTGGTGGTGTTCGGGCTTTCGAAATGAATGCCGTCCATGATGAAAACGTAGTTCGGTTTCCACGCGGCGAATTCGCGATAGCGGTAGATCAGCCCGAAGGTGTCATAGCCGTTGACGCCGGCGTTCAACGACCGGGCGTCCAGCAAGCCGACTTGATGCAGCATACGCTCGAGCACCGCGGGGAACGCCTGGTCGGCCTTCACGCCCAGCCCGAAGGTCGAGGAGTCGCCGAGAAACAGCAAACGCGGAAAGCTGCGGAGGTCGGTCAGTTCGATTTCCGGGCCGCGGAAACCCTGCCGGTTGATGCCGTAGTACGCGTTCGCCCGCGGGACCCAGCGCGGCGCATTCGCCTCGCGGCCGGGCGCGAATTGGCCGAGCAGCGAATGGTCGACCATGACGTTCAGCAAAACCAGAAAGTAAAACAGGTAGCACAACGTGAGAATCAACCGCCGGCGTCGCGCCACGGATCGTGCGAGCCGAAAAACAAGGCGCGGCGCCGTGAGCAGGTCGTAGATCAACAGCAGAACGAGGTTGAGCGCCAGACTCAGCGAGGCCGGCACAACGTTCGTCGCCAGGGCCAAAAGAACAAAGAACAGCATCGCCCAGAGGTAAGCCGCCAAACGTATCTGCGGCCCACGCGATGACACTTGGTGAGACAAGTAGGCGACGTAGAGCAGCGCGAAGTCGACGCCCAGAATGCAGCCCATCTTCCACCAGACGTGGCTGTGCAGCTCAAGGAACGAAAGAACGGCGAAGGCGGAGAAGGTCAGCGCGGCTAAGGCGAAGGGCAGCGCCTCGGCGAACGCCGGCAGACTCAGCGACCGGCGAAGTCGCTCGGCCGTCGTGATTGGCGCGCGGGTTTGGGAGGCTTCACGTTCGCCCACTGCTGATCCCCGTCATGTTCCCACAAGTTCGGCCGTCGCGATGCAGCCGCCGCCGATTCAGCTTGATCGCGTTTAGAAATTGCAACGATCGGCGGCGGTCTCGGCGAGACAATACGATAGCCGGTAGTGATGTCAACCGAGGCGAAGGCGCCGGCAAGGTTTTCGTTTCCTTTGCGACGAAGCTGGTTTTGCGTTAGCCTCTCCTGGTCAGTAACACCGACGAATCGATCAGCCCCGCATGAAATCGACCAGCCGCGCGCCCCGGCGTCTCGTGTTCTCTCTCGTCGTACTCTTGCTCGGCCTGGTCGCCGCGTTCTTGTTCGGCGAATGGCGGGCGCGGTCGGGGCCGAATATCGAACTGAGCCGGCTGACCTCCACCGCCTGGCAACGCAACCCGATGCAGGATTGGACGTACATTCATCCTTACGCCGCGTATGTGCCGCGACCGGGTTACGACGCCAGGTATCAAAAATCGGTCAATCAATTCGGTTTTGTCTCCACGCCGAAGATGGATTCGGTGGCGAAACCGCCCGGGCGAATTCGCATCGCGTTTCTCGGCGAAAGCTCGACCGCGGGCATGGGCGTCATTCTGCGCGATGTCGACACCTGGCCGTACCAAACGTGGGTTTTGCTGCGCAAAAAATTCCCGCACGCCGACATCGAAATGATCAACGCCGCCGCCGGCGGTTACACGTCTTTCGAATCGTACGGCCGGCTGTGGTCGCAGGTGCGGTTCTTCGCGCCGGACATCGTCATCGCGTGTCACGGCTGGAACGAAATGTACTACTTCGACGACGCCGGCCCGGAGAAGATGCTGACCAGGCGCTGGAAGGGCGACGGCGACTGGTCGTTTCCGCCGGTTTCCTTGCCGCCGCGAATCCGCCCCTTCTTTCTGGATCGCTATCTGGCCTGGTCGCGCTTATACAGCGCGTTGCGTGCAGTCCGCGCGGCGAGACAATCGCCCGCGCCGGTCGGCGAAGCGGCGCCGACGCGAAAAAAGGACGCGGAGTTGGCCAAGACTTTCGATCCGCGCGGTGTGGAGGTCTTCAAACAAAATCTGTTGCTGATGAAAGCGGCCTGCGATTTGATGCATGCGGAGTTTTATATCGTCAAGCAGCCCACGCTGATCACGCCCGACCTGCCGCCCGCCTTACGTGAAGAACGCTGTTTCACCTGGTACCACGCGTTCGACTACGAAACACATTTGCGCGCCTGGCAGGCGATCTACCAGATGATCGACGAAACGTTTCGTGCTTCGAACGTCATCGACGCCACGTCGCTCTCCGGCAAGCCCGATCTCCTCTTCGATCACGCCCATCTGACGCCCGCCGGCAGCGGCGCTCTGGCCGCGCTCGTGGCCGAGCAGCTCGCACGGACGTCAAACCGTTGGACGGAAGTAAAAACCAAACGTTGATCGGCAGCCCGAAGAATTGACGGAATGAACTATCGTTCCGTGTGCCACAGTCTTGGTTTCGCGCGGCATCGCCGCGCAAAGCCAAGGCTGTGCTTTTCTAAGTCCGGCACAGCTTTGAACCTGACGGCTCAAAACTATGGCACGCAGGATCAGACCCCCCTCCATCTCCCCCGTATTGCAGGTGGAGCGCCGTCGCACGCGCCAGCGTCTTCTATTCCCCCTCCGCAATTCGGAGGGGGTTGGGGGAGGTCTGCGCTAAGGTCCGATATTCATCGCGAGTTCGGCGGTAATCATCGCAAAGAACGCGTCGATCGCTCCGGCCATCGTGCGGTTGATTTTCTTGCACGAGCGCGATCCGCGCTGGTAGACGCTGGCGCAGTCGCTTTGAAAGTAGTCGTAGGTGTGGCGGAACAGCACGACTCCGCGAGCGTCTTTGAGCACGATATTGGCGGTGAACGCCTTGGCGAAAGTCGTGTCCGGCGCGGCCAGCGACGCGGCGACGACCGGAGGGCCAAAGAGACCGGCGGCGATGAACGAGGCTCCTACGATAGGAAAGAAGGGAATCGCCGCAATCAGCGCCATTCCATAGGGGATGGCCAGAGTTAATAAACCGCCGGCCGCGCTGCCGACAATCGGCACGGCCAGCCAACCGTTGTATTCCTCGTTTTCGGCGACAGCGATCGCGCCCGAGATGCTGTAGGCGGCCTCGGCTTTCGGCGCGACTTCCAAGCCATGCGCGTGCAGGTGTTCACGGAGCCGGCTTTCCAACACGCGCTGGAAATCGCGAAGCGGGTAGTCGGCGTCAAACTTGAGTTGGTAGGTGATGCCGGACACGTCGACCTTCGTTCTGGCGCCCGCCATATCCGGCAACGGTTTGAACTCGACCGCTCGCGGCGCCGACTGGCACGCGAGCAACACGAAGCACAGCACCGGGACCAGGAGAACTCGCCGACGGCGGCATTGCGGCATGACGCGCCCTCCCACCGAAATCAATCATCAAGTTCCTCAATGAGTAGCGAGAGCGGGAGCGGATGTCAAACGCAGACAGAGAGATTCCGTTTCAAGACGGCATGGGTTTCATCACCCAGACGCCGTCGACGTTCTTCCACATCTCGACTTCATGGATGCGATGGCGCCAGATGAAATAGATCGTGCCCCAGAGCGTCACCTCGACGCGCGCCTGCACGCCGTTCAGCTCGAGCTTGATCTGGCCGATCTCGAAATGCTGCACCTTCTCGCTTTCGAAGTTCTTCTCGCGCATCAAGCTGGCGTAGATGGCGACGAAATCGGAGAGGTCTTCCGAGTTTTCGAAATACTCGGCGATGCGTTTTTTGGTCAGGTCGGTCGACAACTTCGCGTGATGCAGACTGCCCCACAGGCCCTCGACGCGTCCGTGCAATGTGGCGACCTGCTCGGTCACCTCGCCGGCGGGCAGGCTTTCGGTGTTGAGCATCTCGAGACGCAGATTGGTGCTGCTCACCGCGCACGCGGCGGCGATGAGCGCCAGCACCAGCAGGGCAAGACGCGTTCGGTTCATTTGCGGCCCTTTCGTTTGCGGGCGGGCGCCGATTTCGGCGCGCCCCACAGCGGAACCTTCGCCAGCGCCGGCGATTCCCAGCCCAAGCGACGATCGGCTCGCGCGCGCCAGATCCACAGCGCGACCGAGACGATGATGAAGATCGCGCTCACCANNCGCCCACAGCAGCCAGCCGACCAAGCCGCCGGAGTCGGGCGTCAGGTTCGGCGCGGCGGTGACGTGAGACAACGTGATGAAGCCGCGCGGGTCGTCGCGCCAGAACTCCAGCGTCGTGCGCAGCAACGAGTATAGAATGACGAAGGTGAACAGCACCTCGCCGCGGAACGTGCGGCGCGAGCGCAGGAAAAACCACAGGAACAGGAAGATGAGCAGGCAGCCGAGCGCTTCGGCCGGCTGGGTTGGATACAGCGGCACGCCGGCCAGGCCGATCGTCTGCGGCGGAAACGTGATGCCCAGCGGGAAATCCGGCGGACACGGTTTGCCGTAGCAGCAGCCGACCAGCAGGCAGCCCGTCCGCCCGAACATCAGCCCGAGTGCGACCCCCGGCGCCAGCAGGTCGGTGATCTGCCAAAAGCTGATCTTGCGCACGAGGCAATAGATGACGCACCCCGCCGTCGCGCCGAGGAAGCCGCCGTAATAGACCAGCCCGCCTTCCCAAATCTTGAACGGGTCCCAGAAACTCTTCATCTGGTCCCAGAACACGATCACGTGGAACAGCCGCGAGCCGACGATCGCGGTCAGGATAATCCAAAACGAAACGTTGCCGACGTCGTCGACGTTCTCGCCGATCTGCTTCGCGTAGCGTTCCGCCAGGAAGATGCCGAACAGGAAAGCCAGCGCCAGCATGAAGCCGTAGGCGTGAACCTTCAGCGGGCCGAGTTCAAGGATGATCGGATGCAACGAATCTCCCCTTCGCCGTCGGACGGCGCGCCTGTTTTTCGCCGCGGATCAGGTCGACGGCGAACATCGCCACGCCGCAGANNCCAGGTTGAACGTCGGCCACGACCAACTGCCCCGGTAGAAGCGAATGAAGTCGATGACGAAGCCGTGGCGCAAACGATCCAGAATGTTGTTGCCCAGCGCCCCGCCGACAATCAACGCCAGCGCCGTCGCCTGCCACACATCGTCGCGGCGCAGGCGCAGAAAGTAAAGGCCGACCAGGCCGATCACCAGCGCGCTGATCACGACGAAGAAAATCGCGCTGTTGCCGTGGATCAGCCCGAACGCGGAATCGTGATTGTGCGCGTGGAACAGTTCGAGCCAGCCCGGAACGAGCGGCAGGGTCTGGCCCGGCGAAAAGCGCGCGATGATCGCCGCCTTGCTCATTTGGTCGAGCACCAGGCTGATCACCGAGACGGTGACGACCACGCCGTATTTGTCGCGCAACAGACTCATCGCGTTCCCTGGGCGGGCGGAGTTCGCGGTTGATCGGCGGCGCCGTTCGCCGCGCCGCGCGCCTGTTTTTCACTGCGCATCATGTCGATGGCGAACATCGCCACGCCGCAGACGATGGAGATATCGGCCAGGTTGAACGTCGGCCACGACAGGTTGCCGAGATAGAAGCGGATGAAGTCGATCACGAAGCCGTGCCGCAGGCGGTCGATCATGTTGCCCAGCGCGCCGCCGAGAATCAGCGCCAGCGCGGTGGCCAACCACACGTCGTCGCGCCGCAAGCGGTAGAAGTAAAAGCCGATGAAGCCGATGGCCAGCGTGCTGACGATCAGAAAGAACCACGCGCCCTTGCCGCCGAACAGGCCGAACGCCGCCGCGTAGTTGTGCGTGTGAAACAGTTCGCAGAAACCGGGAATCAGCGGCAGGCTGCCGCCCTGCGGAAAGTGCGCGATGATCGCGGCCTTGCTGACTTGATCGGCGACGAGACTCAACGTCGTCAGCCCGGCGATCACTCCGTACTTGTCGCGCCACCAGCTCATCAGCTTCCTTGTTTTTTCGCCAACACCGCGGCGCAACGATCACAGACTTCGGGATGATCACGGCCGACCGTCGGGGTGCGGTTCCAACAACGCGGACACTTGGCCCAGGTCGTCGGTTCAACGCGCACGCGCACCGCGCCGGGCGTTGCGCTTTCGGCCGTCGCTTCGCCGTCGAACGAGTCGACCAGCCGCACGTCGGCGACCATGAACAGCCGCACCAGCCGGCCCGCTTCGGCGGACAGCACCGCTTTGATTTCCGGCGCCGCCGCGACGGTCACCTGCGCCTCGAGGCTTTGCTTGAGCCGCCCCTGCGCGCGCGCCACTTCGATGGCCTTGTTCACCACGCCGCGCACCTCGAGCAGCGTCGTCCAATGATCGAGCAGCGCCTGGTCGATCTCCGGCCGCGCCGGCGGGAACAGCGCGAGGTGCACGCTCTCTTCGCGCGGGCCGGGAATATGCCGCCATACCTCTTCGGCGGTGAAGCTGAAGATCGGCGCCATCAGCCGCGTGATTTCGCCCACCAGCTTGTACAGCACGTTCTGCGCGCTGCGCCGCACCGGATCGTCCGCCGCGTCGGCGTACAGCGCGTCCTTGCGCACGTCGAGGTAGAAGCTCGACAGCTCGGTCGCGCAGAACGACAGCAGGTAATGGTAGACCAGGTGAAAGTCGTAGTCGTTGTACGCCTTGATCATCGTGGCCTTGAGCGCTTCCCACCGCTCGAGCACGTAGCGGTCGAGTTCGTCCAATTTCGCTTCGGGCGCGGCATGCTTCGCCGGATCGAAATCGTGCAGACAGCCGAGCATGAAGCGCAGCGTGTTGCGCACCTTGCGGTAGCCGTCAATCAGGCCGTCGAGGATTTCGTCGGAGATGCGAATGTCGTCGCGATAGTCGCTGGCCGCCGACCACAGCCGCAGAATCTCCGCGCCGCTTTTCCCGATGACGTCGTTCGGCGGAATGGAGTTGCCTCCGCTCTTGGACATCTTGTAGCCCTTGCCGTCGACGACGAAGCCATGGGTCAGCACCGCGTCGTACGGCGCCTTCCCGCGCGTGCCCACGGACTCGAGCAGCGTGCTGTGGAACCAGCCGCGATGCTGGTCCGAGCCTTCGAGATACAAATCGATCGGCCAGAGGCGCGGTTCGGGCTCGCAGACCGCCGCGTAGCTCACGCCGGAATCGAACCACACGTCGAGGATGTCCTTCTCTTTCTTGAACGACGAGCCGCCGCACTTACGGCATTTGAAGCCCGGCGGCAGCAGTTGCTCGACCGGCCGGTCGAACCAGGCGTCGGCGGTTTCCTTTTCGAAGATGTCGGCGACGTGGTCGATCAGCTCTTTCGACAGATGCAATTCGCCGCAATCGGCGCAGGTGAAGGCGACAATCGGCACGCCCCAACTGCGCTGGCGGCTGATGCACCAGTCGGGCCGGTTGGACACCATGCCGTAAATGCGGTCGTGGCCCCAGGTCGGAATCCAGCGCACGCGGTCGATCTCGGCGAGCGCTTTCTGGCGCAGGTCGTTGGTCTGCATCGAGATGAACCACTGCTCGGTGGCGCGGAAGATGATCGGGTTTTTGCAGCGCCAGCAATACGGGTATTGGTGCGTCTCATCGCCCTGGGCGAGCAGGACGCCGCGGCGTTTGAGCTCGGCGTTGACCGCGTCGTTCGCGGCGAAGACATGCGTGCCTTGCCACTGCGGCACGTCTTTCGTGAAGCGGCCGAGGTCGTCGACCGGCGAATACACGTCGAGCCCGTACTTCAAGCCGACCTCGTAGTCTTCCTGGCCGTGTCCCGGCGCGATGTGCACGATGCCCGTGCCGCTGTCGAGCGTGACGAAATCGGCCAGGATGATCACGCTGTCGCGCATGTCGAGCGGGTGGCGCGCACGGCGGCGCTCGAGCCGGCTCGCGTTGAACGTGGCGAGAATCTTCAGCGGCTTGCCGAACGTTTCGAGGCACAGCGGCGCGAGTCGCTCGGCCATGATGTACGCCTCGCCGTCGCCGACGTCGGCCAGCACATAATCGAACTCCGGATGAAACGCCAGCGCGAGGTTGGCCGGAATGGTCCACGGCGTGGTGGTCCAGATGATCACGCTGACCTTGCGCCCTTTCGCTTGCGGCACAACGTCGCTGATGTCGTCGACCAGCGGAAAACGCACATAGATGCTCGGCGCGACGTGTTCTTTGTATTCCACTTCCGCTTCGGCCAGCGCGGTGACGCAATGGCTGCACCAATAGACCGGCTTGCGGCTCTTGTACACGCCGCCCGCGCCGACGAACTTGCCGAACTCGCGCTCGGTGATCGCTTCATATTTCGGATTCATGGTGATGTACGGCGCGGCCCATTCGCCGAGCACGCCCAGGCGCATGAATTCGGCGCGCTGCACGTCGATGTACTTCTCCGCATACGCGCGGCAACGGCGGCGGAATTCGCCTTCCTGCCCCGCGGCCGGCCGCGATTCGTTGATTTCCTTCAGCAGCGCGGTCTCGATCGGCAGGCCGTGGCAATCCCAGCCCGGCAAATACGGGCTGTCGAAGTTCTGCATGTTCTTGGCTTTGACGATGACATCCTTCAGAATCTTGTTCATCGCCGTGCCGAGATGGATATTGCCGTTGGCGTACGGCGGACCATCGTGCAGCACGAAACGCGGCCGACCGGCGCGCGCCTCGCGAATTCGTTGGTACAACTTCATCTCGTTCCAACGCGCCAGCATCTGCGGTTCGCGCGCGGCGAGATCGGCTTTCATCGGGAAGTCGGTCTGCGGCAGAGACAGCGTGCTCTTGTAGTCGGTCTTTCCTTTGGCCATTTTTCCTCATACCTCAGCAAACACGTCCGTAAATAAATCGGACGTTTTCGAAACGCCAGAAGATAACACAAGAACGCGGGGTGTCAAACGACGCGAGGTTCAATTTGCGTCCCGGTCGAGCGATGATCGACGCCCGAAAAGGCCGCGACACGACGGTGACACTCGGCATTCCGAGCGAACGTCCCGCGCGGCTTGACTTCGATCACCTGACGCCCTAGTTAACAAAAACGACACCGAACATCTAACGAAAGGAACTGATATGTTCTCCAATTGGGGACCGGGCAAGTCGACCGCCGTCGTTGTGCTGCTATTACTCGGTTTCGGTCTTGCCGCCCTGGCCGATCAGCCCATCCCGGAACGTTACGCCAAGGCCAAGGAATTCATGGACTACCTGAAAACCACCTGCGAACCATCATCTGCCGGCTACGATCAATCCAAGTGCGGCAAATGGGATATCGAAAAGGTGATGAGCAACATCTCCAAGAACGGCCTGGTGGTTTACGACGTCAATACCCACAAGACTCTCAAATTCAATCTGAAGAAGCTCCGGAAGCAACTTGCGGCTCGAACCGGGGAAGCCTTCGGCGCGTTGGCTCATTTCAGCTATATCTACGGCCAACCATATCCGCAGTATTCGAATATCAGCTACGTCACGAGTGATACGGGAATCGTCATCTCGATCACCGGCGGATATAAGCTTACCTTCCCCTTCGAACAGGATGTTCTCAAGCTGGCGAAAATCGAGTATCTCCAAGAAGAAGGTGATTGACCGATACGAATAGCGGGTGGCGCCGCCGGTCTTACTCGAAATGGATCGTCCGATACGCCTTCACCACGTTCGGTCCGAGGTGCGGGCTGACGCAGAGCATTTTTTCGTACGAGTAGTTCGAGTCGGCGTACTGTTGCTCGTCGAGGATGTAGCCGAGCCAATCCTGCCCGAGGCCGACGAGAATCTGCGCCGGGCCGCCGAGCGACGCGCGAATCTGTTTGCCGAGGTGCGGCGACATCTCGCCCGGCATGGAGCCGAAGCGCAGCGGACCCACGCGCGCGGCCGTGATCGTGGTGGCGAAGTCGCCGTTGTCGGGAATGTCCATCGGCAGCATGTGGAGCACCTTCGCCAGGCGGAAGATGAAGTTCTGCATGTGCACGGGCGCCGATCGCGTTTCGACGGCGATGCGATCCACCTCGATGGGCGTCGGATGCTCGATCACGTGCAGCACGTTTTTCGTGAACACGTCGCCCATCAATTTGGCCCAGACGAACCCCTGCCCCTCGTTGGCCAGATGCTGCGCGTCGCGCCACGCGACCGACGGCTGCACCGACGCGCCGATCGAGCCGTTGACGTACATGTGCACGCCGGGCATCGCCGCCGCCATGTCCTGATAAAAAACGCCGACCCAATCCGACGAGACGAGCCGGTTCGGCGCATCCTCGGTCGTCGGATGACAGGCCCAGTTGGTCAGCGTGGCGATGACTTTGCCGTCGTCGCCGGTCGCGATGAGCACGGTGATCGTGTGATCGAGGTTCGGGTCGGAGGTCTCGTTCTGATGGATGTTGTAATGCAGCGCCGATTCCTCGCCGAGCGCGTAGGCCAGGTGCGCCGGCCGCCGCGATTGATACGCCTGCACCGCCGCCGCGACGCAACGATCCTTCAGCATGTTCATGTAGCGTTCGTCGCGACCCGAATTCGCCGGCTGCAGCGTGCCCCACAGGCCGATGGTGTCGGGCCCGTGGTGCGTGTGCGTCGCGCCGACGATCACCCGCTCGCGGCTGAGCCGCAGCTTCGTCGCCACGGCGTCGCGAATCTGGTCGATGTCGCCCTTCACCAGCCCGACCTCGTCGGTTTCGATCAGCACCAGCGCCTCGTCGCCTTTAAGAAAGTACAGGGCGGTCGCGTAAAGCGGATCGTGCACGCCCTGCGACCAGCGGCAGTGCTTCTTCGACCAGAAGTACACGCCGTACCCGCCGAGGATCACCGCATGGTCGGGAGAAATATCCAACCGCGCCGCGCCGACCGCGAGCACCGGCGAATGCGGCGCCGTCGCGCCGACCGCGGACGAAGTCGGCATCGCGAACGGCGGCTCCGGCGGACGCAAATCCTGCCGAATGGCGCACGCGGCGAAGGCGAGCGTGAGCAAAAGCACTGAGACGATCGTCAAGCGGCGTAAAAACATCACCCACTCCCACGCGACGAGCCGCGTTTGATAGCCGAGCCCTGTTTTAGCGCCGGTTGACGCGGCAAGCAAGGAAGCGGTCGCGTTTTTGTTCGCGCGGCCGCGCCACCCCTCTGCTGGACATTCCGCTTGCGGTCTGCCAAAAAGGAGCGGGATTTTTTCGCCGCGGCCGATCCACGAACCTTCGACTGCGGCGCGACAAGGTGGTGCGATGAGCGTCAAGGGATATTTCGTCAAGCGATTGGCCAAACGTTACCACGTGGATGACAGCCTGGCGTACGTCGACGCGATGGGCAAAGTCGGCACGGAAGCCTCGGTGGCGATGCCCACCGATCTGCTGCCGATGGCGCTGCGCATGTTCACCCGCGGCCTCTTCACCCAGATGGCGATTCAGCCGAACCTCGATTGGGTGCTGCCGTACTGGGCGACGCGCCAATGCGATCCGCACGACGTGAGCTTCATTCCGCGCATGAACTGGTCGCAATTCAACCTCACCCATCGCAACTGGACGGCGGTCGGGCGCGTGGGCGCGACGCGCGAAGTGGTGGTCGATCCGCGCGGTTGGGTCACGCCGTGGTACGAAGGATGGTCGCTCGACGTGTGGGTCGAGCTCGACGGCGACGTGCTCTATCCCAGCCGCGAAGCCAAATGCGAACAGCGGCACGTGGACGGCCTGCCCATCGTGCTGACCGCGTTCGAACGCGAGGCGTACCGGCTGGAAATCGAGACGCTGGTCGGCGACGTGTCGCAGCTCGAGTGCGTGATGGTGCGCGCGCGGGTGATCAACCGCACGGACCAACCCATTGCGCCGCGCCTGTTTTTCTCGGTGCGGCCGTTCAACGGCGAAGGCGCGAGCCTCGTGCATTCGCTCGCCCTGGTCGACGACCACACGCTGGCCGTCAACGGCTCGCTGGGCCTGCAATTCGTCGACCGGCCGGGCCTGGTCTATTGCAGCAACGGGCGCGACGGCGATTGCGCTTTTTTCCGCCACGCGACGGAGCCGCGCACGAGCAGCGAGTGCCCGGGCGGACTGGGCACGGCGTTCGCCTCATTTGATTTGCGCCTCGATCCGCACGGCGAAGCGGCCGTCGTCGCTTCGGCGACCACCGATCCGCAGCCGCTCAAATCGACCAACGTGGCGCGCATGCGGCGATTCAATTACGCCGACCATCAGGCCGACGCGAAGGCCACGTGGAAAAAGCAACTCGCGCGCGGCCTGCGCGTCGAATTGCCGGACAAAAAACTCACCGAGGCGTTCAACCTCTGCAAATGCCACCTGATGCTGGCCGATGACGGCGACTACATCACGCCCGGTCCGGCGACGTATCATCATTATTGGTTCCGCGACAGCGCTTATCTGGTCACCGCGCTCGACCGCCTCGGCCTGCACGACGACGCGCGGCGCAAGCTGCTCGACTATCCCAGCCGGCAGGACCGCGACGGCTTCTTCTTGTCGCAGCCGGGCGAGTGGGACAGCGCGGGCCAGGCGATCTGGACGCTGATGGAGCACTACCGCTTGTCGGAAGACCGTCGCTTTCTCGAACAGATGTTCGAACCGATGGTCAAAGGCGCGGACTGGATCGTGCGCACGCGCAAGAAGCAGAACGAGCCGGGCCCGACCTTCGGCCTGCTGCCGCCGGGCTTTTCCGCCGAACACTTCGGCCCGAACGATTTCTACTATTGGGACGACTTCTGGGGCGCCGCCGGCTTGCGCGACACGGCGCAGGCGGCGGAAATTCTCGGCGTCCGCAGCGCGTGGGTGAAATACGAGGAGGAGACCGGAAAGTTCTTGGCCGACATCCGCGCCAGCCTCGCGCACGTGGAACGGCGGATCGGGCGCGCGGTGATGACGACCGGCCCGTATCGGCGCATCGACAGCGCAATGATCGGCGCGGTGGCCGCGTTGTACCCGCTGCGCTTGTTCGACCCGTTCGACCCGCTGATGGAGAACACGCTCGCCGCGCTGCACGAATGCTGCATGTTCGAGCACGGCTTTTTCCAGAACATGATTCACAGCGGCATCAACGCCTATCTCACGCTGCACATCGCGCATTGTCACGTGCTGCGGCGCGAGGCCCGCGCTTGGCCCTTGATCAAGTACGTGCTGGCGAAGGCGACGTCGGTCGGCACGTGGCCCGAGGCGATTCACCCGGCGACCGGCGGCGGCTGCATGGGCGACGGCATGCACCTGTGGGCCGCGGCGGATTGGCTGCTGATCCTGCGCGATCTGCTGCTGTTTGAAGACGGCCAGAACCTCGTGTTGCTGCCCGCGGCGCCGGACGATTGGTTCGAGTGGGGCGGCCGCATCGACGTGCGCGAGGCCCCGACGCACTTCGGGCCGGTGTCGTATCGCGTCGAGGCGCGCGAGGCGGAGGTGGTGATCGACATCGCCGCCGCGTGGCGCCGCACGCCGCTGAAGATCGAACTCAACCTGCCCTTCCCGATCGAAACGGCGGTGGTGGACGGCCAGACGATCAACGTCAACGATCATCGCCTGTTCGTTCCCGGCGGCACGAGCGAAATCCGCATCCGGCGGACGTGACGATGCCGCGGGCGGTTCTCGGTTTCAACGCGCACATCCATGACACGGCCGCGGCGCTGCTCGTCGACGGCAAGCTCGTCGCGTTCTGCGAAGAGGAGCGCCTGCGCCGCGAGAAGCACACCACGGCGTTTCCCGAACGCGCGATCGCCTTCTGTTTGCGCCAGGCGGGTCTCGCGGTGCGCGACCTCGACGGTGTGGCGTTTTACTGGCGGCCGTGGGTCGGCCTGCCGCGCCGCGTGCTGCAAACCGTGGCCGGCCTGCCCGATACGCTGGCCAACGTGCGCCGCATGCAGGCGGGCAATTTGCGCAGCATGTTGACGGTGCGCGCCGACTTCCGCCGCCGCTTCAGCTACGCCGGGCCCTTCCACCACGTAAACCACTACCTCGCCCACGCCTATCACGCCGCGTTCCAGACGCCCTTCGACCGCGCGTTGGTGCTGGTCGTCGACGGCAACGGCGAGATCGCGACGACGCTGGTCGCCAAGCTCGAAGGCGAAAGCGTCGAGCCCGTGCGCTGGACGCCCTACCCGCACAGTCTCGGCTTGCTCTGGTGCACGGTGACCGAATATCTCGGCTATCGCCAGAATTGCGACGAGGGCAAGGTGATGGGCCTGGCGCCCTATGGCGACGATTCGCTCGTGAAAGCGATGGAGCGCATCGTGCGCTATCAGGGCGACGGCACGTTTCGCCTCGACATGGCCTGGTTCGACTACCACCGGTCGCGGCGGCGGTGGTTCTCCGAACGCTTCGCGCGCGTCTTCGGCCCGCCGCGCGAACCCGACGAGCCGCCGAGCGACCGGCATCGCGCGGTCGCCTTCGCGCTGCAATACGTGACCGAACAAACGGTGCTGCGGCTCATTGAAGAGATGATGCGCAAACTCAAGATGCGCCACCTCGCGCTGACCGGCGGCGTCGCGCTCAACTGCGTGGCCAATGGGCTGATTCAGCGGGAACGGATTTTTGAGCGAATCTGGATTCAGCCGGCGGCTGGCGATGCCGGCGGCGCGCTCGG
>PMZC01000266.1 GCA_003170555.1 Deltaproteobacteria bacterium
GCCGTCGTGCCGGTGCCGAGCGGTTGCTTCGGCAACGAAAGCGTCTCCCAAGGAAAAAGCGAATTGGTGAATCACCATCTAGAGGAGGCCGATTTCCAATTCGGCTGCGCGTGGAGCGAAAACATGGACGATTCCCACGCGGCGGCCTGGTACGCTCTGACGATGACGGCCATGCTCTTGCAGAATAGCGATCTGCTCGCTCTCGTGAACGACGCCTGCGGCTCGGGCTCGACCGATCCCTGGAATTTCACCTACACGTTTTGCTGGCTCCCGACGGTCCCCAACGGGACGCTCGGCGCGCTGCCCGCGCAGACGCCGCCGTCGCAAAAAGTCATCGACGCCGTGGTGAAAAACGTCGCGCCGGTGGCGAACTACGTACACATCCTGCTGGACATCGCCGCGAACGACGTCAATTTCAAGGACACGTTTCCGGCGGCCGCGCTCTCCGATTCGTGGGTCGGTTGGAACGAATGGCATGACTACCGCGTCACCACGGCCGACCTTTACTTGTTCAAATCGATGGCCGAGACCGCCGGCGGATTGATCACGGCCGTCCAGGCCTGGAACTTCCAGGTCGATATCGCCAACTTCGTGAACGGGTTGAACAACGACTGCCAGGCCATCCACTCGTTGCTGGATCACTATCCCTCGTTCTTCACGTTGCTCGACAGTTCGCGAATCACCAATGCCAAGGATCTGGCGCGCACCGCGTTGTTGGATTATCGGCAATTCCTCAATCTCTCGGCCCTGGACACCGGCTCGCCGAACCAGGCGCTGTTTTGGATGTCGCTGGAAGACATTCAACGGGCGTTGCAAGACAACGCGCAGGCGCTTTCGTCGCTCGACAGCCCCGTGACGATCAACTTGTGGGACCCGCCGGACTGGACGGAGTTGACCGGCCGGATGTACGCCGGCGCGTTCTTCGCCCAACCGTGGGACCGCAAGGCGCTGCCCGCGTTCGTGCAAGATCAATACAATTGCACGCCCGACGCGGACTTCACCGGACTGGGCGACCATTCGATGCACGGCGTCTTTCCGGGTTGGTCGGCCGCCGATCTGACCAGGCTTTATCACTGGATGCTGTATAATTACTTCGGCATCTGGTGGAACGCGCCCTACTGAGCGAAGACGACGGCGCTTCTTTTTCGTTTCTCGTTTTTCATTTCCAGATCTCGGCCGGGGAACACGTTGGTGATCCGCGTGGTCTACCAAGCCGAAACCCTCACCCTCGAGGCCGGCCCATGACCACTCCGCGCGTAACGATTCGTGAATGGCGCTTCGACGATTGGCCGCGCATTCAACAATGGGCGAAGCGCATCGGCTGGACGCAATACATGTCGCGCATTAACCCGCACACGTTCACGCCCGATGCGTTCCCCAACCGCGACAACGTTTGCTGGTACGTGATCGCCGCCGACGGCCGCGAGGTCGGCGCGGTGTGGCTCGAGAAAGAATCGGCCGCCGCCGCTGCCGCCGTGCTCGGCATCCTGATCGGCGAACCGGAACTGCATGGCCGCGGCATCGGCCGCCGGGCCATCCCGCTCGCCATCGACGCCGCGCGCGAGCGCCTAGATTTTGACTGTGTGGAACTTCACACGCGCCTGAGCAACGCGCGCGCGATCGCCTGTTACACCGCCTGCGGGTTTCGCGAAGTGAGTCGCGGCGTAAAGGCTTTTGCCGACGGCAGCCGCATCGCCTACTGCACGATGCGCCGGCGACTTTCTATCTGATGCGGCGGGACGATTACGAAATCAGCGCCACGACCTCGCAGCTAAGCGCCTTGGCGACCTTACGCAGCGTGTCGAGCGTAAGGTTGGCGTCCGCGCGTTCCCAGCGGCTGACGGTTGACGGTTTGACCCGCAGCCGCCTCGCCAGTTCGCGCTGCGACACGCCGGAGTTCTGACGAACCGCGGCAATGCGGTTGACGATGAGTTGCTTCGTCGCCTCCGCCCAATCGACTTCTTTGTCGTTCGGATCCGCAAGAACGCGGCGCGCTTCCTTCGCGTCAATCTCGTCAAGCAACCGATCGAATTCGCCTTCCTCAAGAATCACCAACCGCCTTCCTGGAGCAAGGTCGATGAATTTCGGATCAAGGTGAAGATGGGCCATTTTGCTGCTTCCTTTCACAGCCCGCGGTAAACATCGCGCCGGTATCCGACGCGAACCACGAGCACCACCAGTTCCGCATCTCGCACCTGATAGACGATTCGCCAATCGCCTGTGCGAACCCGCCACAAATCGTCGTGGCCGGCCAACTTGACGCTGCCTGCGGGCCTCGGGTTCCGCGCCAGTTCCGTGATCGCCGCCCAGAGCCTTGTTCTCGTCCCGCCGTCAAGTTTTCCCATCGCCTTCAAGGCCGACTGTTTCATCCGAACACGAAACGCCATCAGGTTTTTCTCCTACTTTGAAAAGATAGCTTACAAAGCAACACGAGTCAAGTGGTATTGCTTTAAAATGCAACAAACACAAACGCCAACTTACGGCCTTTTGCTATTCCTTTGGCCGAGGTAATGGGCACGGCATGCCGTGCCCCTACGCCAGAATCCTGTCCATCCTCTCGATCCTGTAATCCCGTCAAAAAAAATAGAGCTGGTCTAAGAAATCTTCTTTTCCCGACTGTAGCGGGCCGTGTTTTCGGCGAAGGCGCGGGCGTGCAGCGGGCGGCCGAGGTGGTAGAGCAGCGCGGCCTGGAGCGCGGCGCGGGCTTCGGCGAGTTCGTCGCGCGACCAGGGAATGGTCCAGCGCGCGGCGGCGTCGGCTGACGCCACCTGCATCATCTTCCGCCGCGTGGCACCCGACAGGCGCGGCGCTTCCGCTTCGGCGCGCGCGAGGCAAACCGCCCCGCCGTGGCGCGGCTCGAACGAAGCGGCCTCGTCGTCAGCCAGCGGGCGGCCGGTGATCGCACACGCGTCGAGCCGCGGCGCGAGACCCGCGGCGGCCAGCACGTGCAGTTCGAGCGTGCGGCTGACCGGCGCGGGATCGGCCCCTTCGCCCAACCGCCGCAGCGCCTCGGCGAGCAGCGAGAAGATCTCCGGCTCGGGCGCGTCTTCCGCGGCGAAGGCCGACGCGACCTCCGCCAAATGGCAGCCGGCGGCGAGCAGCAAGGGCGCTTCGCTGAGCGGCGAGAACGCCTCGAGCAGCCGCGCACCGGTCAGCAGCATCAACTCGCTCTTGCGGCGCACCAGTTCCACTTCGAGGCAGTTGAGCAGATCGACGATGCCGCCGAAGCGCTTTTGCGATTTGCGCAGTCCCTTGGCGAGCGCGCGCACGAGGCCCAGGTCGCGCGTGAGCAGCACGACGATGCGGTCCGACTCGCGGAAATCGTAGCGCCGCAGCACGATGGCGGGCGTCACTTCGAGCCGGCGCGGCATGGCTAGACCGTCGCGGCCGGCGGCGTCGCCGGCTTCGGCGGCAGCACCGCCTTGCGGATCAGCAGCCGAATCGCCGGAAACGCCATCGCCACGCCGATGATGACCGGGAACGAAACGAGATACGACAGCGCCGGCTGGCGATTGTAGAACGCGAGCGACAGCAGGAAGAACACGAGCGTCACCGCCAGCCAGTTGCGCAGGTAATTCCGGTTCGCGATCGTGCGGTCGCGCCACGCGGCGAAGAGTTTGGTCAGCAGGTACGTGCCGACGATCGCCGCGAGCTGCACCAACGGAAAAATCATCCACGTCTGGCGGCCGGTCGCCTGGCCAATCACCCGCNNGCACCAGTCGATGAAAAACCATTGCAGCACGAAGGCGAGCAGCGATTCGCGGCCGAGAAATTCGATCTTCTTGTTGATCGGCCGGACGCCTTTGTAGAACCGGCGCACGATCAGGAGCGTCATGCCGCCGATGCTCGTCGAGCGCAGAAGGAAATCCATCTTCGCGCGCAGGTAGAAATCGAGCGACATGCGGTTGGTGTAAAACGGCAGCAGCAGCGACACGGCGAGCATCGCCGCGAACAACACCCAGAGAATCCACTCGCGCTTCGTGCGCGCCCACCGCAGCATCACGCCGCCGAGGATGAACCACGAGACCCACGGCAGCAGCGAAAAGTGCACGTACAGAAAGCGCTCGCCGAGGTTGAATGAATTGATGACGCCCGCCGCCAGTTCGCCGAAGGCGCGGAAACGCAACGCCTCGCCGTGCGGGCCGATCGGCAGCGTATGCGTGACGCGCCGGAGCGCCGGCAGCAGGCGCGGCGAGAACATTTCCTGATGCGGGAAATTCCAGTAAAGGTAGTTGACCTTCACCACTACGCCGAAGAGCAGCAGGCTGATCACGATCAGCGACCAGTTCGGCCAGCGGCGGCGATACAACACATAGGTCGCGGCGGTGCACGCGGCGATGCCGCAGAACAACTCCATTTGTCCGAAGGTGCGGCGGTTCACGCTGTAGATGACGCCCAGCACGAACAGCGCGAGGTTGACCAGCAGGTAGCTGGCCATCGTGCGGCCGCCGTGGGGGCGGCGGTTATCGTTTTGCGCGGCGCGCGCGGCGTTCATGCCGGAAGCCAGAAAGAACCAGGCGTACAGCGAGTAGATGCCGTCGATGTGATAGTGATACGCCCAACTGTCGGTGGGCATGCCGATCATGATCGAGACGTGCACGAGGAACATCAGAATGATGCCGATGCCGCGGAACCAGTCGAGGTCCAGATCGCGCGGCGCCGTGCTGACGACCGGAGGTTGACTCACGCCTTGTCCTCTGCTCCCGATGAATCGTGAGGGGCGAGGTCCGCCTCGCCCCTGCCCGCGGGAAAAAGACTAACGGATTTCCCCGGCGATTGCCACCTGACCCGCGGCGCGCGGGTTGGCCAAAGCGGGTCACTTTCGATAAGATGTCGTGGTGTTCGGCGTCGTTCTTTCTAACGCCCGGCGTTAACCTGTTGGCAAGGAGTGCATCATGCGGCGTTGGCTGATTCTTCTGGCGTGGGCTCTGCTGTGCCTGCCGTTTATTTTCACTTGCGACAAACCGGCTTCTCCGGCGCCGGGAAGCGACGCCGGCGTGCAGACGTCGGCCGCGGACAGCGCCGCCGGAGCGACCTCGCCGGCGGAAGCCGTCGAGCCGAAAGGAAACCCGACGGAGTTCCGGGTGACGGTCGCCGCCGCGGGCGACCAGTTCGATCCGGCGGTGGCGATGAACGCCGGCGGCGGCAACTTCGTCGCGGTCTGGACCGGCGACGGCGTCGGAGAGGACGTCCTCTTCCGCCTGTTCGCGGCGAACGGATTCGCGACGACCGGCGATCTCCTCGCCAACGCGACCACGGACGGCGACCAGGTCACCCCCGCGGCAGCGATGGACGCGGACGGTGGTTTCGTGGTGGTCTGGTCGTCCGATCAGGACGACGCCGGGGATATTTACGGGCGGCGGTTCAACGCGAGCGGTCAAGCCCAGGACACGGAGTTCCGGGTCAACACCTACACGACTTCCGCGCAAACGCTTCCCGCGATCGCGATGGATCCGGCGGGCGATTTCGTCGTCGTTTGGGTTTCCTCGGGCGAGGACGGCAGCGACGACGGCGTCTTCGGCCAGCGGTTCGACGCGAGCGGAACGCCGCAAGGAACCGAGTTCCAAGCCAACACCCACACGACCGACAAGCAGACCAACCCCTCGGTCGCGATGGACGCCGCGGGCGATTTCGTGGTGGTCTGGCAATCGTTCGGCCAGGACGGCGACGGCTGGGGCGTCTTCGCTCAGCGCTATGACGCGACCGGCGCGGCCCAAGGCGCGGAGTTGCAGGTCAACCCCTCGGGAACGGGCGACCAGACCGACCCGCACGTGGCGATGGGTGCGGCGGGCGAGTTCGCCGTCGTGTGGGGCGTGGAAATAACCGGCGCCCCGATCCAATGCTCCGGCCAGCGCTTCGACGCGACCGGCGCGCGAGTCGGCGGCGTCATGCAGATCAACACCTATACGTTCGTCGACATCTTCGTCGAATCGATCGCGATGGACGCGGCCGGCGAGTTCGTGGTGACGTGGCATATCGAAGACCCCGACCACACGCACGGCCTCGGCATCTTCGCCCGGCTCTTCGACTCCTCGGGCGTCGCCGCGCTGCCGGAATTGACGGTCAACAACTACGTCAACACGGACCAGCGCAACTCCGCCGTGGGGATCAGCGACAACGCCGACATCATCACGATCTGGCAGACGACCCCGGCCGGCGGGGGAAACGGCATCGACATTCACGGCAACTTGTGGACGGAAAGTTGTTTCCGGGATGTGCAATGCAACGACCAGAATCCGTGCACGGACGATTCCTGCGTGTTGAACTTCTGTCGGCACGATCCGAATGTCGACCCGTGCGACGACGGCGTCTTTTGCAACGGCGCCGATACCTGCTCCGGGGGCGCCTGTTCGGTGCACTCGTTGGACGCCTGTCCCGACGACGGCCTGTGGTGCAACGGCGTGGAAACCTGCGACGAAGACACTCGCACGTGCGGGCACGCGTACGGTCCGGACAATCTCCGTTGTCCGGACGACGGTAAGTTCTGCGACGGCGCGGAAAGCTGCGACGAAGTCAACGACCAGTGCGTCTCCTCCGGCAGCCCGTGCCAACCGACGGACACCTGCGATGAAGAGAACGACATCTGCATTTCGTCCGATGACGACACGACGCCCACGGACGATGACTCGACGGACGATGACTCGACCGGAGACGACGACACGACGCCCACCGATGATGACACGGCGTCCGATGACGACGCGGGGACCGACGACGATATCGTCGGCGATGACGACACCAACGACGACGACGCCAACCCGCCCGGCGATGACGCGGGCGGTAATGACCTGAACGGCAAAGGCGCCTCGGGCTGCGGCTGTTAGGCGGGGGTTCCGCGCGCCGGAAGTTCGGCTTCGACTTTTTACGTTCGTGACGACCGGGCGGATTCCAAGTCCGCCCGTCATCGCGTTCGTCAGGTCTAGAACGTCTGACGATTACATATAAACACAAAATTTGGATTGACCGTATTCCTGAGCCCCGCAGGGGCGTTATCCGTAGGAAGGATCCGACCAAATCACGCGAGCCCTGAAGGGGCGGCATCGACACGGACCAAGTTACCGAATGACGCCCTTTCCGGGCTCTGATTGAAAGGCGCTTCCTTACCCAGCGCTCACGCGCTGGGCTAACGAATGGCGCCCTTTCAGGGCTGGCGGCACGTCGGCGTAATCTCCCAAAGGACAGGCTCAAACGTCAGCTGCTTTAAAATCGTTCGTCCCCGTCTGACGACTGATTTTAGCCCACTGTTTCAACGGTGGGTCTTGTCGCCTCAATTTTTCGGTTGACAAGCGATTCGAGTTATACTACTAAGTGCATCGGATT
>PMZC01000290.1 GCA_003170555.1 Deltaproteobacteria bacterium
GCGGTGACGTCCCCGCGTGTAGAAGCGGCCGAGATCCTCGACCTCGACGTTCTGCCCTTGTTGGACGGCGCGCATCAACGCGGTGTCGGCCAAATCCTGGCCGATCACATCGGCCGGCGGCGTCTCGTCCGACGACACGCCGCGCACGACCAGCGTTCGCTGATCTTCTTCGGCGAAGGCGATCAGGCAGGTGTGGGCCGTCATGGCGCGCTTGGCGGTTTCGGCGATTTCATCCAACACGCGATCGAGTTGCAGCAGCGCCCCGACGTCCGCCTTGGCCGCTTCTTCGCGGCTCAGGCCCGAGGCGTCGCTTTCCTTCGGCTCGGCCAACTCCCGCGCTTCGGTCGTCAAGCGAACCAACGCGCGTTGCGCCCGAAGAGTCCGGTCGCGAGCGATCTTGAGGTACAGCCCGATGATCAGCACGAAGACGAGCGACATCCCCGCCGCGGCGATCAGGCGATCCGGCGCCGACCATTCCTCCTCCCAGCGGTGTGCAATCAGCACCGCCAGCGAAAACGCCGTCAGCAGACAACTCGACCAAATGCCGACGAAGGCGACCATCAGGCCGGCCAGCAGATAGAACACCGGGAACAACGGGCTGACCAAACCGCCGGTGGCCTGCAACACGGTCAGTAACACCAGAAAAAGAAGAAAAGCCAATTCCAGTTTGAAATAGTCGCCCTGCGAAACCGGCGCCGACAACGCGGCCAACGCCAGACGCCACGAGAAGAGAAAAACCAGCACGCCGAACAAGGCGATCTGCGGCAGGGTCGGTCCGCCGGCGAGGATCTCTTTTTCGGAAAAGAAATTCGTGGTCAGCAAGGCGCAATAAGCCAGCCCGGCGACCGTAGGATAGAATCTGGTGAAAAACGTTACGACGCGGGCGAAAAACACGCCCACTTATGGCTCTCCGGCACGCTCTTCGGGAAACACGAAAACGGTCTCGTCGTCTCGAACCATGCCGGTTTGTTCGCGGATGATCTGCTCCTGCGCTTCGGTGCTGTGCGCCAGACGCTCGTTTTCTTCCTGCACGGACAGCTTCGTCTGCTCCAGATCAAAAATACGTTTTTCTAAGCTGGCTTTGGTGACTTTCAACTGGTGGACGTGCAGCAACCCGTTGTCGCTGAACAGCAGATAGGCCATGGCCAAAGTCAGCGAAACCACCATGGCCGCCAACTTCCACTTGGGTTTTCCAACTTTCACAATTGGTCACCGGACCTGATGAATTGGTTGAACAATATCATTGAAGTTGCGGAAAGGCAAGGAAAATCTTCACCGGCCGCAAGACGAAATCAATGACCGTTCGACTCTGCTATTTCAACGCGGCTTCCGGCGAAACGCGACCAGGGCAAGGCACAGAGCTGACAGCAGACCAATGTTGACAAGAAGTTCGGCGTGCATTTTCCCCTCCTTCAAGGGTGGGTTTACTCACTAGGAGAGAATACAAGGGGCGTGCCATGAGGTAAATCCTTTATAATTCAATATGTTAGGCGATTTGAGGGCGAACTAGCGCGTGATACGAAACGTACACACCGTCGTTCTAATCGAACATTTCGTAATCTTGCACTTGCGTCTCGCCTCCCATAACCTACGTTCATGTCTTCCGAGACCGATCAATCACCCTCGCGAAATTTGTTATGGCCGATTCTTCTCGCGCCGTTCGTTCTGGCGTGGCTGGTGGGCCAGGCGGTCTGGTGGGGCATTTTCCGCTTTCCGTATGGACCACAAATCGCTTTCGAGGCCGCGCGTTTCGGGCAATCCATCGCGCACGGTGAGTGGTCGGAGGTGCTCGGGCACATCCGCGCGTGCAAGTACTACCCGCCGCTTTATGAATTTATGCTCGGCGTGGTGCACGCGATTCTCGGTTTTTCTTTGGCCAACGCGATCGTGTTCAATGCCTTGCTGTGCCTGCTCGGCGCGTTGGCGATCTACCTGCTCGCCCGCAAGTTGACCGACTCTTTCGGCGCGGCCATCGCCGTACTCCTCTTCCTGGGTCACGGCATGGTCTTCGCGCTGGCCCGCATTCCCGTGCGCGAGATGGCCATCACCACCACCACGGCGTGGGTGCTCTACGTGTTGACCGACCGCACGCTGCTGCGCCGGCCGATCCACGCGCTGATGCTCGCGTTGCTCTATGCGGTGGGGATGCTGGTGAAGTGGACGTTCCCTCTTTACACGTTCATCCCGGCGGCCGTCGTCTTGATCGCGCAGTTGATCGACGGCCTGCGCAACACGCCGCGCGGTCGCTGGCGCGCGCCCGTGCTGCTGGCGTCGATTGCGGTGCTCTGCCTCGCGCTGATGGCGCCGTGGTATCTGGGCGTGCTCGACCTGAAGTACCTCGCCGCCAGCGCCGCGAACGATCCGACGCCCGGCACGGCCGTGGCGCGGCTGCTTTTCTACGGCAAAGTGCTCGGCACCGGCAGCGTTGCGGGCCTCAACTCGACGTTCGTCTTGCTGGCGCTGACCCTGCCCGCCGTGGCGTTCTATCGGCGCAAGATGCTTGTCCCCGCGTTGTCGCTTTTCTCCGGCTTGTTCCTGCTGTTCGTCATCGTCCACAAGGAGGAGCGCTACATCCTCGGTTCGATTCCGGCGATGATGGCTCTCGCCGGCATGTCGTTCTCGCTGCTGCCGCGACGGCTGTTCGTACGGCTGCCGCTTTTTCTCCTGGTGGCCGCCGCCGCGACTTACAACTACGTTCACCTCAGCTTCATCGTGCCGAAGCTGCCGCAGGCTTCGGGGTCGATCGACACGATCCCTTCGGCGGCGTGCCTGCGCACGAGCCGCGAAACGATGGATCGCCTGCTGGCGCTGAGCGTGCAAGAGGCGACTCGCCTCAAGCGCACGGCGGTGCTCGCGTGGCATCCGCTGAACCGGAACGTAATGACCTCGGATCACGATCTTTTTCAACTCGCCATCTGGGACCGCCATCTGCAAAACAAGATATTTTTCGCCGGCTACGACCTGATGCAGTACACGTCGTTTGTGCAGCGCTTCGCCAACATCGACGTGCTGGTCGTCGCCGACAACGTTTGGCATGGCAGCGACGAGCATATCAAGGAGTTGATGAAAGCCTGGCTCGATTTCCGCGACGCAAATTGGGAGGTGAAAACCAAAATTCCCGCGGACCCGCGCCATCGCGCGGAGATCGAGCAGAATTTCAACGCGGCGTTCACCGTGGACACCGGCTGCTTCCCTACGCTATATGCGTATGTGCGGAAATAGTCCGGAGGCGCAATGGACCAAACCACCGCCGAGCGACGCATCAATCAACTGCGCAGCGAGTTGCGGCGTCACAATCGGCTTTACTACGAAGACAACGCGCCTGAGATTACCGACGCCGAATACGATGAACTGCTGCGCGAGTTGCAAAAGCTCGAATCGCGCTACCCTGAGCTGATCACCGCCGACAGCCCGACGCAAACGGTCGGCGCCAAACCCGCCGAGAAATTTCAGAAGGTCGCGCATTTCGCGCCGCTGCTCAGCCTGCAGAACGCGATGAACGAGGAGGAAATCCGCGAATTCGATCAGCGGGTCAAACGCCAACTCGGACTCGCCGAGGATGCGCACCTCGAGTACGTGTGCGAATTGAAGCTGGATGGGCTGAGCGTCAACCTGATCTATCGCGACGGTCGTTTGGAACGCGCCGCCACCCGCGGCGACGGCAATATCGGCGAAGAGGTCACGCGCAACGTCCGGACGATTCGTTCGATTCCGGCGCTGCTCGCCGCCGGCGCGCCGCCGCTGCTCGACGTGCGCGGCGAAGTCTTCATGAACAAGGCCGACTTCCAGGCGCTGAACAACCGGCAGCAGGAGGACGGCCAGAAGACGTTCGCCAATCCGCGCAACGCGGCGGCCGGCAGCCTGCGGCAGCTCGATCCGCACATCACCGCTTCGCGCCCGCTATCCGCTTTCTTTTACGCGGTGGGCGATCCGCACGCGCTGGGCTTCGCGACGCACGAAGAAATGATGCGCCAGCTCGCGGCGTGGAAACTGCCGGTCAATCCGCAGCGTGAAATCTGCCGCCACATCGACGCGGCGGTCGACTTCTACCGCGCGATGATCGAGAAGCGCCACCACCTGCCCTACGACATCGACGGCATCGTCATCAAGGTGAACGATCTCGCACTTCAGAAGCGCCTGGGCACGGTCAGCCGCAGCCCGCGGTGGGCCGTCGCCGGCAAGTTTCCGGCGGAGCAGGCCGAGACGACGGTGCTCGATATCGACGTGCAGGTCGGGCGCACCGGCGTGCTCACGCCCGTCGCCAAGCTCGAGCCGGTCTTCGTCGGCGGCGTCACCGTGCAGAACGCGACGCTGCACAACCAGGATGAGATCGATCGCCTCGACGTGCGCGTGGGCGACGTGGTGGTCATTCAGCGCGCCGGCGATGTCATCCCCGAGATCGTCTCGGTCAAGACCGACCGCCGCCCGGCGCACGCGACCGCGTCGTTTTCCATTCGCCGCAAGGTGCACGGGCATTGCCCGAGTTGCGCCGGCGAGATCGTGCAACCGGAAGGCGAAGTCGCGCTGCGTTGCATCAATCCCAAGTGCCCGGCGAAGGTGATCGAGGGCATTATCCACTTCGCGGCGAAAGGCGCAGTGAATATCGACGGCCTCGGCGACAAATTGATTCGGCAGGTCGTGGAAAAGGGCCTGGTGAAATCGCCGGTCGACCTCTACCGTCTCACGCTCGACGATTGGGCCGGCCTCGAGCGCATGGCCGAGAAGAGCGCGCAAAATATTCTCGACGCGCTGGCCGCGACCAAGCAGCTCAAGCTCGACCGCTTTCTGGTCGCGCTAGGCATCCGGCACGTCGGCGAGGTCACCGCGCGCGCGCTGGCCGAGGCGTTCAGTTCGCTCGAGGCGCTTCGCGGGGCGAGCCTCGACGAACTGTCGCGCGTGGAAGACATCGGGCCCATCGTCGCCCAGGCGATTCGCGATTACTTCGACGACCTCGATTACGCGCGTCTGATCGACGAACTGCTTGCGGTTGGGCTCGCGCCGACGTGGGAGAAAAAAAACGCCCCCGCGGATTCGCCGTTCGCCGGCAAGACGGTCGTGCTGACCGGCGAACTCGCCTCGATGTCGCGCGACGAGGCCAAAGCGCGCATCGTCGAATTGGGCGGCAAGGTGAGCGGATCGGTCAGCAAAAAAACCGGCCTGGTAGTGGCCGGACCCGGCGCCGGCTCGAAGCTGCGCGAGGCGCAGAAACTCAATATCCGCGTCGTCGACGAAGACGAATTCCTGAAGTTGTTGGAGCAGTGATGGTCGTGGCGAAGCGCTTGATCGCGCGCGGTCGCGTGCAGGGCGTATGGTATCGCGGCAGCGCCAAAGAAGAGGCGGACGTGCTCGGCGTCAAAGGCTGGGTGCGCAATCTGCGCGACGGTTCGGTGGAAGCGCACGCGGAGGGCGAGGAATCGGCGGTGGACGCCCTCGCCGCGTGGATGCGCCACGGCCCGCCGTTCGCGCACGTCACGGTGGTCGACGAGGAGTCCGCCGAGATCGAGCACTGCACTTCGTTCGCCGTTCTTCGTTAAAACAAAACCGGCCGACGCGCGAACGCCGGCCGGAGTTAGTTTGCTTCCGCTTGCGATCAGCCCTGATAGTTCTCGCACTTCATTTGATACGCCTGCGCGACGCCGTCGCAAGTCACCTTGCCTTTGTAAATATTGATGCCCTTACGCAGCGCCTCGTTTTCCGCAACCGCGCGCGCGAAACCTTTGTTCGCCAGTTCGAGCACGTAGTTGAGCGTCGCGTTGGTGAGCGCGTAGGTGCTGGTGCGCGGCACGATGCCCGGCATGTTGGCCACGCAGTAGTGCACCACGCCGTCCACGATGTAGGTCGGATCGGTATGGGTGGTGGGCTTGGAAGTTTCGAAGCAGCCGCCCTGGTCNNGTTTCGACGCAGCCGCCCTGATCGACGCTGATGTCGACGATCGCGCTGCCCGGCCGCATCCGCTTGATCATGTCGGCGGTCACGAGTTTCGGCGCTTTCGCTCCCGCGATCAGCACCGCGCCGATGACCAAA
>PMZC01000329.1 GCA_003170555.1 Deltaproteobacteria bacterium
CCCGATGATGACACCACGCCCGATGACGATACGATCGACGATGACACGACGCCCGACGACGATACAATCGACGATGACACGGTCGATGACGACACGGTTTGTACGTGCCAGATCGTGCGCCTGCCTTACTTGCAGCGCGTGGTGCAGGACGGCATCCGCATCATGTGGGACACGTACCCCGCCGGCACGAGCATCGTGGAATACGGCCCCACGCCCGACTTGGGCCAGCAGACGCAAGTCCCCGGCCTGACGCCGCTGCACGAAGTGATTCTGACCGGCCTCGACACCGGCGCGTCGTACTATTACCGCGTGCGTTCGTGCGATGCGACGAGCGACGTGTACCAGTTCCGCACGGCGCCGGATTTCGACACGCCGTTCCGCTTCACCGCGTATGCCGACAGCCAGGACCACCCCGAAATTCACAGCGTGATCGCCGGGCTGGTCGAGGAAGCCGCGCCCGATTTGATGATCCATTCCGGCGATATCGTCGCGACCGGTTGGACGCCGTCGGAATTTCAACTCAAGTTCTTCGGCCCGCTGCAAGACGTGCTGACCCATACGCCGATCTACGTCGCCATCGGCAACCACGAGGGCGAGTCGATCTTCTATTACCAGAGTTTCGATTTCGGCGACTTCAACGGCCGTTATACCTTCACTTACGGCAACACGTTCTTCCTGGCCTTCGACGCCCAGTTGCTCGTCACCCCCACCTCGCCGCAATACAAATGGATCGTGGAGCAACTGTCCTCGCCCGAGGCGCAGAACGCCGAGTTTCGCGTGGTCTTCTTTCACCAGCCGCCGTACAGCGAAGGCTGGCCGGGCTTCGAGGGCAACCTGCTGATCCGCGACTTCATCGACCCGCTGCTCGAACAGTACCATGTCGACGTGGCCTTCAGCGGCCACACGCACGACTACGAACACGGGCTGCTCAACGGCGTGAACTATTACATCGTCGGCGGCGGCGGCGGCGAGCTGGACGTGTGGGCGCGCGACTTTCCGTTCTTCCTCTTCTATCGCTCGTGCCACCACTTCGTGCGCGTCGACGTCGAGGCCAAGACGATGACCCTCACCGCCATCGACACCGACGGCGTCGAGTTCGATAGCTATCAAATCGTGCACTGAGGGAGTCGGGCCTGGGGCTTGAGTCCTGAGGCTTGAGGGGTGGGAAAAAGGTCCCGAACCGCCAACCCCCACACCCCAAGCCTCAAGCCACAAGCCTCTCTACATTCCTTCCCGCACCAGCAGATACGCCAGCGTCCCCTTCGTCTTGAGGCCGTTGGGGAACAAATCGCGCGCGTTGCCTTCGCCGTAATAAACATCGACGCGGGCGGGCCCGGTGATCGCCGAGCCGGTGTCGGAGTCGCAGACCAGGCGATGCACCTGGCGCGAGCCGCCGTCGCGCGTCGGTTCGGAGTAGACCAGATAGCCCACCAACCCCGCGCTGTAGTAGCTCTTATCGGTGGCGATCGAGCGGCCCGGCGTCAGCGGCAGGCCGGTCATGCCCAGGCGCGGCGAGTCGCTGAGGCGGAAGAAGATGTACCGCGGGTTCAGGCGGAAATAGCGGTCGGCTTCGTCCGGGTGACGGCGCAGGTAGTCGTGAATGCCAAAGTAGCCGCCGGGGCGCTGCTCGGCCGGCACGCGCTGCAGAAACACGGTCTCGAACGAAACGAACGGATAGCCGTTGCAGCCGGCGAACAACAGCGTCCGGCGCCGGCCGTCGGGATACGCCAGCGTCGCGCCGCCCTGAATTTGCGCGTAATAGAATTCGACCGGGTCGTCGGTCCAGGCGATGGCCAGCCGCTGAATGTCGTAAGCGCCGTCCATGATCTGCGCGCGGGTCGGCGCCGCGACGAGCCGGCCATTCACGCGGCGATACGTCTGGCCGCGGCTTTCCACCAGGTCGGGCGGATGACCGAGGATCGGCGTGCGGAAGTCGGCGTCGGATTGTTCGCGCGCCTGGAGCAGCGGCGTGTGATAGCCGGTGATCGTCGCCTGATCGCTGACCGTGATGAACTCGAAACGCCGCGCCAGCTCGGCGGCGAAGTCCGGCGCGCCGTAGGCGGTCAAAGTCAGTTTGCGCAACGCGCGAATCGTGGCCAGCACCCGCGCGGTCGAAATGCGCTGTGCGCCGAGCCGCAGCGTCGGGGCGCGATGCTTGAGCAGATAGTGCTCCTGCCGGTCGAGGGCGAGCAGCAACATGCGCACGTCGCCGTCGTCGCTCGGCGCGGGCGTCGGCTGCGCCGCGGCGACGCCCAGCAGCAACGCCAGCGCCAACAACAACAGCGGTCGCGCGAGTTTCATCGGGCCAATGTACCCAACAAAGGCATGCATCGCCAGCGGAAAAGTGTTATACAGACAATGAGGGCGGGGGAGGCGCGAAAACATCGGGCGAAAGCAGATGAAAAGTTCGATTTTGGATACGGCGGATAAGGCGACAAATGAGAGTTTGTTGCAATACGCACAGCGCCTTTCTGAAAACTATGTCCTCAGAAATTCAACGACAAGCAGAAAGGGGAAAGGGCAGTATTTTACACCGCTGGAAATTGGCGAGTTCATGGCGAGCCTCTTTACCATCCGGCATGGTTCGCTTTCCATTCTTGACCCGGGCGCGGGCACCGGAATATTGACGGCCGCATTTTGCGATCGGGTTTTGTCGACGGGAAGCCCAGTACATTTACGAGTGGAGGCGTACGAAAACGACACCGCGGTCATCCCGATCCTGACGAAACTTTTGGGCGCCGCGGCGCGCGAATTCAAGAAAAAGGAGAGCGAATTATCTTTCGTCATCCATGAAGACGATTTCGTCACGGCCAACGCCCATCAGATCAAACAACCGGATCTCTTCGGGTCAGCGTCGACAGGCGAGAAATTCGACTACGTGATCGCGAACCCTCCTTATTTCAAGATCGCGGGCGAGTCTCGGCAAGCCCGGGCGATGGACGACGTTGTTGCCGGGCAGCCCAATATCTATTCCCTGTTTCTTGCGCTCGGCGTGAGTTTGCTGAAGCCGGACGGGGAGATCGTTTTTATCAGCCCGCGCAGCTTTTGCTCCGGCCTCTATTTTCGCCGCTTTCGGCAATGGTTGCTCTCGCGCTCGACGATTCGTCAGATCCATTCTTTTCAATCTCGCGTCGGTTTGTTTGAACACGATAGCGTTCTTCAAGAGAACGTCATTTTCAAACTCGAAAACGGCGTGACGGCCGATTCGGCGTCGCAGCCGATCAAGGTCACGGTCAGTAAGGACAAAGATTTTTCTCGCAGCGACAAGTTACATGTCGACCGGTCCACGATCATTTTCGAAAAGAACGGCGACGTTTTCATTCGCGTGCCGGCTTCTCTTCATGACTTGTCGGTGATCCGAGCCGTCGATTCGTGGCCCTTTACATTGAACGGTCTCGGCTTCGAAATATCCACCGGTCCCGTGGTGGCTTTTCGAGCGACCGAATTTCTCAGCGCTTCCGATCAAGCGTCACCAAAGTTCGCGCCGCTGTTGTGGTCGCATAATTTGCAAGGATTGAACGTCGTTTGGCCGCTGGCGAAAAACGGTAAGGCGCAGTCGATTCGCATCGGCGAACCGAGTCGCACGCTGCTGTTGCCCGTCAAGAACTATGTCTTGCTCAAGCGCTTTACTTCCAAGGAACAGGCGCGAAGGCTCTATGCGGCCGTATTGCGCGCTGCTCAATTCCCGCACGAACTGGTTGGCATGGAAAACCATCTTAACTACGTCTATCGACCGCACGGGGACATGACCGAGGACGAAGCGTACGGCCTCGCCGCGCTCTTCAATTCCCAGCTTTTAGACGATTACTTTCGGACGCTAAACGGCCATACGCAGGTCAACGCGACTGAGATTCGGACGATGCCCATGCCGACGTTGTCGGAGATCGTCGAACTCGGCAAGTTGATTCGAGCCGATGTGCGCCGCAACGTTGCGCCGTCCCTTGACGTCTACCTGGAAAACATCGTCGCGAACTACGACCGGACCCTGGCTGTTCGCGAGGCCCGCGCATGATGGGAAAACAGAAAATCGACGAAGCTTTGAGCATCCTCAAAGACTTACGGCTGCCGAAAGCACAACACAATGAACGCTCCGCTCTGACTCTTCTCGCCCTCACGAATATCAGGCCTGCCAGCGAATGGAAAAACGCCAAACGAAACGCGATTCGCATTCATGATATCTTGGCGTTTGTTGAAAAGTATTACGGCAAACACTACGCCGAAAACACGCGCGAGACGATAAGAAGGGAGACCATCCATCAGTTCGAACAGGCGGGCATTGTCGAGCGAAATCCTGACGACTCATCGAGGCCAACCAACAGTCCGCATACAGTCTATCGGACCACGCAGGAAGCACACGACGCGCTGCTTTCGTTCGGCAAAAAACAATGGAAACAAGCGGTAAGTTTGTTTCTGAAGAAGAAGGGCTCGCTAGCCGGCCGCTATGCAAAATCGAGAGAAGGCGAGCGAATATCGGTCTTGATCTCTCAAGAAGAGGAAGTGCTTCTTTCTCCGGGACGTCACAATTTGCTGCAAAGAGAAGTGCTCCAAGAATTTAGACCTCGCTTTTGCAAGAACGCAAGAATTGTCTATTTGGGCGATACCGCAAAAAAGATGTCTTACGTTGATCGAGATCTTGCGGGCCAATTCGGTTTGTCGATCGATGAGCACGAAAAACTTCCCGACCTTGTTCTTTGCGATCAGCAAACCAACATCCTATTTCTGGTCGAAGTGGTTACGGCGCACGGTCCGGTTTCCGCGAAGCGCCAGATCGAACTGGAGCGGGTATTCGCGAAATGTGAAATCAGAAAGGTGTTTGTGACGGTTTTCCCGAACCTCCGGGAATTCAAACGCCATGTGAGTGATATCGCTTGGGAGACCGAGGTGTGGATCGCCGAGACTCCGGATCACATGATTCACTTTAACGGCCCCAAATTTTTGACCTTGCACCAGCAAGGTGGAGCAAACTGAGATGATGGGTTTCAGCATCACGGAAATCCTGCTGATCGTCGGCATTATCGTGCTGTTGTTCGGCACGGACAAAATTCCGGACATGGCGCGCAAGGCGGGCAAGGCGATGCGCGCTTATCGCGACACCACCGGCGGCCTCCCCAACCTGAAGAACCCGATCACCTGGGTCGACGCGTTGACCAAAGAGAAAAAGCCCGCCCCCAAAGACAAAGACAGCACCGACAAACCCGCCCCATGAAAAAGCGCCATCTTGCGCTGATCGTCATCGCCTCGCTGGCGGTCGGTCTCGGCGTTTTTCTGTGGTGGTGGACCGGCGGGTCGGCGCGGCACATCGCCGCTTCGCCCGCGCGCTACGAAGTCGACGAGCGGCCGGACCTCGCGTACACGGCGACGCCGGCCGATCCGGAGCGGCAACGGCTCGATCTGTATTTGCCGAAGGGCGCGACCCACGCGCCGGTCGCGGCGATCTGGCACGGCGGCGGTTGGACGAAAGGCGATCGCACGCTGCCGGCCGTGCAGCAGCTCGCCTACTGGCTGGCCGAACGCGGCGTCATCGGCGTCGCGATGGGTTACCGGCTGGCCGGACCGATCAGCGCGCTCGAATCCGCACGCGACGCCGCCCAGGGCGTCGCCTGGCTGCACGCACACATTGCGGAATACGGCGGCGACCCGCGGCATATCTATTTTCTCGGCCACAGCGCCGGCGCGGAGCTCGCCAGCCTCGTGGCGTGCGACCGCAAATTCCTCGACGCGCTCGGCGTGCCCGCGTACGTGCCGGCGGGCGTGATCGGCCTGGCCGGGCCGTACGATCTGCGCGCCGGCCGCATCGGCTCCCATCCGGTCGCGCGCCAGATGGCCCGCGATGCGTTCCACGGCGACGAAGCGTTATGCGCCGCCATGTCGCCGATCGCCTTCGTCCACGCCGGCCTGCCGCCGTTCCTGCTCATCGTCGGCCTGGGCGACCGCCTCGTGCCGCGCCGTCAGGCGGACAACATGTTCGCCGCGTTGCGCGCCGTCGGGGTGAAGGTCGAACTGCTCGTCGTGCCCGGCCGCACGCACGTCAGCCTCATCCAAAAAGCGACCGAGCCCGGTGATCTGGCGAGCGAAGCGGCGCTGAGATTCATTCAGTCCGGAAGTTAGTGTTTCGTCACGCCCCACACGCGCGGAATACGCTGCTCCAGCAACATCAGATCGGCCAGCACGACCGCGCACGCGGCCTCGAGGATCACCGGCAGGCGCAGTGCGATGCAGGCGTCGTGACGTCCGGCGACGCGTAACTCGCGCGGCCGCCCGGTGACGAGGTCCACCGTCTGCTGCGGCAGGGCGATGCTGGCCGTCGGGCGAACGGCGACACGAAAAACCAATTCGGCGCCGTTGGTCAGGCCGCCGTTGACGCCGCCTGCGTGGTTGGTCGCGGTGCGGCCCGCCGCGTCGATGATGGCGTCGTTGTACTGGCTGCCGCGGACGCGCGCGGCGGCGAACCCGTCGCCGAATTCGATCGCCTTCACCGCCGGAATGGCGAGGGCCAGATGGGCGATCAGCGATTCCACCGCGTCGAAGAACGGTTCGCCGAGTCCGGCGGGCAGGCCGCGCGCGACGCATTGCACGACGCCGCCCAGCGAATCGCCGGCCGCGATCGCTTCGGCGAGCAGTGGCTCGTAGTCGGCCGCGCCGCCGATTTCCACGATCTCCGCGTGAATCTCGATCGGCGCAAGAATTTTTTTGGCGACGACACCCGCCGCGACGAGCGCGACGGTCACGCGACCCGAGAAATGTCCGCCGCCGCGGTAGTCGTTCCAGCCGCCGAATTTGGCGCGGGCCGCGAAATCGGCGTGGCCGGGGCGCGGCGTATCCTTCATCGCCTCGTAGGCGTCCGAGTCGGCTTCTTCGTTGGCGAAGACGAGCAGCAGCGGCGCGCCGGTGGTGTGCTCGGCGAAAACGCCGCTCAGAATTTGCACGCGGTCGGCTTCGACGCGCGCGGTCGCGCCCGACCGGCCGGGGCGGCGCCGCGCCAGATCGGCGGCGAAGTCCTCCGGCGCGAGCGGCAAGCCCGCCGGGCTGCCGTCGATCAGTGCGCCGATGGCCGGCCCGTGCGATTCGCCGGTCAGCGCGAGGCGGAACAATCTGCCGAACGAATTCATGCGACAACCTCCGTGAGCGAGTGCAGGTCGGCGAAAAATTCCGGATACGACTTCGCGACGCACCCTTCGTCGCGTATGCCGACGCCGTCGCGGCCGACCAATGCGGCGACGGCCAGCGCCATCGCGATGCGGTGGTCGTGATGCGAATCGACCTCGCCGCCGGTCAATGGCGCGCCGGTGACGAGCAACTCGTCGCCCGCGATGCGCAGCCGCCCGCCGATCTTGCCGAACTCCGTAACGAGATTCGCGGCGCGGTCGCTTTCCTTGTGGCGCAGGCGGCCGACGCCGGCGATGACGCTGGTTCCCGCGCAGCAGGCGGCGAGCGCGGCCAGCGGCGGAACGAGGTCGGGGCAATCCGCGGCGTCGAACGTGAAGGCGCGCAACTCCTCGCGCGCGGCGACGACGCCGTCGGCGGTGACTTTCACTTGCGCGCCGGCGAGCCGCAGCACGTCAAGGATCGCGCGGTCGGCCTGCGCCGATTGCGGATCGAGTCCGCACACCGTCACGCGCCCGGCGATCGCGCCGGCGACGAGCAGGAATGCCGCGCCCGACCAGTCGCCTTCGATGGCGTATGTTCGCGGCCGGTACGTCTGCCCGCCGACGATTTCGAACCGCGTGAGATCCGCGTCGGTGCCAATCGTCGCGCCGGCCTGCCGCACCATCTCGAGCGTTAGCCGAACGTACGGTTTGCTCGCGAGGTGCGCGATCATCAGCAGCGAATCGCTCGCGCAGCGCGGCAGGGCGATGAGCAGCCCGGAGAAAAATTGCGAGCTGAGCGAGGCGTCGACCGCCGCGATGCCGCCCCGCAGCGGTCCGCGCACCGTCAGCGGCGGCCGGCCGTTCGTGCTGCTCGCGTCCGCGCCGAGCTGCCGCAGCGTCTCCTCGATGAACGATACGGGCCGGCGCAGCAGCGAGCCGCGGCCGGTCAGCAGCGTCGACGTTGGCTGCAAAGCGGCGATCGCCGCGAACATGCGGAGCGCGAGGCCGGATTCGCCGCAATCGAGCAGCGTCCCGTGCGGAATTCCGTCGCCGGTGATGCGCACGTTTGTTTCATCGCGAGTCACGCGCGCACCGAGCGCCGCGGCGACGCCCAGCGCGGCCAGCGAGTCGTCGGCCGGCGACGCGTTGCGGATTTCGCATTCGCCGGCGGTGAGTGTCGCCAACGCCGCCGCCCGTTGCGTCATGCTTTTGGACGGCGGGGCGGTCAGCGTCCCGGCGACGCGGCTAGGCTTCACGNNGTCGACCACGAGGTCGGCGGTTTCGGCGTAAAAGGGCGTGCGCCGCGCCAGCAACTCGCCGGCGTTTGCGCAGCCCTCGGCGTCGGCGAGCAGCGGCCGGGCGCCATTGACCTCTCGCGACAGGCAAGTCTCCAGCGGCGCCGACAACCAGATCACCACGGCGTTCTTCCGCAGCCGCCGCCGGTTGATCGGGTCATGGATGACGCCGCCGCCGCACGCGACGATCTCGCCATCAGCGAACGGAACATCGGCCAGCATCTCGCGTTCCATCTTCCGGAAAGCGGCTTCGCCTTTCGTGCGAAAGATTTCCGCGACGCTGCGGCCCTCACTTCGCTCGATGTCCTGGTCCAGATCGCGAAACGAAACGCCGAGGCGCGCGGCGAGCAGTTGGCCGACGGTGGTTTTACCGGCGCCCATGAAGCCGATCAGCGCGACGCCCGACCGCAGCCGATCGCGCGGCGCGGTCGACCGGTTCAGCGCCGCTTCCATTTCCGCGGCCGGTGCGCGACGGCCGGTGAACAAACGAAACGACGCCAACGCCTGGTGCAACAGCCACGCCAGCCCGCTGATGACGCGACAGCCGCGCGCGCGGGCGGCCTCGGACAACGGCGAGGCGGCGTAGTTGGCGTCGAGCACGACCAGCTTGGGGTCGAGCCAATCCGACTCGACGACGTTGATATGCGCGGGCAAGCACGAAATCAGCAGGTCGGCCCGGCGCAGCGCGTCGGGGATGGCGGACAACGCCGCGGCCTCGCACCCGAGCAGCGCGGCGGTCGCCTCGGCCTTCGCCGGCGTGCGGTTCGCCAGCAGCACGTGCGCGGCGCCGGCCTGACGCAAAGCATACGCGGCGGCCTTCGCCGCGCCGCCCGCGCCGATCACCACCGCGCGTTTTCCCGCCGGCGAAAAACCGCCGGAGCGCAACGCGCCGAGCAGGCCCGGCGGATCGGTGTTGAAGCCTTCGAGCCGGCCGTCGCGCGCCATCACGGTGTTGACCGCGTCGAGTTCGGCGGCGACGTCGTCCAGCCGATCGACCAGCGCGGCGATCTCTTGCTTGTACGGCGAGGTGATGTTGAATCCGGCCAGGCCCAGCTCCTTCGCCAGCGCGATCGCTTCGCCGGCGCTGTCGCTCGCCAACCGCGTATAAGCCGCGCGCAGGCGCAGTCGACGGAAGGCGCCGGAAAACAACAGCGGGCTGCGGCTATGCAATATCGGATCGCCGATCACCGCGTAGAGTTGGCAGACTTTCATGGCCGGCGCGATCTACAGTTGCGGCAGGTCGTCCCACGCGGCCGCGAGTTCCTCGAGGCGCAACGGGCGGACGACGGCCTGACCGATTTTCTCGAGCAGCACAAAATGCAGGGTTCCCTGCAAGCGCTTTTTGTCTTTCGCCAGCGCATCGAGAAGGACCTTGCGCGGCAGCGCGGTTTGCGTCGGCAAGCCGAACCGCTCGAGCAGCGCGAGCAAACGCGCGGCGTCGGCCGCCGGCAGCGACCCGAGGCGCACGGACAACCGCGCCGTCGCCGCCATGCCGCGCGCGATCGCTTCGCCGTGCGGCGCACCCGGCGTTTTTTCGAGGGCGTGGCCGATGGTGTGGCCGAAATTGAGCAGCCGCCGCTCGCCGGACTCGCGCGCGTCGCGGTTGACGATGGCGGTCTTGATGCGAATCGAATCGCCGATCAGCCGCGGCAGCACGGCGTCGTCCAGCGCGAGAATGCGCTCGGTTTCGGATTCCAAAAAACGAAAACCGTCGGCGTCGGCGATCGCGGCGTGTTTGACGACTTCGGCTAGGCCGTGGCGCACTTCCGCCGCCGGCAGCGTTTTCAGCAGCGCCGGATCGCACAGCACGAACCGCGGCTGCTGGAAAGCGCCGACCAAATTTTTGTAGCCGTGAAAATTGACGCCGGTCTTACCGCCGATGGCCGCGTCGGCCTGCGCGAGCAGCGTCGTCGGGACGTAGCCGCACGGCATCCCGCGCAGATACGTGGCGGCGGCGAAGCCGGTCACATCGCACGTCACTCCTCCGCCGACGGCGAGGATCAGCGAACCGCGGTCGCATTCGAAGGCGAGAAATTTATCGTAAAGCTGACGGACGACGTCGAGCGACTTGGCCGCCTCGCCCGGGGGCAATTCGACGAGCGGCGCGCGCGGAAACAAACTGCTATACCGCGCGTAAACCGCCGCGTCGGCGACGACGACGGCCGGTCCGGTCGGGCAATATTCGGCGAGGTCTTGGGGAAAGCGGCCCAGCGCGATCCGGCAGTCGCCGGTCGGGCCGTTGATCCGCCAGTTCATCGGCGCGGCTTCACGCGCCTGCCGGCGCATCGCGCACGGCGCCCGCGACGATGTTCACCCGGCGCGCGAGATCGCGGAAGGCGTCGTACGTCAGGCACTGCCGGCCGTCGCACCACGCCTGGTCCGGATCGCCGGCAACTTCGACCAACAACCCGTCGGCGCCGGCCGCGACCGCCGCCAACGCCAGCGGCGCGACGTACTCGCGCGCACCCGCCGGATGGCTGGGATCGGCGATGATCGGCAGATGCGTGCGCGCGCGCAAAACCGGCAACGCCGAGATGTCGAGCGAGAAACGCAGCAGATCGTCGAACAGGCGCAGTCCGCGTTCGCACAAGACTACGCCCGGCCCCTCGTGTCCGGCGGCGAAGCGTCCGAGCAGTACGTACTCCGCGGCCTCCAAGAATTCCTCGAGCGTGGCGCTGTAACCGCGTTTGAGTAGGATCGGCCGACCGAGCGGATGGAACCCGGCGCGAAACAACAGCGTCGAATTGTGCATGTTGCGCGAACCGATCTGCACCATGTCAGCGCAGGCGGCGACGATGTCGAGCCGCGTGACGTCGGGCGCCTCGGTGACGATCGGCAGCCCGGATTGCTCGCGCGCGCGAACCAGATACTCCAGACCCTTTTCGCCGAGCCCGCCGAACTCGTACGGCGAGGTGCGCGGTTTGAACGCGCCGCCGCGCAGCGCCGTGGCGCCGGCTTCTTTGACCCGCATCGCGATTTCGCAAACCTGCCGCTCGCTCTCGACGCTGCACGGTCCCGCGATCAGCGCGGCCTCGCGCCCGCCGATTTCGACGCCGGCCCCGAGCCGGACGACCGTGCGCGGCGTCGCGGCCGATCGGTCGTAAAACCGCCGCCCGAACGGCAGATGGGCGACGCGCTTTACGCCGGGAATCGCTTCGATCGCCGCCAGCGTTTCTCCGGCGACGGCTTCTTTCAACTGCACGGTGAGCAGGGTCGATTCGAACCAGCGGCAGCGCGGGTCGGGGCGGTTCGGCAGCCCCAGCAACGCCAGCGCTTTTTCCGCCGCCGGCGGGCAAGCCTCTGGTTCAAAAACAACGGCGATCACGGAGTGGGCGGTAGACATGTGGCGACTCGATGCTCCCTTTCGATCACGGAACGTTGATTGTAATGGACAAGAGCCTCTTGTACAAATCGGGCGCGCGGCGGAAAAATCAGATGATCGCCACCGCTTCGATTTCGATGAGCAGATCGTCGCGGCAAACGTCGGCGAGCACCGTGACGGTCGGAATGCGCGGCAGACGCAACCGGCGCACAACCTCGTCATAGGCCGCGAGCGCCGTCGCGTGTTTGACGAAGCAGGTCGCCTGCACGATGTTGGCGAACCCGCCGCCACGGTCTTCCAACAGCGCGCCGATGCATTCCAGCGTTTCCTGCGCCTGCGCCGCGGCGTCGCCGACGTGTGCGGTCTTCCCGGCGCGGTCGATGCTCGCCGTGCCCGACACGTAGATCGTGGACCGCCCGCCGTACCGCACGTCCGTCGCGCGCGAGAATGCGGAACCGTAATCGAACGAATGGCCTTGGCGCGACGAGGAGCGAATCGGTTCGACGCTCGCGCCCGTTCCCGGATCGAGAGCGAGAAGGTCCATCACGCAAGCCGCATCACCTGCGCGGCCCTGAATGCCGGTGCTCGCCGGGAAATCGAGCCGCGACGGATCGGCGCCGACGCCTTCGCGGCGAAAGAACTCGGTGCGCACGCGATTGAAATCGTCGTACCAATCGAGGATATGCGCGAGGTAAATCCACGTCCGCACGACGTGACGATACGAAAAGCCGGCCGCCGCCAGCAGATCGCGCGCGCGGTCGAACATGGCCCGCGCCTGCTCGGCCGGCGGCGCAGCGCGGCCCGCGGACAAGCCGTCGATCGCCGGAGCATAGAGCAGACGGCCGCCCGCGAAATCGAGACGCCGCGCGACGGCGCCGTAGAGCAACGACTGGCTGCGAACCAGCGACGCCTTAGCGTCGTGCGCAGCGACACCCCAGATTTGCAGGCCCGCGAACGGCGCACGATCAACCGGCGCGCCTTCCAAAAAAACGAACGGCAGGTCGGGCGAAAGCCCATGTTGCACGAATGCCGTTCGGCGAACCGCGGCGATGTCCGTTCGCCGACTGATCCGGCCATAGGCCTTTTCGATGATCGGTTCGATGCGCCGCTGCGCCATCAATGAAGCGGCCGCGGAGTAAATTTCTTGCGCGGCGGTCAGGTCATCGGCGCCGGGCGAGGCGGCGGCGGTCAAATAGCAATCCGTGTGGGTCTCGCGTTCGAGCGTGCGGATTTCCATCGGACCCCTCCGGGCGATTAACTTATTCGCGAGCGTCGGGCCGGCCGTCAAAACGGCATGCGCATTCCGGCGAGAACTTCTCGTCGTCGCGGATTGAGTTGGAGGATGGGCGTGATGCCGTACGTGGCCTTCATATATTTCTCGTACGCTTTTTCCGCGTCGCTCCGGGTCATGGCGAAGTAAATGCCGGGCGTCACCAGCGCCACGCCGATGCCGAACGAGCCGACCATGATGTAGTCGCCGGTTTGCGCGTCGTAGAGGCCGATCGCGTTTTGGAACACGCCGGCGACGAAACCGACGCCGATCAGAATCGCGCCGGGCGTGAACAGCGCGAGGCTCAGCGCCTTGCGTTTGCGCTTGGCCGCGGCGGCTTCGTTCCACAGGCGCAGCAGCTCGAGGTCGTTCTCCATGCGCTGCCGCATTTCGGGATCGTCGATGTACCACAGAATCGGGCCGGACGCGCGCGCCAACAGCAGCGGCGGGGCGCTGTCGGCGGTCTCCTGCGCCCGCGCCTTGGGCAGCGGCACGAGGAACATGGACAACAGCGCAACGAAGGCGACGGATCGACGAATCATGTTTGCTCCCTACGTTGAGGCGAACCCGGCGCGGGCCGGGCGATCGCGCGCCTCGTGTTTACCGCGCGGGCGGCGCGGTCAGGCTCGGATAAATCTTCTCCGCCCAGGTTTCGAAAATCAGCCGGGCGACCAATTGGTGTCCATCGGCGTTCAAGTGCAGGTTGTCCGCATCGTACAGCGTGACCTGGTCCGTCTTTTTGGCGATGGCGTTGAAGGTGTCGGCCAGCGGGACGTTGTACTGCATGGCCAGGCCCTTGAGCGCGGTCACGCGCGCGGTGAACACGATGTCCTGAATCGTCGCCCAGTCCAGGTGTTCGACGCCGAAGAAGCCGGACTGGATCGGGTGGCAGGTGAACACCATCACGGTGCGGCGCGTGTCGCGGACCCGGGCGACGATCGTGCGCATGGCGCGCAGGTATTCGTCGAAGCTGACGATGGTCTGGCCCTGGCCGTCGGCCCCCGTGCCGAACACGCGGCTGTCGTTGATCAGATAGCCGACGATCACCAGATCGGGTTTGAGCGCCAGCACGTCGCGCTCCAAACGCTTCAGACCGAGCGGGGCGATCTCGCCGGAGACGGCCGCGCTGACCACCTCCACCGTTTTTCGCAGCCGGTAGTGCATCATCTTCTGCAGTTGAAACGTCCAGCGTTCATCGGGATCCACGTTGGCGGCGGCGGTGGCGGAATCGCCGAGCGCGACCACCAGATAGTCCGGCCGTTTGCGCTGCCGCAACGCCTCGGCGACTTCGCGCGGTTGGTCTTTGTCGGTCGTGGCGCGAACATAGGCGTTCATCAGGCGCCACGCCGTCGGCTGATAGCGCACGGACGACGGGAGATGCTGGTAAACCGCCATCACCGCGGTCCCCGTCGGCAGCGGGTAGGTCCAACTCAGGAGGGCGACCGCGAGGAGCGGCAGCAGCACGATCGCCGCCGGGACGATCCAGATCAAACTGCGGCGTTTCAAAGCCACTGGTTACTCCACGCGGAAGTTGTATACGTTGTCGAAGCGATCGCCGGCGTGGTCCATGCGCAGCGTGACCGTGTAAGCGCCCGGCGCTTCCGGCGACTCGAACACCGTCAGGAAATGCGTCGCCGGGCCGTCGGGCCCCACGACCTGCTTCGCGTGATGTTCCGCCACCTGCCGGCCCGCTTCGTCGGTGATGGTCAAGACGAGCGTCACCTCGCCCAGGTCGTTCAGCGTGTCGTTGACCAGATAGACATCCATCCGCACCGGCGCGCCCAGCGACGGGCGGCGGTCGCGGTCGAACACGACGAACGGGTAAACCGGCCGCAGCGCGTCGCGCATCGCGTAATAGCTCTGCTTCGGTTCGCGCCAGTAGTCGACAATCGACCACTGCACGGCGGGGTTCGGATCGACGAACATGAACGGCAGCACACCGCCGTTGGGTTGGTACTTCACCCGGCGGATGCGGTCGACGTAAAAGCGGTTGAGTTCGATCTGGTAGCGCTGGCTTTTTTCCACCAGCGTGGCGAGGTCGGGCTGCTGCAAGCCGGTCCAGTGGTCCATCAACTCGATTTGCAGGCTGTGGCGGCGCGCCAGTTCCGGCCAGTCGATCTGCCGAAGATCCGGATTCATGAACTTTTCACTGTTCTTCAAATTGGGAAAGCTCTGCGCGCCGAATTCGGTGACGAAGTGCAGGTTGCTCGGCCGCAGGCGGCAGACGAAGCGATCGAAATCCCAATAGCTCTTGCCCTGGTCGCGATACCAGCCGAAATAGAAATGCGTATCGCCGCCGCGCTGCCACGGCAGATCGACCTCGCCCGAGCACTTGTTGCAAAAGCGGGTGCGGTCGGTTTCCTCGACGGCGCGTTTCAAAATCGGATCGAGCACGTTGCGATCCCACGACCAGAAGAACAGCGAGAAGATCGTCTTGTATTTATCCAACCAGCCCGAGCCGGCGGTGTCGAGCACGTAAATCGGTTCGTTGTGGCAGCACCACAGCGCGATGGACGGGTGGTTGTACAGCAGCCGCACCATTTCGCGGATCATTCGCTCGGCGACGGTTTGAATTTCGCGCGCGTAACTCCACTGCAGCGGGAAGTCCTGCCAGATCAGCACGCCCAGGCGGTCCGCCGCGCGATAGAAGTGCGGATGATCGACGTGTGCGTGTACGCGAATGATGTTCATATGGCAAGCTTTGTACAGCTCGATGTCGCGCACGCAGTCGTCGTAGGTCACGCGCGCGATCCGCGTGTCGGTCGGCGGTTGGTTATTGCCCTTCAGATAAAGCCGCTGATTGTTGAGATAGCAAATCCAGTTGTCGAAGCGCACGGTGCGGATGCCGACCTCGTCTTCGAAGGCGTCGCTCACCCGGCGGCCGTCGCGCAGCGTGAGCGAAAGGCGATACAGATTCGGCTGGCCGCGATCGTGCGTCCACCACAGCGCGGGCTCTTCCAAGTGGTACTGGAAGACGAGTTTGTTGCGGCCGGCGTCGAGCTCGAGTTCGCGTTCGAAAGTGTAGCTTCGCCCCTCGAAGTTGGCCGGCGCCAGTTCGATCGCACATTTCAATTTGGCCGCTTCGTGGGCGGTGAGGTCAACCTTCACCGACACGGTGGCGCAGTCGTGGTCGTATTCATCGGTGTGGAACAGGCACGACTCGATATACGCCGCGCCGGCGGCGTGCAGTTCGGGCGCGAGCCAGATGCCGCCGGGGTTCGTCGTGGGGTCGAGGCAGTCCCAATGCGAAAAGACGCCGGTGATCATGCGTTTGTTGCTGCGGTTCTTTTCGTTGGGGCAATGGACTTCGACGACCAGCTCGTTTTCTTCGGCGAGCAGATCGGTCACGTCGTAGCGCTGCGGCGTGAAATAGCCTTCGCTATTGCCCAGCCGCCGGCCGTTGAAGAATACGGTCGACCAATAAAAAACGCCCGGCAGCAGCAGGTGGTAACGTTCTTCCTTTTTCGGTTTGTAGGAAAATCGTTTGCGGTAGAGCATGTAGCCGGCGTAGTCGCGCAGCTCGTCGTGCTGCTGCCAGTGCGCCGGCACGTCCATCGCGTACCACCGGTTCGCCTGGTCGGGCCGGACGCCGCCGTACGGAATCGGCGCCAGCTCCCACGCGCCGTTCAGTTCCAGAACCCTCATTTCGAACCCCGTTTCGTTGATCGAACCACAAACATAACGAGGGAAACCGAGACTAAACGGCGGTCGAAAGGGTGTCAACCATACCGGTCTTTTGTTTTTGTACAGTTTGTGGCGTGCGCTATTAAATGAAACGGTGTTTTTGTTCTATAAGCGAAATCGTATGAAAGATTGGTCCCACCGTTAATGGTTTTGCAAAAAACAATATACCTTTCTAGTTTGGCCCGACCGTTTGCCGCTCGCCCCGCCAGGGGCGATAGAAAATAGCCCAGGGTTTTCAACCCTGGGGCCGGAGCGCCCAGCATTGAAAATACTGGGCTAACTTCTAGCGCCCGTTCCACGGGCGTCGAGGTCTTCCGTTGAATGGTCGACTATTTCTTGCAAGACCATCATCGCGGGGAACGTATCTACCGAACTTCTTCACCCGGTGCTGATGTTGTGCTAAGGTCTGGCCGCTTGAGGAGCGGACCAACGATGGCCAGCGATCAATACGGCCCGGCGCGATCTCGACTGCGGATCGCCATGCGCGCCCTGGGCTCGCGCAATTACCGGTTGTTTTTCGCCGGGCAGGGCATCTCGCTGATCGGCACGTGGATGCAGCGCATCGCGGTGAGTTGGCTGGTGTACCGCCTGAGCGGCTCGGCGCTTTGGCTGGGCATGGTGAATTTCTTCGGGCAACTGCCGACGTTTCTCATCGCGCCCTACGCGGGGGTGGTGGCCGATCGCTTCAACAAGCGCCGCATCATTGTCATCACCCAGGTGTTTTCGATGGTGCAGGCGCTGCTGCTGGGCGTCCTCGCGCTGACCGGCACGGTCGCCGTGTGGCAGGTCATGGTCTTGAGCGTGGTGCTGGGGCTGATCAACGGCTTCGACGTGCCCACCCGGCAGTCGTTCGTGGTGGAGATGGTCGACAACCGCGAAGACCTGGGTAACGCCATCGCCCTCAACTCGTTCATGTTCAACGGCGCGCGGCTGATCGGGCCGTCGATCGCCGGCATTCTGATCGCGACCGCGGGCGAAGGCGTTTGTTTTCTGGTCAACGGGCTGAGCTACATCGCGGTGATCTATTCGCTGCTCGCGATGCGGATGCCCCGGCGCGACATCCGGCCGAGCCGGCGGCCGATTCTGCACGAACTGAAGGAAGGGGTCGTCTACGCCTTCGGCTCGCTGCCGATTCGCTCGATTCTGCTGCTGCTGTCGCTGGTCAGCCTGATGGGCATGCCCTACGTGGTGCTGCTGCCGATCGTCGCCAAGGACGTGCTGCACGGCGGCGCGCACACCCTCGGCTTCCTCGCCGCCGCCACGGGCGTGGGCGCGCTCGGCGGGGCGTTTTTTCTGGCCTCGCGGGAGAGCGTGGTGGGGCTGGTCCGGATGATTTTTCTCGCCTCCACCGCTTTCGGCCTGGCCCTCGCCGCTTTCTCGTTCTCGAATATCTTCTGGCTGTCGTTTGTGATTTTGATGGTCGTCGGCTTCGCGATGATGACGCAGATGGCGAGCTGCAACACGGTGCTGCAGACGATCGTCAGCGACGAGAAGCGCGGGCGCGTGATGAGCTTTTACACCATGGCGTTCATGGGTATGGCGCCGTTCGGCTCGGCGCTGGCCGGGGTGCTCGCGGACAAAATCGGCACGCCGCGCACGCTGCTGATCAGCGGCGTCGCCTGCCTCGCCGGCGCGCTTTGGTTCAGCACGCGCATTCCCGCGATGCGCCGGGCCATCCGCCCGATTTACATCGAGAAGGGAATACTGCCGGCCGAAGAGCCGCAAATTTCCGAGTCGCGGTGACGCCTATCCCGCTTCAAAATTGATCGTTATGATTTAGATACAGCGCGGCGCGTGGGAGGCGCGGCCGCCGGAGGAATACATGCGCACGCGGATCATGCTCCTGTTCCTGCTCGCGCTCGTTCTGCTCATGCCCGCCGCGGTCCTGGCGAAAAAATGCACCAGCGTGCTGCCGCCGGAAGTTTTCGCGTTCTACGGGCAGCGGCCGGGCGACGTCGATTGCTCCGACTATGAATACTGGTTCCTTGATTTGAACGACGACGGCGTCAACGAAATCGCGGTGACCAACTACCGCCGTTCTTACGATGAAGCGGGCTACTACAGCTACGAAATCTTTCAACGGCAAAACGGCAAGTGGACGCACATCGCCACCATCCCCGGCCGGCCGACGCGGCTGGACAGCGTCACCAACGGCTACCACGACCTCAGCGCGAACATGCTGGGCCACAACTACGTCTACGGCTGGGACGGCCAACGTTATCGCGACTTGGCGCAAATGCAAACCAGCGACGAAGTGACGCGCACCACGCCGACGCCCGCGCCGACGCCGAGGCCCGTACCCAAACCGACCCCCACTCCGAACCCAAATGACGGCCCATAGCGGAATGCGGAATGCGGAGTGC
>PMZC01000157.1 GCA_003170555.1 Deltaproteobacteria bacterium
AGTCATTGGTATCCGTCAACTCGACTACGTCACGCACCATCATTCCGCCGCCTTCGAATTCGCGCCACACCTGTTTGACGCCGGGCAGGGTGGCCTTCGCATCCTCGTCCGACAGCTTCATCGTCGCCGACCAGGCGCCGTCCGCGCCGCGCATCGCCGCCATCTTGTATACGCCGGTAAGAGAAGGGTCGTCGTGCGCGGTGACCAGCCGCGTGCCGACGCCGAACATGTCGATCGGCGCTTTCTTGCTTTTCAGCTCCTGAATCGCGTACTCGTCCAAGTCGCCCGAACAAAGAATCTTCACCTCAGTCAAACCCGCCTGGTCGAGCATCCGCCGCGACTCGATCGCCAGACCGGCGCTATCGCCGCTGTCCAAACGGATCGCCAGCAGGTGGCAGCCGCGCGCTTTCATTTCGCGACCGACGCGAATGGCGTTGGGCACGCCGGATCTCAGCGTATCGAACGTGTCCACCAGCAAGATGCAGTTGCGCGGATAGACCTCGGCGAAGGCGCGGAAAGCGTCGAGCTCGTTCGGGAAGGCCAGCACCCACGAGTGGGCGTGCGTGCCGCGGACGGGGATGCCCCAGAGGCGCCCCGCTTCGACATCCGAAGTCGAGCCGCAGCCGCCGAGGTAGGCCGCACGTGAGGCGGACAGTCCGCCGTCGGGTCCTTGCGCGCGGCGCAAGCCGAATTCCAGCACGTTGTCGCCGCCGGCTGCGCCGCAAACCCGCGCGGCTTTCGTGGCGACGAGCGTTTGGAAATTCACGATGGTCAGCAGCGCCGTCTCGATGAACTGGCATTCCTCCAGCGCGCCGTGCACCCGCAGCAGCGGTTCGCCGGGGAAAACGATTTCGCCTTCCGGTATCGCGTAGATGTCGCCGGTGAAACGAAACGCGCGCAGGTGGTCGAGGAATTCATCGTCAAACAGCTCGAGCCCGGCGAGATAGGCGAGGTCGTCTTCGGCGAAATGAAGTTGCTGCAGAAAACGCAGCGCGTCTTCCAGCCCGGCCGCGACCGCGAAACCTCCGTTGAACGGCGGCCGGCGGAAGAACATTTCGAAACACGTGTCGCGCCGGTGCATGCCGAGGCGGTGGTAGCCGCGCAGCATCGTCAGTTCGTAGAGATCGGTCAGCAGCGCGGAAGGGGGCTCGTGCACGGCGGCTGCCTCTCCTAGCTATTCGCGCGTCAACTCGGCTTCGCGCACGCGGATCACGCCGGCCTCGTCCATCAGGCGCCACGCCTCGGCCAGCGAGCCGTCGACGTCGATGCCGCGCACGGCGTCTTCGATCACGTACACTTCGAATCCCGATTTGCGGGCGTCGAGCGCGGAATAGAGCACGCAAAAGTCGGCGGCCAACCCGGCGAGGAACAGCCGCGACAGCTTTCGCTCTTGCAGATAACCGCCCAGGCCGGTCGGGGTTTGATGATCGTTTTCGAAGAACGCGGAATAAGAATCGATGTCGCGGTTGAAGCCTTTGCGCAGCACCAGTTCCGCGCGCGAAGTCTTCAAGCCCGGGTGAAAATCAGCGCCGGGCGTACCGGGTACGCAGTGATCGGGCCACAGAATCTGCGCGCCATAGGGCATCGTCACCGAGTCGTAGAGCTTCTTGCCGGCGTGCGACGAGGCGAACGACAAATGCCCGCGCGGGTGCCAGTCCTGGGTGAGAATGACGTGCGAGAAGATCCGCGCCAGACGATTGACGACGGGAATGATCTCGTCGCCGCCCTGCACCGGCAGCGCCCCGCCGGGACAGAAGTCGTTTTGCACATCGACGACGAGCAACACCTTGTCACGACACAGAACAAACTTGTCGGCCATGGCGGCAGTCTACCCGAACCCGCCGGGCAATCAAGACTTTCGATCCAAATCGGCGTGTTTTAAGCGCGGTTTCTGTTTGACAGCGTTTCCACGGACATGGTACCTTTTTCAAGTTCAGACATGGTGAACAGGCTCACACGTGAGAAGAGACGACAAACAAGTGCATACATCTATCGAATCGACATCCCACTTTTTGTGTAATTCAATGCAGGTAAGGAGGAAGGTTGTGAAACGATTTGCTTTCATCTGCGCACTGGCTGCCGCGATGGTTCTGCTGCCCTTGGCCGCCTACGCCGGGATCGGCTCGCCGCCGTTCGCTTTCGGCTTCGGCGCCCGCGGCATTGGTATGGGCGCCGCGTACACCGCGCTGAGTGGAGATGCGTCCTGCGCATTCTTCAACCCGGCCGCGATGCCGCTGCTCGATCATTCGCAGATCATGCTGAGTTATCTCTATGCCGCCCCGAACTTCCGCGGCGGACCGTCGAACGGCGAGAAGTTCACCTTCGACTCGCCCAACAAGATGATTCAGACCGACTTCGCGCTGAAGTTGAACGGCTTGTTCAAGTCGAGCTTCCCGCTGTCGTTGGGTTTGAACATCGCCCTGGATGACAACGGCAAGGCGTTCATCCGCTTCTACGACCAGCCGGTGAGTAAGGGCTACTACTACCGTTACGGCACAGCCTCGTTCGTGCTCAACCTCACGGTGGGCTTCGGCATCACCGACTGGCTGTTCCTGGGCGGCGGCGCGCTGACCACCTTGCACGCCCGGAACAATATGGCGCTCGACACCGACCTGGCCGGCAACACCTCGCACCAGGGCCTGGAAGTCGACACCGACACGGCCATCGCGCCGGTCGCGTCGATCCTGCTGCATTTCAAACCGGTGGACATCGGCTTCGCCTGGCACGGCCGCAACAGCGGCGCGTTCGGCCCGATGGTGGTTTCGGCCACGGCGACGGTCGGCAACAGCCCGCTGGCCAATCTGCCGATGACGTTGTACTTCAAAGACAACTACAACCCCGATCGCGTGAGCGGCGGCGTTTACTGGCGCGTGCTGGACAGCTTCCGCATCGCGGCGGACGTGGCCTGGTATCGCTGGAGCGACTTCAGCACGGAAATCAAGACGAAAGACATGGCCCGCGACGGTTACGTGATCAAGTTCCGCGACACCTGGGTGCCGCACCTCGGTTTCGAGTACGAACCGCTGCAGGGTTTGAATCTGCGCCTCGGCTACAGCTACGATCAGACGCCGGTCGTCACGCCGGGCACCAGCGGCAACGTGATTCTCGATAGCACGAAGCACATCGGCAGCGTCGGCATCGGCTACACCTGGGTCGACGCCCCGTTGCTGGCCACGCCGATCAGCTTCGACGCGGCCTACTTCATTCAGTATCTCGTGCCGACCACGCTCACGACCTCAGACGGTCAAGATTTCGACAGCCGGGGCACGCTCAACGGCGGCATCTTCTCGTTGACCCTGCGATTCTAGCGGCGGAAGGGGAATCATAATGAAACGAATCATCACTCTTCTGTTGGCCGCGGCGCTCGTACTGACGCTGTTGCTGCCGCTGGGCTGCGAGTCGAAGTACAAAACGCCGTTTGAGGTTTTTCAACCGGTCGTTCCGTTTACGATCACCTACACCTATCCGCCGAACGACAACCATGAGTTCCCGCTCACGGGCAGCTTGGCGGTCCGTTACAACGCGGCGTTGGAAGCCAACGTCTCCGCTAACCTGATCAGCCTGCGCGAGGTGCGCGAAGATAGTACGGCGGTCGCGGTTCCGGTCACCGTACAGGTGCAGGACGCGTCGCTGATCATCAAGCCGACCCAGCCGCTCAAACCGGTCAGTCACTACGAGCTGACGGTTTCGTCGGACATCCGCAGCAAGGACGGCGCGACGACCTCGGCGCCCCCCGGCGGCTTCACTTTCGCGTTCGACACCGAGGCCGATCGTCCGCAGGCCGGCAAAACGCTGGCCGTTACGTCGGTCATCCCTGACCCGAGCGACCAGGTCTACGACATCAGCAACTTCCGCGTTTCATTCTCCGAACCGGTGGACCAGCGCTCGGTCGTTTACGGCGACACCGTGTTGTTCACCGACGACGCGGGCAACCTGATTGAAGGCACGGTGTTCTCGCGCGCCTCGCAGATCGTCTTCGATCCGGCGCAGGACCTGACGCCCGGCAAGTACACGCTGACCATCACCGGGGACCTGAAAGACGCGGGCGGCGAGAGGATGCTCAACGACGTCACGTACACGTTCAACGTGAAAAGCAGCTATCCGCATGCGACGATTTACGCGGAAAACTGCCCGACGTTCAGCGACCCGAATCATAGTTCGTGTCCGTCAGAGTCTTCCGCCGATCTGCTTCCGCCGCTGCCGCTCACCGGCAACCCGACCAACTCGATGACCGTAGACAGCCATCTGTTGGGTTCATCCTCGGTCTATATGAGCGGCCAGTTGAAGGTCGAACAATGCTCGCCGACCGGCCATCCGAACATCATTCCGCTGGTGATCCGCAAGGGCCAGCGGCTGTACGCCACCTCGCTGCCCGCCACGCTCGGCGGCAAGATTCCGCTGGGGGTGGAAACCGGCACGATCACGATCCAGTTGATGACCGACGCCGTGGGCTTCATGACTTCATCTGATCTGAACGGCATCGTACCCGGCGCGACGGTCATGCTCGCCCTGACGATGGATTCCGCCATCGTCACCGAAAACGTCGACACCAACGTCATGATGACGCAGGATATCCTCGGCACGCAGCTCTTCGGCCAGCTCACTGTCGATCCTGACAACGGCCACCTCATCATGCAGTTGGCCGGCACCGCCGAGATTTTCATCCTTGGCGAGCGTACGCCGTCGAACATGAGCCTGGAGATGCACGATGCGCTGGAGGTGCTCGATCAGCCGGCGGATGTGCTGCCGCCGTCGCTGCGCTTGAGCCGGCCGCTCAACGGCGCGAAGGAAGTGCGGCTCGCCGACGACATGATGTTGTTGTTCGATGAGCCGGTCGATCCGATCACCGCACGCCAGTTCATTCGGCTGGAAACGGCCGCCGGCGCGCCCATTCCGCAAGATGTGTTGGTTAACTCGGCGAAAGTGATCGTCCGGCCGCTCGTTCCGCTGCAAGCGAACACGACGTACGCCGTGCACATCATTTCGGGCCTGGCCGATCTCGAGGGCAACGCCACGACCATCACGAAATCGGTTTTCTTCACCACGGGGTCGCTCGAATCCGACGCGGAGCCGCCGATGTTGCTTTCGACGAGCCCCAGCCCGTCGTTCACGCCGGCCACGCCGGGGCACCTGCCGTTCGAGATCTTCTTCAGCCAGGTCATGGACCCCAACACGATCGTGTTGGGCGACACGCTGAAGATCATCGATCTGAGCGCCGGACAGCTCGACGTGCCGGGTACGTTGGTGAACCACTGGTATCGCTTTACGTTCTACCCGAATGAACCGCTGATCGCGGGGCACTATTACCGCATCATTCTCAGCGACCGGATCACCAACTACGACGGGGTCGGGTTGGATCTCGATCGCGATCACACGCCGGGCGGTCCGCCGGGCGTCACGGAAATCTGGATCGACTTCGTCGCGGCCGGCGCGAACGGATGGCAGCAACTGATCCTCGGGGCCGAGCCGATGGTGGATCGCGACGGTTCGGGTTACATCGACAACACCGAAACCGAACCCGATCCGGCGAACAACTACTTCAAGATCTTTCTCATCAAAAACAAGAGCTACTCCAACGGCTACATCGTTTCGTACGTGCGCGGCCTCGAATACGACAACGAGGGCCAGCCGTTCATGGACATCATTATGGTCGAGGGCAACAAGCTCTGGGCGACCAGCACGGGGCTGACCTTCAAGGAACTGGTCGACGCGGTCGCCATGGCCGACCCGCTTGCGGCCTCGGCTCTCGAAGCCGCGCCGCCGAGCGGATTCTTCGGGCCGATGGGCCGCATCCTGATTGACTTCACCGCCATCGGCCTGGCGCCGACGGTGCTGTCGACGACCGGCCAGCCGCAGATGAACATCAAGATGGCCACGTACATGACGTTGGACAACACGACGTTCAACAGCATGTTGGATCACAACCTGGCCATCGACGCCGTCGGTATCTTGAGCTTCACCCCGGACGGCAAGATGGTGGCGGACATCACCAGCAACGCGACGATGAAGATGAATCTGACGATTCCGCTCATCAACATCACGATTCCGATTCCGCTGCCGGTGAAGATCAAGATGCGCCAGACGAGCCTCGATCCCGCCGACTGGTGGAATTCGCTGTAGCGCACACATAAGTCACGCGGGGGCGGGCCTGAGGTCCGCCCCTTTCTTTTTGGTTGCGTCGATGCGAAAAACGTGCTGCGCTCGATGGCTGCCAAGATCGGGAATTAGACGTTGGACCAAAACGCCGCGATCGCCAAAAGAAACGGTTCGTCGATCACGCTGGCGACCCTGATCGCTCTGCTGCCCGCGGCCGCGTTTTTCTTCGTCGCGTTTTCGCGTTTGCGTTATCCGTTGGATCTGGAATGGCTCGAAGGCACGATCGTCGAGATGGGTTGGCGCTGGGCGCGGGGGTTGCCGCTTTATACCGTGCCTTCCATCCAACACATCGCGCAGCCCTACTTTCCGCTGTACTTCATGATCATCGGTTTCCTCTATCGCTGGACCGGGCCGGTCTATTGGGTCGGGCGGTTGGTGTCTATTTTCGGGACGACCGCGACGGCGGCTCTGGCTTATTGGATCGTACGCCGCGAAACGAAGCATCGTTTGCTTGGTCTGGTGGCGGCCGGGCTGTGGTTCGCCACGTTCGGCTTCAACGGTTTTTTCTTCGATCTCAACCGCGTCGACTCGCTGGCGATGTTCTTTCTGCTGGCGGCGTACGCCGTGGCCTTCTATCGTTCGGGTATTTTATACGGCGCGTTGGCGGGGTTGTTGCTGGCCGCTTCGGTCCTCACCAAGCAGAACCATCTGGCTTTCATCGCGCCGATCGTCTTCGCCCAACTGATGCGAAAGGAATATCGCGGCGCCGCCGCGTTGGTCGCGGCTTTCGCGCTGGTGTTGGTTCCTTCGATTTGGTTTTTGAATCGCGACTCCCACGGCTGGTTTTGGCTGATGACCATGAAGTTCGTGCGGTTCTACGTGCGTTGGCCGCGCGCGACGATGTTCTTCCTGCGTCTCGTCCGGTATCTCGCCATCCCGTTGGCGGTTATCGTTCTTTTTCTGCTGCGCAAGATCGACGCGCGCCGCTGGCGAGAAATCCTCGCCGACCCGTGGCTTGGTTTCTGGTTTGCCTCCGTCGCGCTCTCGTTGTTGTTTCAGCTTCCTCCGGGCGGGTATCTCAACGCCAACATGCCGGCCGCGCTCGCCACCGCGATCGCATCGTGCCTATTGCTTCCGCGCGTGTTGGCGGCGGAGCGTCACAACTACGCTTGGCTGCGCAACCCGCGCCGGTGGCTGATCCCGCTGGCGACGGCCGCGGCGATCTTCCTCGCCTCGAGTCGGGGCGTCGGGCAAATCCCGCCGCCGGATCGTTGGCGGGTCGCGCAAGAGCTGCGCAGTTTTGTGCGCGCGCAAAAAGGAGTGGTGGTCATTCCGGAGTTGGCGATCCCCGAGCCGAACGTGCTGACCTTTCATGAAGTCAGTTACAACGATTTGCGCCATACGAAGCGGGGCGTCTGGACGGCTGCTTATCTGGCGAAGATCCAAAAAGAGCTCGCCGACCTGAAACCCGACGTCGTGATCGCGAGCGGCGACTATGGCCGCTTTCCGACCTATCACGATCTGGTGGTCGGGATGACCGGCCGCGCGCTCGAAAAAAATCTGCGGGTCTGGGTCGTCACCGGCCGCACCACGCAGTTGTCGTGGGTCTTCACGCGGCCGAAGCCGCTGAACAAACCGCCGCCGCAACAAACCAATCGCTAGATTAACGCTTCGAGATATGGATGGGATGGCCGAGGCCGACCTCCGCCGCTTCGGACAACGCTTCCGTCAACGTTGGGTGCGGATGAATCACGCCGGCGATATCTTCCAAGCGCAGTCGCTGCTCGACGGCGACGGCGGCTTCGCCGATCAGCGCCGATGCATCTTTGCCGACGATCTCGCAGCCCACGATGACATGATCATCCGGCGTGTGAATCCATTTCACGTAGCCGTCGGTGCTGTTCATCGTGAGCGAGCGGCCGAGGGCGATGAAAGGGAACGTCGATTCTACAGCATGGACGCCCTGTTGCTTCGCCGATTCGACCGACAAGCCGACGATCGCGATTTCCGGATCGGTAAAGGCGACGGCCGGCACGGCGCGCGGCGCGAACGCGGCCGGCTTGCCGGCGATGGCGTCGGCGGCGACCAAACCCTCGGCGCTGGCTTTATGCGCGAGCAGCAATCCGCCCACCGCGTCGCCGACGGCGTAAATCTTCGGGTCGGTCGTGCGGCGCTGGTCGTTCACCAGGATGAAGCCGCGCGGGTCGAGTTCGACGCGCGTGTTTTCGAGGCCCAGTTGGTCATTGACCGGCCGGCGCCCGACGGTGACGAGCACCTTTTCGGCCTCCAACACTCGATGCTCACCGGCTTCGTCATCTACCGTGATTCGCGCCACGTCACCCGCGCACTCGCAGCCGACCGCTTTTGTCTTCGCCAGCGTTTTGATCTTCAATCGGCGCAGCACGCGATCGACCACCTTCACCGCGTCGCGCGGCGTACCGGGCAACAGGCCGTCGGTGAGTTCCACCACGGTGACCGCGGACCCGACCTTCGCGAACACCATGCCGAGCTCGAGGCCGATGTAACCGCCGCCGATGACGATGAGTCGCGGTGGGATTTCGGTCAGCGCCAGCAACTCGCGATGCGAAAGAATGATCTCTCCGTCGCAGGGCACGGGCGGCAGATTGATCGGCGCGGCGCCCACGGCGATGATCGCGTTTTTGAAGACGACGCTTTGGACGCCGTCGCTCGTCGCGACTTCGATGCGGTCGCTCGCCGCAAAACGGGCGGTGCCTTTGATGACTTCGACGCCGAGGGCTTTGAGCAGGCTCGCGACGCCGGTCGTCAGGCGCTTGACCACCTTGTCTTTCCAGGCGACGACCGCGGGCCAATCGATTTTCGCGCCTTCGACCGTGACGCCGATCGCGGCGAGCGCGGGCAACTCGGCGTATAACGAAGCCGCGTGGATCAACGCCTTGCTCGGGATGCAGCCGTGGTTGAGGCATTCGCCGCCGAGGTTTTCTTTTTCGATCACCACGGTCGCGAGGCCGTTTTGCGCGGCGCGAATGGCGGCGACGTAACCGCCGGGTCCGGCGCCGATCACCGCGACATCAAATCGCCGTTCGTTCATCGCGGAGCTGTCCCTTCGTTCGCTTCTTCAGTAGCCGCAGTCGGCGCGGGCGGCGCCGCGGCTTCCGGCGCAGCCACGTCGCTCTCGATCTTTTGCAACAGGCGACGCATCGTTGGGTCTTCGTAACGCAGCAGGCCCAGCCGATCCTGCATGATCCGCCGGCCGTCGGCGACCTTGTTGTCTTGGTAAACCCGATAGAGCCGCGCGGCGACCTCGAGATTGTTCGGCGCGTTGGCCCACTGCCCGACGAGAAAGAGTTCGCGGCAGACGCGCATGGCCGAGTCGTCGACCGTGCTGCCGGCGAGACTGTCACACGCTTGCAGGCTCTTTTCGTTGTCCACCTGGCGGATGCCGGCGAAATCGACGGCGTGGATGTATGCCTCGACCAGCGCGAGATAGCTCGGATCGGAATTATTGAACGCGAGTTGCACATCGGCGCTGCGGCCGCCGGTGAAAACCGTGATCGCCACCACGCGCCCGGCGCGTTCGAGCTCTTCGTATTCCCGGCCGACCGCCGCGAGGTTTTCGCCCCGCACGATCCACAGTCGCACCAGGCGCGCCGGTCGGCCTTCCGCGAGGATGCGCTCGCGCACTTGCCGTGCGGCGGTCCAGCCGATCAGGCGCCAGCAAATCAGGTGAGCCGCCACACCGGGCGCAGGTTCGGTGCGCAAAATGTCGAGCATCTTCTCGGAGTCGAAATCGTTGCGCAGCAGCCACGAGCCGGGGAAGGGCGTGAGCAATCGCCACCGATTGATTTTCGACCGCGTGAACACGGCCACGCGCGCTTCGCGTTTGCCCATCGCCTCGTGGTAAGCCGCGGTCAGCTCAGCCGGCAGCGCGTCGACGATCTCATAGACGCCCGCCTGATAGGGGACCTTCACGGCGAAATCGGTCAGCGCGACCACCGACTGGTGCAGCACACGCGGGTCCGGAAAGCTCGGGTCGGTTTCAAACTCCGGCGGATCGCCTCGCTCGCGCCGTACGCCCGAAGTCCAATAGATGACATGCGCCACGAACACCGAAAGCGCGTAAAGCGACAGTACGATGATCACCGCCAGGCGAATCGGATGGCGCGGGCGGTCTTGATCGAAGATGGTCGGGCTCATTGCCACGAATCCGGTCGCGAGTCGCCGTTCGTGTCCACGCCGGTCCGCGCGAACTTGCCGGTTTCGGTGTACGACTTGAACGTATCGAAAATGCCGTCGCCGTCGGTGTCGAATTGCTCCCAGCGCAGCGTGCCCGTCGCGTCGTAGAAGGCCTTCTTGTCGATCAGCCCGTCGCCGTTGGTGTCTTCTTCGATGATGACGCGCACGCCGTCGACGTTGTAGGTTTCGATTTTCTCAATCACCCCGTCGCCGTTGAGATCGTACCAGCGCTGGAAGACTTTCTTCGACCCGCGATAGACGACGTAGAGATCGATGAAGCCCTGCTTCTTGGTATCAGCCCCCGCGATCAGCAGGTGCTGGTGCGCGTCCCAGCGGTTGTACTGATCGAAAATATAATCGCCGTTGTTGTCGATCCACTGCTCGACCAGTTTGCCGTCGACGCTGAACATCTCCAACTTCGTCGGCCGCTGCGGATCGGCGCCGAGATAGTAATAAGCGATGCGCAGTTTGCCGGTGGGGCCGTAAGCCTCCAGCTTCTCGTACTTGCCGTCGCCGTTTTCGTCGACTTGCGCCCGGCGAATGACGCCGGTTTCGTCGTAGAATTCGATGCGTTCGATCTTGCCGTCGTGGTTTTCGTCGAAACGCCGTTCGATGACCTTGCCGCTTTCGCCGTAGATATCCCAATGCTCGGCCTTGCCGTCGCCGTTGGTGTCGACCCCGCGCATCTGGCCGGCCTTGGGCGCCCCGACGGCCTTGGCTTTTTCGCGCGGCGTGCACAGCGCGAAGAGGGCGGCGCAGATCGCCACGAGCACGGCGATGCCGATCGGCACGATGTAGGTCCATTTTTCGCCGAGGTTGACCGGCAGTTTCACGCGGCGCCGCGCGCTGGCGATGTCCACCCGTCGCCGCGCCGCGCTGAATTTGCGCACCGACAGCCCGCACTTCGGGCATTGCAAATCGTTGAGTTTCATGTCCGCGCCGCACGACGGACAGGCCTTGGTGAACGGGTGGCCGCAATGGGCGCATTCGTCGTAACTATAGTTTTTCTCGCCGCATTTCAGGCAGATGACGCCCTTGAGGATCGGCGTGCCACGCGACGGCCCGGGCGTCAGCAACGCCCCGCAGTAGGCGCACTGCGTCTGGTCGAACGGGATTTCGTTCTGACAGAGCGGGCACTGAATCAGATGGTCTTTCATTCTTCTCCGCTTCGCAGCCTGGAAAACTCTGCTAACAGGTTTCGGTTAAAAGATCAACTGTGCGTGCGGTTCGTCATTGACATCGGTCCACGCCGGAGAGATTATTATCACAAATGGACAGGAGCATCAGGCGATGTGGAGCCTGGCCGACCGGTTTCAACATGAATCGTTGATCAACGTTTTTGCGCTCTTTCTTGCCGGCGGCCTCATCTTCTTGTTCTTTGCGGCGGGGTGCTCGGATCATCGCGCCGGCGGCCAAGGCGCCGTTGATGATGACGTTAGCCAAAATGACGACGACTTATCTGACGATGACAACATATCCGATGACGATATCGACGACGACACGGCTTCCGACGATGACGTGAAACAGGCCGTTCCGCCGAATATGTCGTTCCTCGAATCGATTCCAGTCGTGGACGAACCCGATTTGAAGATCGAGATGATCGCGGGCGGAGGGCCGGGGTACGACGGTGTAAGCTTGGTAAAGATGGCGGATGGGACGTTTGTACTTCCGGCGGTGAAGGGCAGAACGTTGTTCGTCTATCGCGCGCAAATCGGTGGCGTGACAACAAAGGAAATGATTGCGAACTTCGCGTCGAGTCCGACTCTTTCGGTCGGCGACGACGGGACGTTACACTTGGCGTACCTCGATATGTCCAGCAATACCCCGAATATCATGTATGCCAACAATAGCGGAGGCGCGTGGTTCACGGAGATTGTGGCGGAATATACTGGTGTTGATCCTTACAACGTTTCGCCTAGTTTTCAACTCGCCGCGGATAACAGTGGCGCGGTGCACCTCGCGTATTTACTTACCGACGTAGGTTTGCCGGACGACCGCGCGAACGTGATATACGGAACGAACGCCGACGGGTCGTGGAAAATAGAAGAAGTCGCGACCAGTGCGAATTACGACAAAACAGGTATCGCATTGGCGGTGGAACAAGACCAGACCGTCGATTTGGCTTTCGCGAAAGACGATCAATTGATCTATGCGAGAAAACAAGCCGCGGAGTGGAGCAATACGATTCTCGACGTAAATTCGTCGCTGACGGACGTATTTTTCGCATTCGATCACGAAGGCGCGCTTCATTTTCTGTACGGTCGCGCGGCGGAGCACGGTGACGGCGGAGAACATGTTTACATGAGCCGCATTGGCGGCGTTTGGAATTCCGAAATCGTCGGTTTTGACAAACCGTATGTCAGTGCGTTGGGCATCAGCATTGCGGACGACGGTGTCGTTTACGTTCTTGGCCGAGACAATGCGATAGACTTCCCCATGTTCGAGCTGCTTTTGGCAACGCGCCATTCCGACGGATGGAACGTCGCTGTCTTTCAGCCGCCGTCCCAGAAACAAGAGACACCGGGAAGCGCACAGTTGTCGTCGGACGACAGGGGCCAACCGGTTATCGCGTGCACTACTGGAACTACCGGGAACGATTTTGATCCGGTAGCGGGCAGCATCGTTTTGGCGTATCGAGACGAGCAGAACCGCTGGGCGTCGCAATTGGTGTCGTTGGTGGCGGGCGCGCGCTGGAACCCGGCGTTGGCGATCGACGCGGACGGCGAGGTCCGCATCGCTTTCGCGTTGGACGATCCGAGCAGTTACCCACGCGCGTGGCTCGCTCGCGGCGCCTGGGGCGATTGGTCCGATCAGTTGTTGGGCCGAGGGATGGGCGTGGCGTTGGCGCTCGACGCCAATCAGAAATCCCACGTGGTCGCGTGGGATGAGCAGGAGAACAAACTTTATTACCATACCGACGCGAGCGGGAGTTGGACGTCGGAGGCGGTCGACATTCCGCAGCCCAGCGACCCGAATGAGGTGATCAAACACTGGCAGAACTCCATCGCGCTGGACCCCGACGGCAGTCCGGCGATCGCCACTTGCGGCAATAGTCAGTGGGGCCTGGTCGGCATGGGCCAGTTGGTTTACGCGTCGCGAAACAGCCAGTGGTCGGCGCGGCAATTGGCCTCGTTCGCGGCGACGACCTTTTGCCGTCCGGCTTTGGTTTTCAACGGCGCCGATCCGCACATCGCCTATTTCCATTCGTTCAATTACGGTTACGAACAAGGCTTTCTCACATATTGGCGGCTCGCCGGCGGAAAATGGCAAGCGGAATTTGTCGCCGGCGGCGCGCCGGGCGAACAGCACGGATGGGGACCTGACCTGGCGGTGGATGCCGACGGCGCGGAATACATCATCTATTCGGAAGCCGCCGCGACGATGCTGGCGACGGGATCGTTTCACGACTGGACGAGGGAGACCATTCGCGACCAGGGACTCGAACTCGATTACCCGATGGCATTGACGCTTAATAACGGCGACTTGGTGGTCGCGATTCCATACGGCGACCAGTGGGTCGACGTGACCATCGGCCTTCGCCATAACGGCGTCTGGACGTTCAAGTCGTTCGATCACGGCCTGATCTACGGCGCGCAGGGCATCGATATCGCCGTCGCGCCGGACGGCTGGATTCACGTCGTGTACACCGGCGACTACGCCGTCTGGCACGCGCAGATCAGCCCGGAGTATTTGCTGCGCGGCGGAAGAACGCCTTGACGGCAGTGGTGGACAGCCCCGGGAGTGAAATCCCGGGGGTTATCTGCAAATGCCATTCCATGTTCCGCAAATAGGGCTTGACAAAGGATTTTTCGCGGCTAAAATTACGCGCCTCTTCGGAATAGAAGAGACACGTGTGTGCTGGCGTAGCTCAATGGTAGAGCAGCGCATTTGTAATGCGCCGGTTGGGGGTTCAATTCCCTTCGCCAGCTACACACCGGCTGCTCTTTGCATGACGAAAAAACACGCGGCGAGATACCCGAGTGGCCAAAGGGGGCGGACTGTAAATCCGCTGGCGGCAGCCTACGGTGGTTCAAATCCACCTCTCGCCATCACATAGCGCCCGTTGGCGCGGGCCAGTCCGCTTCTTTGACCAGAGAAACGACGGAGGGACGCGGCGCGCATCGGTTTCGCCGCGGTGAAGACCTCTTGGACATATCCACGAGCAGGCGGGAGTAGCTCAGTTGGCTAGAGCAACAGCCTTCCAAGCTGTGGGTCGCGGGTTCGAATCCCG
>PMZC01000321.1 GCA_003170555.1 Deltaproteobacteria bacterium
TTCCCGTTGTTCGTGCTGCCCGCGAACCCGGAGCCGCTGCTTGATTTGAAGCTGCCGCCGAGCCCGCACTTCGATCCGCTCACGCCGGTGATCGTCGTGGCGCGGCCGCGGCGTGCGCTCAAGGAGGCGCGCCTCCATTACATCCTGCTGACGACCGGCGCCATTCTCGACCAGGGCGAGCTGACGCCGCGCAACGGCGAGTTTCGTTACCGGATTTCGCTGCCCGACCTGCAGCGGCAGTTCCACCCCCTCGACCTTTATCGGCCCGACGGTACGACGGCGACGGCGGACGTGATGGAGCTGACGCTGTTTCTGGAAGGCCGCGACGAAGCGGACCGGCCGGTCTACGCCGCGCGCAAGATCGTCATTCGCCAAAACATGATTCTCGCCTGGGAGCCGCCGGCATGAAGCTGCGGCTGCTGGTCATTTGCCTGCTGTCGACATTGGCGTTCGCTTCTTGCGGCGACGGGCGGCGAGGCGAGGCCGCCTTCACGGCGCATTGCGGCGTCTGCCACAGCCTGGAGCGGCCGCGGTCGCTGGAGAAAGAACCGGGGGCCTGGCGCTTCACGGTCGAGCGCATGGCGGCGAAGAACCCAGCGGCGTTTTCGCCGGAGCAGATCAAAGCGATCGCGGCCTATCTGATCTACGCTTTCACGCCGCCGGTGCGGACGCTGGTCGCCGCGCGCTGTGGTTCGTGTCACGACTTGCCGGCGCTCGCCGCCGCGCCGCTTTCGCCGTTCGAGTTCGCATATCTCGCCGACACCTGCCGCGCTCGCGTGTCGGCGCGCGTCGGCGTCGATGAAACGCGGCGCATCGTGGCGTGGGGACATCACCGCCGTGTCGTGAGCCAGGCGCCGTCTTGCTTGCGTTGTCATCCGGGCGATGCGGCGCGGGCGGCGAAGTCGTCGCCTTCGCCGGTGCTGGCGTGCGGTCCGCATACCGATCGCGAACGCCTGCTGCAGGCCTGCGGCGCCTGCCACACCACGAACACCCTGAGCGAACGTCTGACGCCGCGCGACTGGGAGTCGGTGTTGGATCGCATGGCGCACAAATCCGCCGCCCCGCTGGACGCGAACGCCCTGCGCATCATCCGCGCTTACGTCTTAGATCTAGCGAAACGAAATCAACCGCCGTGGTTTTATTCGGCCGACGCAACGCTTCAGCCCGAGTTACACCGCCGTTTGCCACCGCAAGGGGCGCCGCTTCAGCGATAATCCGCAAAGACCTGCTATCGTCACCGGGCCTTGGCGAGCAATCCTTCGATCAATGCGACCGCGCCGCGCAACATGTGCCGCAGCGAAATGCGCCCCGAAAAAATCAGCCGCAGCGCTTTGGCGGGCCGCAGATAAAATCGGCGCATCGCTTTTTTCTGCAACGCGACCAGGCGCCGGTAGCTGAGGCCCTCCGGCGCGAACAGCGGTTCGCCGTCAGGGGCCGCATTCCACGGATTGTAGAGCTGATAGCTGTCCGCATGATGGATGCGGTCTTTGTACTCGTCGTAAAACGGCGTGCCCGGATACGGGATCGCGCGGTTGAACTTGGCGAAGTCGGGGTCGAGCTCGAGCGCGAAGTCGATCGTGCGCGAAATGGTCTGCTCGGTTTCGCCGGGCAGGCCGATGATGAACAGGCCCAGGCTGGCCAGGCCGGCGCGCTTCGCCATCTGCATTGCCGCGCGGGCTTTCTCCAGCGTGGCGCCGGGTTTGATGCGGCTCAGCACGGCCTGGTCGCCGACCTCAAAGCCGAAGAGGGTCATCATCAGGCCGGCCTGTTTCAAATGAACGAGCAATTCCTCGTCCAGCGAATCGACGCGGCATTCGGTGTACCAGCGAACTTTGCCCGGCAGCCCGCGGCGAATCAACTCGTCGGCGACCGCGTGTCCGTATTCTTTGCGCAGCGGGAAGATGGCGTCGGAGAACCAGAAGAAATCGACGCCGAAATCGCGCCAGTTCCGCTCGATCTCCTCGCCCACGTTCCGCGGCTTCCTGATCCGCACGCGCGGAGTCATCGCGTTTTGACAGCAAAAGTAACAATCAAAAGGACAGCCGCGCGTGGTCTGGACCGCGAGCAGAATATCGTCCGTGCGAAAAAGCGGCGGCGCGATGTAGCGGCCGAGCGCCAACTTCTCCCACGCCGGAAACGGCAGCGCGTCGAGATCCGGCGGCGCGGCCAACTCGGCGGCCGGATGCCCGGCGTAGCTGACGCCCGCGAGATCAGCGAGCGGCGCGCGCTGCTCGAGCCGCCCCGCCAGTTCGACCAGCGCCTGCTCGCCCTCGCCGCGCACCACGTAGTCGCACGAGCCGTCGGCCAACAGCTTGTCATGGAAGAGCGTCGCGTGCAGGTTGCCCAGAACAAACGGCGCGCCGACGCCCCGCGCCCGCAACGCGCCGCGCAATTCGGCGATGTCGGGCGCGTCGGGGGTCAGACAACTGGCGCCGATCAAATCGAGCCGCTCGTCGTGCAGGCGATCGACGAGGACCGCGGTCGGAATTTTCTCCGCAAACTGGTCGTGGACGACGACCTCGTGCCCCGCCTGGCCCAGCGCGGCGGCGAGATAAGCCAGGCCCAGCGGCGCGAACGGCTCCATCGCCCGGTTGTAACCGCCCAGGATTTTGCGCGCGGGATTGCCGGGATTGATCAACCCGATTTTCAAAACGGCGTCCGGAAAAGAAGCGGGCTCAACGCAGGCGGCGGCTCAACGGCGGTCATCATGAAATCGGCCCCGGTGGATCGAACGACCCCATTCATCGAACCTCGACATACAACAATGATTGATCGGCCTTGTCAACGAAACGACGGACTTCACTCGATCCAGATGGGGCTGGACCACGCCATTTCGCCGTCGGTCTGGCGGGCCCGCAGATAGTACAAACCGCGTTTGGGCGGCGACGGGTCGCGCCACGCGCCGGCCGCATCAAGCCCGTCGACCGAGACCGAGTGAATGATCGAAAATGTTTTCCGGTCAATGTCCCCGCGCCAGATGACGACCTCCGCGAGACGATCCACGCCATGAACGATGAATGTTCCTTCGACTCGCGCCGGTCGCGGCAAAACCTGTCCCATCGCCGCGTCGGCGAGATGGAAGTCCAGAAAAATTCGCGCCGAGGTCGTGGCGTAGCACCGCCGTTCGCGCAGCGCCTGGAACACCTCTTCGCGCGATAGACGCCCGGCGAGGATGCAGGTCAATCCGCCCGCGTTCATCGTAAATTTTTTCATGCCAGCGAAAGAGCGCGCGCCCGGCATCGCGTGGTGGTTGTCGCTGCCGCCGACCAGCCCGTAGTGCACGCCGGTGAGCAGCGCGGTTTGAATATAGTTTTCGGCGGAATTGACGCGGTCCGGAATCAGGCCGGGGCACGTCGGACATTCGCAACTGCCGTGGCTCGACGCGATTTCCAAGACGGGCATCTCGGCGCTCGGCTGCGCGGGAAAAGTCGCCGGCGCCCACTTGACGCAAACGTGGTGGCGAATGACGAGCGGATGATACGGCGCCATCTTGGCGAGCAGCTTGTCGAAGCTGTTGCATTCGTCGGTGTCCGCCCGGCACGGTTTCCCGCCATCCGGAAACAGGACGTGCGCATGCCCGTCGAAGACCGGCCAATGCCCGCCGAAGACAAACGCGCCGGTCCATTCGTAGCCCAACAACGTGATGAACTTGCCCGGGACGTTCGCCCGCCGACCGGCCTCTTCGATGAAGCTCCAGCGTGCGGGACTCATCGCGCAGCCCCACACCGCTTCCGCGTGATCGGTCACCGCGGCGAAATCGAGATGGGCCGTGTCGTTGGCGTAGGCGAAGGCGTCGGCCGGATTTGCCGTGGTGAACCCGTCGGAAAAATAGGTGTGGCTGTGCAGGTCGCCCCAATAGTAGTTGGTGGAAGGCGACTCCTTGCTCACGAGGCACGGGCCCGAGCGCCCCAGTTCTTTGTCGCCGAAGAACAGAGAGAACCGATGCACGCCGGCAGCCGGAGGCGGAATCTCCACGGCCCCGCGTCCCTCGCCGTCCAGCGCGATCTCCGGCGAAGCGAGTTTTTGCCCATCGAGTTCAATGAACAACGGTTTGCCGGGCGGCCGGCTCGGGTTGCCGAATTGATCCACGGTCGAAACGCGCAGCGGAATTGACGAACCTTCGCGAACGATCGTCGGGACATCGACCAGCGCCGCGACGGTGCGATCCGCCGACACCACGCCGTGAAATTCGGCGACGAGTTTGCGCGTTGGCGGACTGCCGCTCGCCAGAAAAAATTGGACCGGCAGATTTTTCACCGCGCGATTCGGCAGCCGATAACCGATCACCGAAATGTCCAAGCGCCGGCCGGTCGCCCACGTTCGTTCGATGCGGATCGGCGCGTCGTAAAGCGTCCGCGACGGCGAAGGGCAGCCGGCGAAGCTGTCGCCGTCATCGACGCGCGCCGGCTGGCCGTCCAAGACTGCTGTGACCTTCGGCTTCAACTGCGAAACCAACTCGTCGGCGAAATCCACGCCCGGAAGACGCAGAATCACCGTCGCGCCGGCCGGGATATCCGCCTTGTTCGGGGTCAGCGAGAACCGCGCGTCGTCCAAGTTTCCGGCCACACCCGCCAACGGATCGCGGCAGGCGGCGTTGAACGGCTCGCCGGTGACCGCCGGCTTTGTTTGCTGGTGATACAGCAGGAACAGCATGGCCAGGACGATGACCCAAAACAAGATGGAGAGTTTGGCTCGCCTGGTCCGTTCCATTGTTGAAAACCCCGCGGGGAATCGTCGACGATGTCGGGGTCATTATAGGCGGCGAGGTCGCGTCGTCAAAACACTTCGCACATCTTGAATCCCGAGAACGCGAGGTCAGCGCGGCACGAAGTAGAGAATCACCACCACCGTGGCGAACCAGAGGCCGATGTTGAGCAGGATCGGCGCATCAGTGAGCAGCGTTTTGGTCGGGCTGCCGCCGCCTTGTTCTTTGCCGTGCACCAGGTACAGGTAGCGGAAGATGCCGTAGATGACGAAGGGGATGGTCAGCGGCAGGTAGACCGCGCCGCGGCCGAGGTGCGCGGCCGTTTCCTCGCTCATGGTGTACAGGCTGTAGGCGATCACCGTCGCCGCGGTGACCAGCGCGATCATCTGGTCGAGGAACGTGGTGCTGTATTCGTCGAGAATGCGGCGGTGGTTCGACGCGCCTTCGACCAGCAGCGTCAGTTCGTGACGCCGTTTGCCGAAACCGAGGAACAGCGCCAGCAGCGTCGTGCAGCAGATCACCCAAAAGCTCGCCGGCACGTCGAGCAGCGCGCTGCCCGCCAGCACCCGCAGCACGAAGCCGAGCGCGATGCACATCACGTCGAGGATCACCACGTGCTTGAGCGCTTTGGAGTAAGCGATTTGCAGCACGAGGTAGATCAGGCAGACCGCCGCGAAGTCGAAGCCCACTTTGGTCGACAGCAGATTGAGCGCGAACGCGCCGACGAAGGCGAGCACGATCAGGCGCGTGAACGCCTTGCGCGCGATGGCCATCGGCAGCGCGCCCGAGGGAATCGGCCGCAGGCGCTTGATCGGGTGGGCGCGGTCGCGGTCGACGTCGGCGAGGTCGTTGTAAAGATAGACCGCGCCGGTGAGCAGGCAGAACACGATGAATCCGCCCACGCAAACCGCGACGTTGAGCGGCTCGATCATGTGGCCCGAGAACAGCAGCGCGGGGAAGATCATGAAGTTCTTCACCCACTGCCGCGGGCGCATGGAAAGCACAATGGGTTGGAGATAACGCACGCGCACTTATCCGGAGAAGCGTTCGAGCAAATCGTCGAAGGCGCCGCCCGTGCCCGCGCCGCCGCCGCCGCCGGGCTTCTTCTTGGTTTGGTCGCCCTCTTTGTATTCGGTGTAGGTCGCTTCGTCGGAGCCGGAGACGCCCTTCATCCGCAGCGCGAGGTCGCCGCGGTTGGTGGCGTTTTCGAGCGCTTCCTCGACGGTGACCAGATTCTGTTGCACCAGGCTGATCAGGCTCATGTCGAACGACTGCATCCCGTAGGTGGTGAAGCTCTGGCGCATGATGTCCGGGATGTCGGGCGTCTTCTTGTATTCGCGAATCGCCTCGCGCACGCGCGCGTTGGTGACCAAGACTTCGACCGCCGGCACGCGGCCTTTGCCGTCGGCGCGGGCGATCAGGCGCTGGCAGACGATGGCCTTGAGCGCCGCCGCCATCTGATGACGAACCTGGTCCTGCTGATGCGCCTGATAAAAGCTGAGCACGCGGTTGATCGTCTCCATCACGTCGGTGGTGTGCAGCGTGGAGAAGACGAGGTGGCCGGTCTCGGCGGCCATCAGCGCGGTGTTGATCGTCTCGAGGTCGCGCATTTCGCCGACCAGAATCACGTCGGGGTCCTGCCGCATCGCCGAACGCAGCGCCGAGGCGAAGTCCTCCGTGTCGAAGCCGATCTCCCGCTGGCTGATCAGGCTCAGCTTGTCGCGCAGCAGAAACTCGATCGGGTCCTCGATGGTGATGATGTGCTCGGTGCGCAGGTTGTTGATGTAGTCGATCATCGCCGCCAGCGTCGTCGACTTGCCCGAACCGGTGGCGCCGGTGACCAGCACCATGCCGCGCCGTTCCTGGCAGATTTTTTCCAGAATCGGCGGCATGTGCAGTTCGACGAACGACTGCACCTTGTACGGAATGACGCGGAACGCAAAGGCCAGCGTGCCGCGCTGCTGATAGACGTTGAGGCGGAAGCGGCCGAGGCCGGTCACGCTGTACGCCAGGTCGATCTGGTGGTTCTGTTTGTAGCGCTCGATCTGCCGGTCATCCAACACCAGGCGGGCGATGGCGCTCATGTCCTGCGCCGTGAGCGGCGGATGCTTGGTCAGCACGTGCAACGCGCCGTTGACGCGAAACACCGGCGGCTTGCCCGGCTTGAGATGGACGTCCGAGGCGCCGGAGTCCACCGCCGCCTTGAGCAGACGATGCAGATCGATATTGGGCGGCGCGTCGGCCATGGCTTATTCCTCCGCCGCTTCCTCGCCCGGCGTGGCGACGACCGGCTTGGCGGTGGTCATGATCTTCTCGCGCAGCGCGACGGAGATGTCGGGATTGGACAGCAGAAAGTGGCGAGCGTTCTCGCGGCCCTGGCCGATGCGCGTTTCGCCGTAGCTGTACCACGTACCGGTTTTGTCCAGCAGCCCGAGGTCGGCGCCGAGGTCGACCAGCTCGCCGCTCTGGCTGATGCCTTCGCCGAACAGAATGTCGAACTCCGCCTGGCGGAACGGCGGCGCGCACTTGTTCTTCACCACCTTCACGCGCGTACGGTTGCCGATGATCTCCTGCCCCACCTTGATCGGGCTGATGCGGCGGATGTCGAGGCGGATCGAGCTGTAGAACTTCAGCGCGTTGCCGCCGGGCGTGGTTTCCGGATTGCCGAACATGACGCCGATCTTCATGCGAATCTGGTTGATGAAGATCAGCATCGTGCTGCTCTTGCTCAGAATGCCGGTCAGCTTGCGCAGCGCCTGGCTCATCAGCCGGGCCTGCAGGCCGACGTGCTGATCGCCCATCTCGCCCTCGATCTCCGCCTTCGGCACCAGCGCCGCGACCGAGTCGATGACGATCACGTCGATCGCGCCCGACCGCACGAGCACCTCGCAGATTTCCAGCGCCTGCTCGCCGGTGTCGGGTTGCGACATGAGCAGGTCGTCCACTTTCACGCCGAGCTTGCGCGCGTAAAGCGGATCGAGCGCGTGTTCGGCGTCGATGAACGCCGCGATCCCGCCCGACGCCTGGGCCTGCGCGATCGCGTGCAGCGCGAGGGTGGTCTTGCCCGACGCCTCCGGGCCGAAGATTTCGACGACGCGTCCGCGCGGCAAACCGCCGACGCCCAGGGCCATGTCCAACCCGATCGAGCCGGTGCTCACCGCGGGCACCAGCGCCTTCGGCGCCTCGTCGCCCAAACGCATGATGGAGCCCTTGCCGAACTGCCGCTCGATTTGCGTCATCGCCAGGTCGACCGCTTTTTGCCGCTGCGCCGCGGCCCTGTCCAATGTCTTTTCGCTCATGCTTCACACTCCTTGTTTAGACCGAGCGGATTCTACCAACGGCCCGCCGTGTTGGAAAGACCGGACAAAAGTCGCTCGAAAACGACCGCCGCGCAAAACATATTTCTCTATTTTCGCCTTGACAGGTAAGACTTATAATCTCTAGACTTATTCAGCACAGTAGGTGATCTTTACAAACATGCAGGCCGATACGCTTTTACGCTTGTTGGGGATACACGTTCGCGAGGCGCGTCGAACTAAGGGCTGGTCGCAAGAGGAACTTGCGGCGCGCTGTCGTCGCCATTTCACCTATATAGGTAGAATTGAGCGAGGACAACAAAACGTTTCGCTGGTCGTGCTCAACGAAATCGCGCGCGCCTTGGGAGCAACGACCGGCGAGCTATTGACCTTCGAAAGACCGGCGCTGCTCGACGAGTGGCAAGTGACCGCCAACGATATAATCGAAGCCGTCGGCCATGGGTTTCGCGCCAAGGTCGACGTCAAGGGAAAGTTGGCTGAATGGATGCTTCATAAAGAACTAGCCAGGCTGCAGCGTTTGGGGTTGATCCGGAACCTCGATTGGCTTGATCGAGACAATGCACCGGACTTCATCGTCGAGGTGGGCGGAAAGCCAATTTCAATTCAATGTAAAAATGTTCGCAGCCTAACCCCCCGCGAAAACCCCGACGGGCGTATTCGGGTTGAGTTACAGAAAACTCGCAATTCGAAGGACGGGAGCAACAGTAGAGCTTACGGTAACGACCAATTCGACGTCCTCTCCGCATGTTTGTTTAATCGCACCGGTAGTTGGGAGTTTCTGCACATCGCGGTTAACAGGTTGGAGACCAGGCCGGATAACCAACGTCTGCTGGAAATCATGCAAACGGTCCCTCGCGCCCCAGAACCTCCATGGCGAGGCGCACTGCTGGACGCGATAAAGGATCGCTCGTGACGAGCAAGCAACCATCGGAAAAACTCTTTTCCTCCGCACTAAAACCGTATGTAACTTCAGCGCTTGGCGCGGCATACCTAGGCGATGCCAAAGAGCTGATCAATAACGTGACCGACAATTCGGTGGACTTGATTCTTACGTCGCCGCCTTACGCACTATTCTTCAAAAAGGAATATGGCAACGTCGACCAGGACAAGTATGTGGATTGGCTGCTCGGCTTCGCTTCCGACTTTCGCCGTGTCCTTAAGCCGACCGGTTCATTCGTTCTCAATATCGGGGGTAGTTGGACCCCGCGCCAGCCGACCCGCGCGCTATGTCATTTCGAAATTGCTCTTCGCTTGGTGAAAGAATGCGGGTTTCATCTGGCCCAAGAATTCTTTTGGCACAATCCGGCAAAACTGCCCGCGCCCGCCGAATGGGTGACGGTTAGAAGAATACGCGTAAAAGACGCGGTTGAGATGGTATGGTGGTTATCCAAAGAACCTTTTCCCAAGGCGGATAATCGCAAGGTGCTTCAGCCTTATTCCCCAGACATGTTGCGGCTGTTACAACGGGGGTACAAACCAAAGCAACGGCCGAGCGGTCACACGATTACGGCGAAATTCGGCGACCGCGGCGGCAGCATTCCGGGAAACATGTTGAGCCTCGGGAACAACGACGCCAACGGACATTACCTGACTCGCTGCGGAGAAATGGGCGTGAAACCGCACCCCGCTCGTTTCCCCGCGCAACTTCCGGCTTTTTTTGTTGAATTTCTAACTGACCCGAATGACGTAGTGTTGGATCCTTTCGCCGGTTCCTGCACCACCGGCGAAGTCGCGGAAAATTTGGGCCGACGCTGGCTCGCATTTGAGGTTAGCAAAACCTACTTGGATGGGGCAAAATTTCGTTTCGAAGCGCCGTGGGATATCGACCGCCGCAATCAGATTCTCAGCGCATTTGGTCAAACATTTTCGAGTGGGGACGTTGCGACAGAGCAAACGACGCTACAATTTCCGTCTAAGCGGATTGCTGGCAAGGTGCGCAAGTAAGCCCAACGAAAAGATCGATTTCGCAGACAAAGCCCCAGACCACTTGCGTCTCTGACAACCCTACGCTACATTCACCGCGCTCGATTAGGGGTGGGTGAAGAGGCCGCGAACTTGATTTTAATTCACGCAAAAATATCTTTCCGCGACAGGAGCATCCCATCATGTTGAAGCGCCGCAGTTGGGCCGAGCCGTTCAAGATCAAAGTCGTCGAACCGATCAAGATGACCACGCGCGAATTCCGCGAACAAGCGATCAAGGAAGCCGGGTTCAACACGTTCCTGCTCAAGAGCGAGGACGTGTACATCGACCTGCTCACCGATTCCGGCACCAGCGCGATGAGCGATTGGCAGTGGGCCGGCATGATGCTCGGCGACGAGGCCTACGCCGGCAGTAAAAACTTCTATCACATGGAGGAAGCCATCCGCGACGTGTATGGCTACCAACACGTCGTGCCGACGCACCAGGGCCGCGGCGCCGAACACATCATGAGCAAGTGCCTGATCAAGCCGGGCGACATCATCCCCGGCAACATGTACTTCACCACCACCCGCCTGCATCAGGAACTGGCGGGCGGCAAATTCGTCGACGTGATCATCGACGAGGCGCACGATCCGCTGAGCGAGCACCCGTTCAAGGGCAACATCGATCTGGATAAGCTGAAGCACTGGATCGACCAGGCCGGCGCGGCGCACATTCCGTACATCAGCTTCGCCGGCTGCGTGAACATGGCCGGCGGCCAGCCGGTGAGCATGGCCAACTTCCGCGCGGTGTACGAATTGTGCCGGCCGCTCGGCATCAAGGTGATGTTCGACGCCACGCGCAACGTCGAGAACGCCTATTTCATCCAGCAGCGCGAGCCGGGTTATCGCGACAAGTCGGTCGCCGAAATTCTGCGCGAGATGTCGTCGTATTCCGACGGCTGCACGATGAGCAGCAAGAAAGATCACCTGGTGAACATCGGCGGCTTCCTGGCGATGAACGACGACGACTTCTACCAGCAGGCGGTGAACATGGTGGTGGTCTACGAAGGCCTGCACACCTACGGCGGCATGGCCGGCCGCGACATGGAAGCGCTGGCGCGCGGCATTCGCGAGGCCGTGCACGACGACCACATCCGCGCGCGCGTGGGCCAGGTCGAGTACCTCGGCCAGAAGCTGCTCGAAGAGGGCGTGCCCATCGTCGTGCCGATCGGCGGCCACGCGGTGTTCCTCGACGCCAAACGCTTCTACGCGCACCTCCCGCAGAATCAGTTTCCGGCGCAGGCGCTGGCGGCGGACCTCTACGTCGAATCCGGCGTGCGGGCGATGGAGCGCGGCGTCGTCTCGGCCGGGCGCAACAAAGAAACCGGCGATCACGAATACCCGAAACTCGAACTGGTGCGGCTGACGATCCCGCGCCGCGTGTACACCCAGGCGCACATGGACATCACCGCCGAGTCGGTCATCGACCTGTACGAAAAGCGCACCCAGGCCGTCGGCCTGAAAATGATCTTCGAGCCGCCCTACCTGCGCTTCTTCCAGGCCCGCTTCGAGCGGCTGGGCGGCTGACAAAGACCAGCAAACCACTTTCTGCCTTGACAGTCGCGGGCCGGTAGCCGCAATATTCTCCGACTTCAACAAAATACACCGCGAGGAGTGCGCCTATGGAAATTAAGCTTTCCGACGGGAGAACGATTCCGGTCGAGATGTACAAGAATCGCATGGTTCAGAAGCTGAACCTGACGCCGGCGAAAGGGCGGCTGAAGGCCATCAAGGAAGCGGGCTACAACACGTTCCTGCTGCGCACGCGGGACGTTTTTCTCGACATGCTGACCGACAGCGGCGTCAANNAACGCGATGAGCGACAACCAGTTCGCGGAGTTCCTGCGCGCCGACGACGCCTACGCCGGCAGCGAAACCTTCTACGAGTTCGCGGACGAGGTCAAAAACGTGCTCGGCTACAAGTACGTGATGAACGTCCACCAGGGACGCGCGGCGGAGCACCTGCTGGTGAAGGTCTTCGCGAAGGCCGGCGACACGGTCCCGACCAATTATCACTTCACGACGACCAAGGGTCACATCGAACTGCGCGAGGCTTGCTGTCTCGAAATCTACACCGACGACGCGCTGAAGACGCAGAGCACGGTTCCGTTCAAAGGAAACATGGATATCAAGAAGCTCGAGCGGGCCATCAAAAAGGAAGGCCGGGAA
>PMZC01000300.1 GCA_003170555.1 Deltaproteobacteria bacterium
CTCGTCGAGCCGAGGTTGGCAACCAGAATCTTCATGGTTTTGGATAGTGGCTAGTGATTAGTGTTTAGTGCGAAGCCGCTCGCGGCTCATCCGTCGCTAATCCCTAATCCCCAATCCCCAATCCCCAACCCCTACGTAGTTGGTCGTAACGGTTCGATGGAGTTCAACATGCGTTTTCCGAAGTTCATCGCGTGTTCCTTGCTCGTCTTCGTTTTTCTGCTCGTCGCTTGCGAGAAACCGCAGGGCGTCAGCGAGCCGGCCGCGGCGCCGCCGTTGGTCAGCGCGTACTTCTACGTGAACGATGACGCGGGCTTGTTCGACGCGCCGTTCCCCATCGAACACATGCGCCGGGCCGACGGCACGATCCGCTTCGACCGCATGTCGAATGAGGACAACGCTTTTCTCGGCGCGATGTACATCTCGCAGGCCAACGAGATGACGATCGGCTTCTCGCGCAACGCGGCGGTGTTCTTTCGTTTCGACGGCGCGATCGCCCCGGACAATCTGCCGCCGGCGTGGGCCGATTCGCTGCAGCCGGACAGCACCGTGTTTCTGGTGAACATCGAAACGGGCAGCGCGCATTACGGCGAGCGCGTGCCGATCACCGCGTACTGGCAGCCCGATATGGACGGCTATCATCAGCGCTTCTTGTTGGCGCTGCTGCCTTTCCAGGGCGTCGCGTTGGCCGAAGGCGAACTCTACGCGGCGGTGGTGCTGCGCGCGTTGGGCGATTTGAACGGCCGTCCGCTGGCGGTCAACCCGACCTTCGCCGCCGCCTTGCAGGGCCAGTGGGCCTCGGGTGACTTCACCGCGCTCGACGCGCCGGCCTTCGCCAAACTCTCGACTTTCTTGAATGACACGGGGATCGACCCCGAAACCATCGCCGTCGCCACCGCGTTTCGCACGGCCCAGCCGGTCAAGCAGATGGTCGCGCTGCGCAACACGGTCAACGCGCTGGCCGACCCCGAGGCCACCTTCATCACCATGATCGCCGAGTACGCCGACTACTACGTCATCGAAGGCTGGTTCCGCATGCCGATCTTCCAGGACGGCTCGCCGGTCTACTGGACCTCCGGCGGGCGCATTCACTTCGACGCGAACGGCAATCCGATTCTGGTGTGGTGGCAGAAGGTGCGTTTCGCCGTCTCGATTCCGAAAAGCACGATGCCCGCGGGCGGCTGGCCGCTGCTGTTCTATTCGCCGGGACAGGGCGGATCGTACACCGAGATATTCGACCGCTCGCCCACGTCGGCGCACGATCCGGGCGAAGGACCGGGCAAGCTGTTCGCGCAACGCGGCATCAGTTGCCTGGGCATCGAAGCGCCGCTGACCGGCCCGCGCCATCCGCTGAACAGCGCAACCGGCATCGAGTTTCACAACCCGTACAACCTCGCGGCGTTCACCGACAACGTGCGGCAGGCGGCGGTCGAGTACACCTACCTGATCAAACTCGCCCGCATTTTGCAGCTCGATCCGACGCTGGCCCCGCTGGCCGATCCGGGCGGCGCGAGCGCGTTCACCTTCGACCCGAGTCAGTTCTTCTTCTGGGGCCACGGCACGGGCGCGGCGATCGGCCATCTCGTGCTCGCGGTCGAACCGGGCTTCCGCGCGGGCATGTTGTCCGGCGGAGGCGCGTCAACGATTGACGACCTGATCGACGGNNGGCTGCTCGGCGCACACGACTTCAATGCGTATCATCCGCTGACCACGCTGTTCGAAACGGCGACCGACACCAGCGAGGCCGCGAACTTCGATCCGCATTGGATCGGCGCGCCGCTGGCGTCCGCGACGTCAAAGGATGTGCTGCTCATCGCCGGCGATCCCGACAGCGCCGTGCCGGCCGAGCGCATCACGGCGATGGAAATCGCGGCGGGGGTGGACCTCGCGGGCGACGAGATTATTCCCGACACGATCGCGACGCTCCAGGCGTTGTCCGGACGCGGACAGGTTTCGCTGCCGGCCGAAGGCAATCTCACCGTGGCGGGGCAGCGCTTCACCGGCGTGGTGTTGCAGTATCAAGCCGCCGGATCGGCCGACGGGCATTTCGTCGCGTTCGAACAAAACGCGCCGCGCTACCAATACACGTGCTTCTTCCGCAACATCGTGGCGACCGGCCACGCGATCGTCCCCGCGCCGAACAACGACGTCAGCGCGCCGTGCGAGTAGGGTTACGTCTTGTCGTAGGGGCGAGGCATGCCTCGCCCATTGCGGGCGACCCATGGGTCGCCCCTACCAAATCACAGCCGGGGCCGGCTGTGCCACACGAGATGGAGCGTAGGCGCCCCCGCCTGCGTCGATGGTGATGAGGAAGTTCAGCGAGATGACGAGAGCGGATCTCCGGGGCCGCGCGCCGTGGCGCTTGTTCGCGCTGCTTCTGGCGCTGGCGGCCTGCGGGTTGTCCTTCCCGGCGCACGCCGAAAATTCGCCGCCGCCCGCCCCCGCATTCGGCGCGATCGAAGGCCAGGTGCTCATCGAGGGCGTCCGCGAACCGGTGGCGTCGGCGACCGTGAAGCTGATCGGGGCGGACCGCACGGCGACGACCGACGCGCAAGGGCGTTTCCGGTTCGACAACGTGCCGCCCGGGTCCTATACGCTCACGGTCGAGGAAGACGCGATCAAGAAACAATCGCAGACCGTCGTCGTCAAAGCGTCGCAGACGACCAAGCTGAAATGCTACGTCACGCGGACCGCCTATTGGCTGGACGAAGTCGTAGTGACGAGCCGGCGAGAGACCGAGCAAACCTCGCGCGAGGCCATCAGCAACCGCGAATTGACCGGCGTGCCGGGCGCGAACAACGACGTGATCCGCGTCGTGCAGAACATGCCGGGCGTCGCGGCGATCGGGCCGGGCGGCTTCGGCGATCCGAGCGGGCTGGTCATCCGCGGCACGAGCCCGGAAAACTCGGCGTACCTGTTCAACGAGTTCCCCATTCCGCAACTGTTCCATTTCGGCGAGGCCATCTCGACGATCAATTCGGAACTGATCGGCGACATCGTCTATTACCCGGGCGGCTTCGGCGTCAGATACGGCCAGGCGCTCGGCGGCGTGGTCGACGTCATCAGCCGCAGCCCGCGCACCGACCGCATCGGCGGCGTGGTCG